>CBFHSX010000017.1:0-33565 GCA_965658615.1 Alphaproteobacteria bacterium | reverse complement strand
ATACATATTGCGCGCACCGACCTCGGGGAAGTCAAAGCTCTGCTTATGCGACAGCGCCGGGGTTTCGACCCAAGCACCGTCCTGCCAATGCCGTGCCGGCGCGGTGACCTCCCGAATATTGATCTCGGGATTGAAATTGGTGGCGAAATGCTGGCCGTGATCACCGCCATTGCAATCGAGAATATCCAGCGTCTTCATTTGGGAGACGAGGTGCTTTTGAATATAGGCGCTGAACACATTGGTGACGCCCGGGTCAAAACCCGAACCGAGCAGCGCCATCAGACCGGCCTCGGCAAAGCGCGCCTGATAGGCCCATTGCCAGTGATACTCAAACTTGGCTTCGTCGCGCGGCTCGTAATTGGCGGTGTCGAGATAATGCACGCCGGTCGCCAGACAGGCATCCATAATCGCCAAATCCTGATAGGGCAGCGCCAGATTGACAACCAGCTTCGGTTGGGTTTTCTCAATTAAAGCAATGGTTTCGCTCACATTATCGGCATCGAGCTGCGCGATATCAATATCCACATTCACCCGCTCAGCCACGCTACGCTTGATCGCCTCGCAGCTTTCCAGACGACGGCTGGCCAGGGTGATGTGCGTGAACCGCGTCGCCAACATGGCCATTTTATGCACCGCCACCGAGCCGACGCCACCGGCGCCAATTACCAAAACGCGAGACATAAGCCGCTCCCCTTAATGTTCGAAATAAGTATATCCGTGAATGCTGTCTTTGAACGCCTCAATCATGGCACGACGCTGGCGCGGGCTGATTGTGCCCTTGCGCACGGCGCGCTCCACGGTTTTTTTAAAATCATTGACCATGGCGCGCGGGTCATATTCGACATAGGAGAGAACTTCGGAAACCGTGTCGCCGTCTTGCTCGTGCATCAGCTCAAACGAGCCGTCATCTCGCAATTCAATCGTTACCACATTTGTGTCGCCAAACAGATTATGCAAATCGCCCAGCGTCTCCTGATAGGCGCCGATGAAAAACACGCCGAGATAATAATCCTCATGCGCGTTCAGCGCGTGCACGGGCAGCGTGTTGGAAATGCCGTCACCGAGCACGAATTTGTCAATCTTACCGTCGCTGTCACAGGTAATATCCGACAACATGGCGCGGCGGCGCGGCTTTTCATTGAGACGGTGCAACGGCGCAATCGGATGGATTTGGTCGATCGCCCAAACATCCGGCAGGCTTTGAAACAACGAGAAATTGCCATGATAAATATCCGCCGTCTGGTCCAACGCGGCCCGCATTTCGTCATTTTCCAGATCGCCATCGGCCAGCATGGTCTTGATACGGCTCATCAAATAAAGATGCGCACGCTCGGCCTTAGCCGTCTCGCGTAGGCTCACCTGCCCGCTTTTCAGCAGATTACGCATTTCATTGCGATAATAGACCAAATCGTTCCAAGCCTCATTGAGGCGCTCGGGCGACAGATAATCGGAGACGGCCAACATGGATTTCAACAATTGGTGGTCGTCTTCGGCGGCGCTGACCGGCTCGCTACTGTCAAATTGCGTCGCTTCCAACACATTGAACAGCAGCATGGAGCTTTGCGCCACGCAGGCCCGACCGCTTTCGGTGATAATCAGCGGATGCGCCTCCCCGGCCTCATCCATGGCATATTTCACCGTCTCGACAATATTCAGGCAATACTCACTCAGCGTGTAATTGGTCGAATTTTCCGTCGCGCGGTGTTCACCCGTATAGTCAATACCAAGGCCGCCGCCCAAATCGAGACAGCTCAGCGGCGCGCCTTCTTTGCGAAGCTCGACAAAAAAACGGCACGCTTCCTGCGCCGCCATGCGGATTTCGATAATATTCGGCACTTGGCTGCCGAGATGGCTGTGCTGCAATTTGAGGCAATCGAGATAGCCGGCATCGCGCAAGCGATCCATCACATCCATGACTTGGGCAATGGTCATGCCAAAGGTCGAGCGATCGCCCGAGGAGGCCGCCCAATTGCCGCTCACCTCATGCGTCAGCTTGATGCGAATACCCAGTTGCGGGCGAATTTGCATAGCCTCGGCAACCGACAACACCAAGTCCATTTCGCGCGGGCTTTCCAACACGATGAATGTGTTAAAGCCCAATTGCTGCGCCATCAGCGCCAGTCGGATAAATTCCTCATCCTTCACGCCATTACAAATCAGCGCCGCTTCGGCTGTCAGATTATGCGCCATGGCGATAAGCAATTCGGCTTTCGAGCCGACCTCCAAACCAAAGCCGTGCTGCTCGCCATAAGCAACAATGCGGTCAACCACTTGTGCTTGCTGATTGACTTTAATCGGGAAAACGCCCTGATAGCGGCCCTGATAATCAAGCTCGTCTATCGCTGCGTTAAACGCCTGATTGATTTGGTCGATACGCCAGCTGATAAAATCGGCAACGCGCAGCAGCACCGGTGCTGAAATGCCGCGTTCTTCAAGATTTTCAATAACCGACATTAAATCGGTCGGCACGGCGTCGGGGCGGTCGGGGTGCATCAGGCCGATATGGCCATTATCGAGCACGCCGATCAGCCCATCGCCCCAGCGCGACACGCCATAAAGCGCGTCAGAGGCGGCCACGACCGGATTTTCCGGCAAGCTTACAAGCGTCTCGTCAATGGTTTCGGCTTTTGACATTTTTACCCCTAGCGGCCAAATATCGGGCGTGATTAGACCCTTTCCAATTCACTGTAAAGCAATATATTCTGCCGCAGGAATCAAGCAAACTGGAGCCATGAGCAAGACCGACAGGCACATCACAAATTGCTACGTCTATTTGCTGCAAAGCTGTGATGGCGGGCCGGACAAATCCTATGTCGGTTGGACCACGGATTTGGAGAAACGGCTTGCGGCGCATAATGACGGTAGTGGGGCCAAAGCCACACGCGGACGCCAATGGCGACTGGTGCATAGCGAAGTTTTCAAGACCCGCAGCGCTGCCATGTCGCGGGAATATGAATTGAAAAAAGACCGCAAAGCGCGCGCCGTTTTATTGGGTCAGTAAGAGGATAAAATGAAAAACTATAGCGAAATGATGGCCGATTTTCTGGCCAGCGGCCCAGATTATATTGCCGATTTGCCGGAGAATTGGAAACAGGGCCGCACGGCCTTTGGTGGACTGACGAGCGCGCTATTGCTCGCGGCCATTACCAATGATCATAGCGAATTGCCGCCGCTTCGCACGGCGCAGATTAATTTTATCGGACCGGCAATAGATAAGTTGAGCGTACGCCACCAAATGCTGCGCCGAGGCAAAAACAATGTCACGCTTTCAGGCACGCTGGACAGTGAAGCCGGTGCCGGCACGCATGGCTTTTTCACTTTTGGCGTGACCCGCGACCTGCCGCAAGAAATGGATTATCCGCTAAAGGAGATCACCGAAAGCCCGGATCAGGCGCCGCCATTTCACGAAACACTTGAGGGCGCGCCGAGCTTTTTGCACAATATGGATCGCCGCTGGGTCGCCGGCCCACGCTTCATGGAGGGCTCGGATAATCCCGATATGCTGATTTGGGGCCGTCTGAAAGACCCGAAAAGCTGGGATAATGGTCTCCTGCCGCTGATTGTGTTGGCCGACACGCCGCCTGCCGCTTTCGGCCATTTAACCAAGCCGTTTCGCGCGCTAAGCTCGATGAGCTGGCACATTAATATGCTGAGCGATGATTTGAGCACTGAGGATGGCTGGTGGCTGATGCGCTCAAAAACCGGCTTTATCAAGGACGGCTATTCGTCACAAATCACGCAAGTTTGGAATAGTAAGGGGCGGCGCGTCATGGATGCGCTGCAAATGCAGGCGCTTTTCGCGTAATACCGCGCAAAAAAAGGGCCGCTCATTGGCGGCCCTTTCTTTTCGTTTCTTAATCGGTTACAGGCCGAGCACGAATTTCGACATAATGCCTTTTTGCACTTCTGTTGTGCCGCCGAAAATCGTCGAAGCGCGATTGAACAGCATGGCATGCGTCTGGTGTGGGGCTTCGGCGCGGTAATTCGGCTCATTATCACCAACTGTCGGGGTGAAATCAGCCGAGAACAGAACCGTCGAATCCGCTGCCAGCATGTCATAGGCAAGGTCGCCCATATCCTGCTGCAGCTCCGTGCCCAAAGTCTTCATCGGCAGCGGCAGGATGAGGCCATCGCCTGAGTCTTCAGCCGCGAACAGGGCGCGGTTTTCCAGCATTTGCAGCGCTTCATAGCGCACTGACAATTCGGCATGGCGACGCGCAAAGCTATCTGCCTGATAGCTCTCGCCGGCTGTCTCGGCCAGATATCCATGCACGGTTTTCAGATTGGCCAAGCCATTGACGATAATATCGGTGCCGGCAATACCGGCGCGCTCATTGCCGAGCAAAAACTTGGCATAGGTCCAGCCTTCATTTTCTTCGCCAACCAGATTTTTGACCGGCACGCGCACATCGGTGAAATACACCTCGTTCAGGTGATGGTCGCCATCAATTGAGTAAATCGGCTTCACTTCAATGCCCGGCGATTTCATATCGATGAGCAGGAAAGAAATACCCTGTTGCGGCTTGCCCTCCGTGCTGGTGCGCACGAGGCAGAAAATCCAATCGGCAATATGCGCTTGCGTGGTCCAGATTTTCTGACCATTGACGACATAATCATCGCCATCGCGCACCGCCATGGTGCGCAGGCTGGCCAAGTCAGACCCCGAGCCCGGCTCAGAATAGCCCTGACACCAAAAGCGCGAACCGTCGAGAATATGCGGCAGATGCTCGGCTTTTTGCTCATCCGTACCGAAAGCACAAATCACCGGCCCGACCATGGTGACGCCAAAGGGCGACTGGCCCGGCGCATTGGCGCGCGCCGCTTCCGATTGGAAGATGGCTTTTTGCGGCTCGGACCAACCGGTGCCGCCGAGCTCGGCCGGCCAGCCGATTGCGCCCCAACCATTGCTGTTCAGCGTGGCTTGCCAATCGGCCATTTCTTCGCGTGTCATATTGATAATGCTGCCGCCCTTATAGGGATGGCCTTCGGGCAGGTTCTCTTCGAACCAACCGCGAATGCCCATTTGGAAGGCTTGTTCATCAGCATTGAGTTTCAAATCCATCATTAGCTCCTATGAAGGTTAAACAGCAGATGGGCAGCTGTGCGCCGCCATGGGCTTCAGCCCAAGACGGTCGAAAAGGTCATTATCTTTTTCCAGTGCCGGATTGGCCGTCGTCAAAAGCGCTTCGCCGACAAAAATCGAATTAGCTCCGGCCATAAAGCACAGCGCTTGGGTTTCGTCTGACATCCATTCGCGGCCGGCCGAGAGGCGCACAACCGATTTCGGCATCATGATACGCGCCACGGCGATACAGCGCACGAAATCAATCGGGTCAACCGGGTCATTCTCACCCATGGGCGTGCCGGCAATCGGGATCAGCATATTGATCGGCACGGATTGCGGCTGCGGGTTGAGATTGGCCAGCGTCATTAACATGCTTGCGCGGTCACCCACCTCTTCGCCCATCCCCAAAATACCACCGGCGCAGACATTAATACCGGCATCTTGCACATAGCCAATGGTCTCGATGCGGTCTTCAAATGTCCGCGTGGTAATGATATCGCCGTAAAATTCTTCCGATGTATCGATATTGTGATTGTAATAATCGAGACCGGCTTCTTTCAGCTGCGACGCTTGTTCGGGCGACAACATGCCCAGCGTCATGCAGGTTTCCATGCCCATAGCGCGTACGCCTTTAATCATCGCCGCAATATCTTCCATATCGCGGTCTTTCGGGCTGCGCCAAGCAGCGCCCATGCAATAGCGCGAGGCACCGGCCGCTTTGGCGCGCGCGGCACCTTCCAACACGGCATCAACGTCCATCAGCTTGGTGGCCTTGAGGCCGGTTTCAAATTTCGCGCTCTGGCTGCAATAATTGCAATCCTCGGGGCAGCCACCCGTCTTGATGGAAAGCAGGGTCGATTTTTGCACCTCATTGGCATCGAACCATTGGCGATGCACGCTTTGCGCTTGGAAAATCAAATCATTAAACGGCAGCGCAAACAGCGCCTCCACTTCGTCGCGCGTCCATGTGTGGCGCGGTTCGATCGGCGACGCCGCGGTCGGCGTATTTGTGGCAAGTGACATGATGTTCCTCTTCCAAATGCGTTTCTTTGTGTAGCAAACACCGCTTAGCGTGTGAAGCGGGTTCCTGGCGCAGGCGGTGTTTCAGCGCCACCGGCAAAGCACTGCGCTTTGCTCATCCAATCCGTGGCGACGGCCCCCGTCACCTGCAATTGCGTATCGGCAATATTACGCACCTGCGTCACGGTCTGGCAGAATTCCTCGGCTTTTCCTTCGATACGCTCATCATCCGACGGTTCGCCAAACTCCCAAATCGCACCGGAGGGCGCGGTGAGACGCACATAGGGGCGTTCGCCCGGCGGCGTTTCGCCGCGGGTTGCATAGGTCCAGCCGAATGTGTTTATACCCAAAATCACGATTGATTTAATGTGGTCTTTATTTTGCCGCACCACGCCGAGATGGTCATAAACCTCTTGGCCATGCGCCCATGTTTCCATTAGCCGCGCCGAGATGGAGGAGCGCGCGCTCATATCCGGTCCGGCCCATTTCAGGCGTTTCTTCGGATCGACTTTGAACATGTCATCGGCCATTTGCGTGTAAAATCCGTGCCATTTCTCAAGCAAAGCACGCCCCGCAACACCGCCATTCCATTCTGCCTCATAGGCGCGCATGCCGTTTTCAGTAACAATGGGCAACGCCGTATTCAGCCATTGTGAAAAATGCGCCTCATCAGCATGGCTTTCATGCGCCGCCCAATTCCACATGTGCAAATGCTCCAGCACATTGGTCAGCGTCCACCCCTTAAACTGCGTCGGCGCGGCAAACGCAGCATCGTCGAGATCTTTCATCAGCGCGTAAAGCCCGTCAGACTCGGCTTTAAAATCCAGTGCTTCGCTCAGCATGTTACGCTCCTATTCATCGCCCGTATCAATGGCGATCATCAAATCATCAGCGGCAATTTGCGCCTCGGCGGCGACCAGCACTTCCAACACTGTGCCGTCCACTGTCGCCAGAATTTCATGCTGCATTTTCATCGCCTCGATAATCGCCAGCCGGTCACCGGCGACGACACGATCGCCTTGGCCGACAAACAGCTCGATAACGCGACCATGCATGGGCGCGGTAACACGGCGGCCATCGCCCGCCTCCTCGCTCGCCGCATAGCGCATCAGCAGATTGGTGGCGTTAAAACTGTGTCCGTCAATCGTCGCAAACAAATGAGTGCCGTCGAGATACGCCTGCGTCACATATTGCGACCCGCCGCTCTCCATCACCGCGACCACGCCGTCATGCGCGCGCAGCGTTACATCAATCATGTTTGTACCGATTTGCACCGTATAAGCATTGGCCGCTTTTGTATGCACGGTGAGGCCGGTTTCGAGCTCGCCGACGGCAAGCTTATAGGCTGTGCGAAGAGTGTCATTTGTGCCGAAATTCAGCAACCCTTGCGGCACGCCCAGTGTTTTGGCATTGGCGGCATCGCGGTCGATGATGAAATGCCGCACGGCCAGCAGCGCCAGCACCGTTTCATCGGCTTCTTTATTGGCCAAATCATCGGCGCTAAATTGCTCGGCAATGAAAGCGGTCGAGAAATCACCGGCGGCAAATGTCTCATTTTGCAAACAGGCAATCAGGAAATCGCGATTGGTGCGCGGGCCAAACAGCGCCGTGCGGGTAAGCGCCTCAATCATTAATTTACGCGCTGCCTCACGCGTCGGGCCGGTGGTGATCAACTTGGCAATCATCGGGTCATAAAAGGGCGAGATTTCCTGCCCGCCGACAATGCCCGTATCATAGCGCACGCCGTCTTGCTGCAATTGCGTAAAACAAGCAATCGTGCCGGTGCTCGGCAAAAAGCCCTTGGCCGGGTCTTCGGCGTAAAGCCGCACTTCGATGGAATGACCGCTCAGCGTCACATCATCTTGGCTCAGCCCCAGCGTATCGCCCTCAGCCACTTTGATTTGCAGCGCCACCAAATCGAGACCGGTGACTTCTTCGGTTACCGGATGCTCGACCTGCAGCCGCGTATTCATTTCGAGGAAATAAAACGCACCGCTCGCATCGAGCAAAAACTCAACCGTGCCGGCACCGCGATAATTAATCGACGCCGCCGCATCGACCGCTGCTTGGCCCATAGCGGCGCGCAGCTTCGGCGTCATCACCGGACACGGTGCTTCCTCAATGACTTTCTGATGGCGGCGTTGCACCGAGCAATCGCGCTCGCCCAAATGGATGGTGTTGCCATGCGTATCGGCAAATACTTGCACCTCGACATGGCGTGGTTTCACAATCGCCTTTTCCAAAATCAACTCGCCCGAGCCGAAAGCATTTTCAGCTTCCGAGCGCGCCGTTGCAATGGCCGCTGCCAGCCCGTCTTCGTTCTCGACCAGACGCATGCCGCGCCCGCCGCCGCCGGCCGCGGCTTTCACCATAATCGGAAAACCGATTTTCTTGCCCTCGGCGACCAGAACATCATCGCTTTGGTCTTCGCCCTCATAGCCCGGCACGCAAGGCACATTGGCCTCGATCATGCGGCGCTTGGCGGCAGCTTTATTGCCCATCAAATCGATCGACCGCGCCGTCGGGCCGATAAATGTCAGTCCGGCTTTTTCGACCGCCTCAGCGAAGCCTGCGTTTTCCGACAAAAAGCCATAGCCGGGATGAATGGCATCCGCCCCGGTTTGCTTGGCGGCATCGAGGATTTTTTCGGCCACCAAATAGCTCTGCCCCACTGGGCCGGGGCCGATCAGCACCGCTTCATCGGCCTGCACTACATGCGGCGCATGGCTATCGGCTTCAGAGTAAACGGCGACGGTGCGAATACCCAAAGCACGCGCCGTCCGTATCACGCGGCAGGCAATCTCACCGCGATTGGCGATCAGGATTTTACGGATGGCTGTCTTCTTGGCACTCATGATTACTCCACCACCCAATCGGGTTTGCGTTTTTCCAGAAACGACGCCACACCCTCGCGGCCCTCATCGCTCTTCACACTCTCGGCAAAAGCCTCGCCCGCATAGCGGATCATCGCCATATCATCGAGCTGCTTATTGGCTTCCAGCAATTTCTTGGTCGCCGCATTGGCCTGCGGGGCGCAGCGGCGCACACCGGCGACAATCGCTGCCAGATCGGCCTCAGCCGCCGCCATATCATCGCTCAGAATATCGACCAGACCGTAATCGGCCCCCTCCACAGCGGTGAACCGATGGCCGGTCAGCATGATGCGCCGTGCCTTAATGTCGCCCGTGCGGGCGACGATATAGCGGCCGATTTGCGCCGGTACAATGCCGATCGCCGTCTCGGTCAGCGCCATGCGCGTGTCCTTTGTGGCGATGACAATATCAGCCGACGCCGCCATGCCCAAGCCCCCGGCCATGGCTGCGCCATGCACCAAAAACACCACAACTTGCGGCATAGCGCGGATTTTCAAAAACACATGCCCTATCTTCGAACTGTCAGCGATGACTTCTTCATCGGTGCGGATATTTTGGAAATTATCCTTAAAGCCTTTCAAATCACCACCGGCGCAATAGACATCGCCCTTGCCGCGCACGGTGATGCCGCGAATGTCTTTGCGCTCGGCAAGATAATCAAGCAGGGCTTGCAATTCGGCGACCAGCGCGTCGGACATGGCATTGCGCGCTTCGGGGCGGTTCAGCCAAATGGTCGCCCAATCGCGATCTTCTTCCAATATGGTGACATTTGTTTCGGGTGCGGACATATCTTATTCCCTTACATACGGCCAACGCCAAAGGCGTTTGGATTGGTGGTGCGGCGCGCGCGCTCCCATAGCGTCTCGAGCAAGAAGCCCAGCACTTTGCGCGTGTCGCGCGGGTCAATGACGCCATGGTCAAGCATGCGACCCGAGGTGAAAAACGCATCTTCTTGCGCCGCAAACACCGCCTCAATGGCGGCGCGCTGTTTGGCCAAAGCCTCCATATCCGGTTCGACGCCGCGACGTTTGGCCGAGTTCATCGCCACCGTCTCCATTGTGCCGGCCGCGCTTTCGCCGCTCATCACGCCGGTCATGGCGCCGGGCCAGCTGAACAAAAAGTCAGGGTCGAAGCCATAGCCGGCCATGCCATAATTGCCCGCGCCATAAGACGCGCCGACATAGAAAGACAGTTTCGGCACGCGAATATTCGACACGGCTTGGATCATTTTCGAGCCGTGCTTGATCATGCCCTTTTGCTCATATTCCGTGCCGACCATATAGCCAGTAATATTATTCAGGAAGATAAGCGGGATATCGGCTTGGTCGATAATTTGGAAAAAATGTGCGCCCTTGGCCGCTTCGTCCGGCCCCATCGGGCCATTATTGGCAACTAAGCCGACCGGATGGCCAAACACGCTGGCTTGGGTGCAGACCAAATTGGGGCCGAAGCGGGCTTTAAACTCGGTAAAATCTGAACCGTCCACAAGGCGCGCAATCAGTTCGCGCCCGTCATAGGGAATTTTATAATCGACCGGCACAAGGCCCAGAATTTCTTCCGCATCGTAAAGCGGCTCGTCGAAATCGCGCTGCGGTAAAGCCGGGCAATGCTCGTTCCAGCCAATATTGGCAACGACATCGCGGATTTGGCGGATGCCGTCAGCATCATCCTCGGCCAGATATTCGATCAAGCCCGAGACGCTGGCGTGCATTTCACTGCCGCCCAGTTCGCGCTCATCGGCAATCTCGCCGGTCGCGGCCTGCACCAAAGCCGCGCCGCCCAGCGCCGCCATGCCATTATGTTTGACGCCGACATTATAATCCGACATGCCGGGCATATACGCGCCACCCGCCGTCGACGGGCCGTGCAGCACGGTCATGGTCGGAATACCGGCCGCGCTCAACCGCCCCAGCGAGCAGAACACGCCGCCGCCATGCGCCCATAGCTCGACTTTATATTGCATCAGATTGGCCCCGGCGCTTTCGACCAAATGCACAAAGGGCAGCTTATTGGCCAGCGCCATGCGCATCACTTCGAGGCTTTTGCGAAAGCCCATTTCGGTCGCCGCACCGGCATTAATGCCGCTATCATCGACCAGCACCATGCAGCGCACGCCGCTGACATAGCCAATGCCGGCCAATTCCGAGCCGCCCGGAATGGAGGTCTCGCGATCGGGATCGTCAACGCAATAGCTGGCCATATTATACAGCGTCAGAAACGGCATACCCGGGTCAAGCAATTGCGCCAGCCTGTCGCGCGGTGTTAGCTGGCCGCGTTCTTCAAAGCGCGGACGACGCTTTTCCGACGCGGCCTCGGCGCGCCCTTCCAGCCCGCGCAAATGCTCGATTTTCTCGATCTGGTCGGCGCGGTTTTTTGCATAGGTTTCAGACTTCGTATCAAGCTTTGACTCAAATACCGGCATTACAAGCTCTCCGCTAATTTGGCAGGAAGTGGGATCGGGTGGTCCAGCAGCACTTGCGCGTAAGCCTTGCCCTGCGGGTCATTGCGCAAAGAAGCGACACCACCGCCGCCCAACGCATCTTCAATCAGAATATTCATGGCATGACTGCCCGGCAGATAAAACCGTGCCAGCGCCGGATTGTCGCCGATAAAATGCCCGAAGCGATGGCGAATGGCGTCTTCATCCAGCGCCGCCCAAATATAGGGCATATAGGCCGCATCGCGCGCAATAATGCCGATATTGGCTTTATTGCCCTTATCGCCCGAACGCCCCCAAGCCAGCTTGACCAAGGGCACCTCGACCGTAGCGGCCTCGCGCGGCGCATCGGGCACATGCGGCTTGGCAGGCGCGTCGCTGCCGGTCACATGCGCCGCGGCAAAAGCCTGCTGCGTACCGTCAATATCCAGCCCAATCGAGACGTCGTCTTTTGGCAAAAGAAAGGAGAACAGCCGCACCACGGGCGACGGCTTGGCGCGCGAGCCGGCAAATATGGAAAGCCCGGCAGGTGTTGCCAGTCCCAGCCCGCTAATTTCCTTCAAAAGCGCACCGGCACCGGCTTGGCTGTCATGTTTGGCGGCAATTTTCAGCACCACTTCGCGCGCTTGTGGCACTGATGAGGCGGCACCGAATTGGCTGTCATCGCCGATCACTTCGACACTGGTCTCGCTATAATCAGCCAGATTGTGTTGCCGCAACACGCGGCGGGCGCGGCTAAAAGCGGCTTCGGCAAAGCTCTTGGCCTTGGCCGCCGCGTCCAAGCCGACAAAGCTCATCATCGTGCCGGCGCGGAAACCATCCGCGTAAGTGGCGCAGACTTTATAATGGGTCGGCGGCGTGTGGCCCTTGGCATTGGCGACGCGAACTTTGTTATCGGCCAATTGCGCGATGGTGACTTCGGAAAAATCACAGGTCACATCGGGCAGCAAATAGGCTTGCGGGTCGCCGATTTCATACAGCATCTGCTCCGACACTGTGCCGACATTGACCACGCCGCTTGTGCCGTCGGGCTTCATCACATCGAACACGCCGGCCGCGTCAATATCAATATAGGGATAGCCAATATCGGCAATATCGCCGGACAGCTGCCAATCGGTGAAATTACCGCCCGAGGCTTGCGGGCCGCATTCAATAATGTGACCGGCCAGCGAGCCGCCCGCCAATTTATCGAGGTCTTGCGCCTGCCAACCAAAGGCGTGGATGCACGCGCCCAGCGTCACCGCGCTATCGACACTGCGGCCGGTAATGACAATATCGGCCCCACCATCCAAAGCGGCAGCGACCGGAAAACCACCAAGATAGGCATTTACACTGGCAAGGCTTGCCGGGGCGGGGCAATCGGCACCGGAAAACATATCCTGCATGGCAGCGAAATCTTGCGCGCGGTCGAGCAGGTCATCGCCGCTGACCACAGCAACCTTCAAATCAAGCCCGGCTTCCTTCACCAGCGCGCGCGCCGCCGCGCCACAGGCTTGCGGGTTCACGCCACCGGCATTTGTCAAGATTTTGACTTTCTTATCGGCAATCTCGCGCAGATTGGGTTTCAGGACACCGCTGATAAAATCCGTTGCATAGCCCATTTCGGGCTTGGCCGCGCGGGCGCGCGCCAGGATCGACATGGTGATCTCAGCGAGGAAATCATAGACCAGATAATCCATGCCCTCGACCTGCAAAAGCTGTGGCGTCGCCATCATGCTTTCGCCCCAATAGCCGCTTGCGCCGCCTATGCGTATCGTTTTTGTCATGCATCCTCCGGCTGAAGATGTTAACGCGCCGTCTTGCTTTGTAAAGCGGAACGCGTCACCATAAATCGATTTTTGAGGGAGCCATCGATGATCAACCCGTTTGAAACCGAAACCCGCCGCGCTTTCCAAGACAGTGTGGCGCGCATGCTGGAAACTGAAATTTGGCCCCATGTCGATGAATGGGACGAAGCCGGCGCCTATCCGCATGAGATTAACGAAAAAGTCTGCGCGCTCGGCGTGTTCGGCTTCAACATCCCTGAAGAATATGGCGGTTTGGGATTTGACGACGCGCATATGCGCAAGGCCGTGGGCATTGAAATGGGGCGCTCTTCAGCCGGCGGCGTCATGGCCAGTGTCGGCTCGCGCTCCATCATGCTGAAACCGCTGACCGAACTGGCCAGCGATGAGATTAAGAACCGCGTGCTACCGGAATTGCTGTCGGGCCAAAAAGGCGGCGCGCTGGGCATTACCGAGCCGGGCGGCGGCTCCGATGTGGCGCGGATGAAAACCACGGCGCGGCGCGATGGTGATGATTATGTGCTGAACGGCCAGAAAATGTTCATCACCGGCGGCATGCAAGCCAGCTATTTCGTGATCGCCGCGCGCACCGGCGGTGAGGGCCCCGATACGCAAGGTATGCGAGGTATCTCCTTGTTTTTTGTCGAAGCCGATACGCCCGGTTTTACCCGCACACCAATTGAACGCAAAATGGGCTGGTGGGCCTCCGACACGGCGACCTTATATTTCGACGAATGCCGCGTCCCGGCCAAAAACCTGATGGGCGAAGAGAATAAAGGCTTCTTCGCCATTATGGATAATTTCAATTACGAACGCTTTTTGATGGCGGCGCAAATGTGCGGCATGTCGATGCGGCTTTATGATGAATGCGTCGCCTATGCGCAGGACCGCGAAACTTTTGGCGAGGCGCTTATTGCGCACCAAGTCATCCGCCACAAGCTGGCCGAAATGTCGGCCCGCATCGATGCGATGGATGCCTATCTCAATCAAGTGGCCGAGATTATGAACACAGCCGACAGGCCGGTGGCGGAAATCTCCAAGCTGAAATTTTACTGCTCCAGCAATCTCGAATGGTGCGCCAGCCAAGCCATGCAAATCTTCGGCGGGGCCGGTTATTTGCGCGGCAATGCCGTCGAGCGGATTTACCGCGAGGTGAAAGTGCAAGCCATTGGCGGCGGCTCGGAAGAGATTATGAAAGACCTGGCGATGAAGCAGATGGGGCTCTAGCGTATCGCCATGTAATGGCTCAAGAATAATAAGAAAGAAACGAAAATGGTTGAAACGGGGAAGCCGCCGCGGGTGCAGCCGCGTATTAAATCTGCGCCTCGAACCCGACAAATATATTGGTGTGATCTTCTACGGGATGCACAATTACCCGAGTTTTGAAAACGGCTTTTGTCGCCAATGTCGGTAAATTCCTGCTGCATTTCATGCTGCCGGGTCATGACCCGCGCAAAGTGACGGACCCTGATTGGGTGGCTGAATGGGCTGATGCCTATGAAAATCTGGCAGAAGACCAAATCCCGCTTTTGGATACATCGCACCCCGATATCCCGGCCCGCTTCGCAGCGGAATAAATCACCATGTCGGGATAAATGGGCGCCGACCATGCCCACCTTTTTTACCCACTGGCATGCTCTTCAGCGCCCGCACTAATGTCACCCGTGTATCCATCGGGTCAATCACCGCGTCGATCTCATTATACATGGCGGCGTTCAGGGCCTTGCCATTGGCGATCATCGCATCCAGCAACTTGTTGAAAATCGCGTCGCCTTCGGGCGTTCCTTCACCACCGGCGGCGGCGATTTCTTTGGAATAGCCGAGGCGCACCGCACCCTCCAGCCCCATCGGGCCAAACTCGCCGGTCGGCCACGCCATCGTCATTTGCGGCACATGTAGACTGCCCATGCCCATGGCTTGCGCGCCCAGCCCATAGCCTTTGCGCAGCACCAGCATAAACACCGGCACGGAAATACTGGCCCCTGCCACCAACATATTGGAGGCGCGCCGCACAGTGGCGAATTTTTCATGCTCCGGCCCGACCATAAAGCCCGGCGTGTCGCAGAAAGAGACGATCGGCAATTGAAACGCGTCGCAAAGCTGCACGAAGCGACCGGCTTTCTCGGCTGCTTCAGCATCAATCGCACCACCCAAATGCGCCGGATTATTGGCAATCAGCCCGAAAGGCCGCCCCTCAATGCGCATAAAACCGGTAATCATGCCCTTGCCATAGGCGCGGCGCAGCTCGAGGAAACTGCCCGTATCAGCAACCCCTTCAATCGCGGCGCGCATATCATAAGCGCGCTTGCGGTCTTCGGGAATAATCTGCCGCAAGGCGCGCTGGTCGGCGCAGCTATAATCACTGATGCGCCCCTGAAAATAGCCGAGCAATTGTTTGGCCATGGCGGTGGCTTCCACCTCGTCTTCGGCCAGCAAATCGACGACGCCATTTTCGGTCTGAATGTCCATCGGCCCGACCTCGGTCGGCGCGACCGCACCAAGCCCGCCGCCTTCAATCATTGCAGGTCCGCCCATGCCGATATAGCTCGATTTGGTGGCGATGGTGACATCGGCACAGCCGAACAGCACCGCATTGCCGGCAAAACAATAGCCATTATTAATGGCAATGCGCGGCGCGGTGCCGCTGGCTTTCGCCCAAGTGGCAAAGGTCATTACATCCAAGCCGCCACCGGATATTTTGCTGGCATCCGTGTCGCCCGGTCGGCCGCCGCCGCCCTCGGTATAAAACACCATTGGCGCTTGCCATTCGGCAGCGATTTCCAATACGCGATCGGTCTTTTTATGGTTGAACAGGCCTTGCGTGCCGGCCAGCACCGTATAGTCATAGGCCAGCACGGCGGCGCGTGATGCATCCTCGTCGAACATGTCGCCATTAATCGAGCCGAAACCGGCGACCAGCCCATCAGCCGGTGTGTTGTCAATGAGGTCGTCCAGCTCGCGGCGTTGGCGCTGCGCCGCCACCGTCATTTGGCCATATTCGATAAAACTGCCTGCATCGCAAATATCGGCAATATTCTCGCGCGCCGTGCGATAGCCCTGATTGTGCCTTTTGTCGATTTTCTCTTGCCGATTGGCGTCCTGCGTGCGGGCGATGCGGGCATGTAATTCGGCCAAATCGGCGCGGATATGATCCGGGTCATCCGCACCTTTATCCTCCTCCGTCGCAGCTTCTGCCACCGCACCGGCCTCGACCGAGACCACCAAATTACCCTCTTCAACCACCTCGCCGACGTTAAACTTCACCGCCTTTACCGTGCCCGTAACGGGCGAGACCAGCCCGTGCTGCATTTTCATCGCTTCCAGCACAGCCACTTCTTGCCCGGCGGTTACGGCGTCTCCGACTGCCACATTAACGCTATGCACCACAGCCTGCATGGGCGCGGTGACGGAAATGACTTTACCCGCTTCACTCATTATCTTTTCCTATTGGCTCAATTTATCTGGGAAGGCGTGCACAGCACCGGCAATGGTTTTGGCAGCCGTCACAATAAAGCCCGCGCCGGCAATCAGAATAAAACCGAGAATAAACGTCACCATAACGGCGCCTCCCTGAGACGCTATCCTGCAACAGCAAAAGCCCAATGTGAAGCGGTTAGCGCCCCTCTTAATTTGCTTCGTAACTTTACGCCTCATCCCAACCGCATGAGCAGGCTTTCCGTTTGCCAAGTTCACGAACGGCCTTTAAGACGCTTGTATTCAATTAGTAAAAAAGAGGTCGTGTGTCATGAAAGACTGCAATTTATTCAAATTGGCCGGGCTGGGAGCAATTGCTCTTGGGTTGTTCGGAACGTCAATTGCTGAAGCGCAAAACCGAGCCTCATCGGCGATTATTGATGAAGTAACCGTGACCGCGCGTAAAAAAGCATCCGTTGAGCAAGCACAAGACGTCCCTGTTGCTGTTACAGCGCTCGGAGAAGATCAATTACGCGCTTTAAGCTATAACGACTTCACTGACATATCCTTCTCAATACCCAATACGTCTCTTGATGAAATCGGCAGCAGCCGAGGAAGTGCGAGCTTTGCCATTCGCGGCCTTTCAGCCACCTCGTCGATCGTTACGATTGACCCGGCCGTGGCCACTTTCGTTGATGGTGTTTATTTACCGGCCAATGCCGGAACGGTTTTAGACACTTTCGACCTTGAAGCAATCGAGGTTTTAAGGGGACCGCAAGGGACACTTTTCGGTCGTAACGTAACAGGCGGTGCCGTTGTCTTGAGAACAAAGCGCCCCTCACCGGAAACGCAGCAGGAAGGGTTCTATCGCTTTGAAGCGGGCGGCAACCAGCCGGCACATATTGTCGGTGCTGCAGTGCAAACCCCTGTCTCAGATGCCTTATCTTTCCGCCTTGCAGCCTATTTCAATGATGATCATGGCTGGTTCACGAATGAGGCTGTAAAGCTTGACCCTTCTATCAATGGCGGGGACGACGCTGCAGGCGCAAACCAAACCGGTTTCATCCGCCCATCATTGCTTTGGGAACCGTCAGACGATTTCAGCCTCTGGCTGAAATTTGAAAAACTGGAACAAAAAGGCCAGCAGCCGCCACCGCAAAATAATGCTAATTTCTACGGCCAAACCGATGACCGGGTATCATATGATTATTTGGCGCCGGGCTTCATCAATACAGATTCAGTTACGCTGGAAATGAACTGGGATATTGGCCCGGGTCGCCTGACAAACCTGTTTGGCCTTCGCGATTTGAGGTCTGCCGGAGGTAATGATATCGACTCGACGAGGTTCCGGCGCTTTGAGTCGCGTGGCGCACTGGAAATCGAGTCTTGGCAAAACGAACTTCGCTATGCAGGCAGCATCGACAAATTGGACTTCACTGTTGGAACATTCTTGTATCGTTCCGATATTAAGAACTATGAAGCGCGCAACCTTTTCGAAGGCAGTTACACAACCACACCTCACCCCAGAGACAATTTAATGTTATGGGTTGAAGGCGGCGGTGATCAGCGAACCGAAGCATGGGCTGTATTCACTGAAACGCAGTACAATATTGACGACCGGTTAGCGGTTTTACTGGGTTTGCGGTATTCGGATGAGAAAAAAGACGTCATTTTCACCGAAGTTGCTGGAGGTGACCTGTGCGGCGGCCGCAGCGCCAACAACAATCCAACACGGGTTCCCGATTGCCAGCCGACTTCCACAGATAGTGACTCGTGGGACAATATTGGCGGTAAGTTAGGCCTGCAGTATCAGCCTGTCGATGGGCGCCTATTTTATGCTCAATATACCAGAGGCTACAGGTCCGGCGGATTTAACGTTCGGGATACGGACGTTGATGGCAGAAATGCGCCTTCTTACGACGAAGAGCAGCTCGACAGCCTGGAATTCGGCATCAAAGCTGACTGGATGGAAGACAAGTTACGCACCAATTTTGCCGTCTTCATAAATCAGGCCGAAGGGTTGCAACGCGATGTCAATGTTCCCGATCCGCAGGGTGCCGGTGTTCTTCAATCGACTGCCAACACGGCTGACGCCGACATAAGTGGTTATGAGGTTGAGTTGTTTTATCAACCCATTACCGATTTGCTTCTGAGCGCCAGCCTTGGATATGTGGATGCCGAATATACGGACGTGTTTTTTGACCTGAACGGCGACGGCGAAGTTAACAATATTGATTTGGGTCAAAAATTGCCGAGGTCGCCTGAATATACCTATAGCCTCGGCCTGACATATGATCGGGACATAGCTTTGGGGCTGTTGACCGCAAGGTTGACGTATGACCATCGTGACGAAGCGTTTTTCACCGATGCCAATACAACCCCTCTCAACGCGGCTGATATTTATGGTGCCCGTGTGTCTTTGCAGATTATGGACGGTCAGGTCGAAATTTCAGCCTTCGGCAAGAACCTGGACAATAATATCATGCAAGGTGGGTCGTCTGATATCAGCACGAACCACCCGGATCCAAGTTTTCCGACTTCATCTCTCGCGGCGAGCTTAAGCGCCGGGACATTCTCTCCGATTACTAAAGGCAGGACTTTTGGCATTGAGGCGAGCTTCCGCTTCTAAAGCTGAGCTATGAAATAAAAAAGGGCCGCCTGATTTTATCGGGCGGCCCTTTTTAATTTGGCTTGTGGTTACTGCGCTTCGAAGGCACTTGTTTCGGGGTTGTAGGCGAAAAGCGTGCCGCTGGCGATGTCGTGCCACGTGCCGTGCAATTGCAGTTCGCCTGCTTCTACCGCAGCGCGGATGAACGGGTAGCCCAGCAGGTTTTCCAGCGAGCCGAGCACGCCTTGATGGCCCATTTCGACGACGCGGTCTGCCGCTTCGGTTTTGGCCAGACGGGTGAAAGCCGGGCGCAGGTTTTCCAGCCAATGGCCGACAAATTCAAAACCGCTATCCGAAGCAGCCACATCATTTTCGCATAAATCATAGCAGGCTTGCACGCCGCCGCATTGCGAATGGCCCATAATGATGATGTGCGGCACGCGCAACGCTTTCACCGCATATTCCAATGCCGAAGCGGTGTTGTTGGCCGCCGCATTGGCGTCGCCACCTTGTTCATAGGGCGGTACCAGATTGGCAATATTGCGGTGCAGGAAAAACGTACCGGCCGCGACATTGAAAATCTCCGTCGATTGCACACGGCTATCGCTGCACGATATGACCATGGCCAGCGGGCTTTGGCCTTTGCCCAGTTCGGCAAAATGCGCTGCCTTATCGGCAAAACCGGTTTCTTTCCAATCGTGATACGTCGCCAAAAGGGTTTCGGGCAGCGGGGTCGCAAGGCTCATTTTCTTTCTCCTATGGTTCGGCATTTATACGCGCTAAAAGCAAATGACGCTATGATGTGATTCAGTGAATAATGGAAAGTGCCATGAGTATGAATGTCTTTTTTGTCGCAAGTGGTGTGGTGGCCCTAATCGGTTTTGTGGTGCGCGATGTGGTTATGTCGCGCGCGCTATTTGCTTTCGCCATCGGCTTGCTGATTTACGGCGCGGCCACAAGCGGGCTGGATTTCATGCTGCTGGTCTGGGGCTTTGTCGCGCTTTTTGTCAATTTGGCAGTTATTTGGCGCGTACTGGCTGAGCGCTATACCACGCCGCTAACCGAAGACGAACTGGCGCTGAAAAAAGAACTGCCGGGCTTTTCAGATGGCGATTTCCGCCGCCTGATGAAGCTGGCCGACTGGCAGACACTGGACGCGCCCAAACAATTGACCGAACAAGGCACACCGGCTGACGCGCTTTATTATATTGTCGCCGGTTCGGCTATGGTGAATAAAAGCGGCACTGAAATTCCGGTCGGCGATAATGTGCTCATCGGCGAAATTTCCTTCACGCAAAATGTGCCGACCACCGCCACGGTGGAAGCGCATACGGGCGCGACACTGGTTTCATGGCCGGCCAAAAAACTGCGTAAATTGATGAAACGCAAAAGCCTGAAAGCCGCTTTTGATGATTTGCTGGCGCATGATTTGGCCGAAAAACTGGCCGCTGATGAAGTGCGTCGCAGCGAAACGGCTGATAAGTCTTAAGCTGTCAGTTTAGTCAAACAGGCCGGATACTGTTTTCACCGCATCCTCATAGACGCCGTTGAGCGTATCCATAAAGCTGCCCTGATTGGCTTGGTCTTGTTCGGCTTGGCGCGCCATCGCCTCGGCCACGAGACTGGCGGTCATGCGCGCGGTCTGCTCAGCCTGCCATTGCGCGCGTTGGTTGCGCGCCTGACAGGTGGGCTTTGGTTCATAGCCCGCCACATTGCGGCATTTCGGTAACTCCATCGCCATGGCCGGCGCAAAAGGGGCCAGCAAAGCCATAATGATAAAGGCAAAACATATCCGACGCATCACGCACTCTCCTTGTTTACAGCCTTATTAATGGGCCAATTCGTATGATTTGACAATCATACCAGCCCCAGCATTTTCATATAGCCAAGCGCAAATATCGGCAATTGCATGCCGAAATTGACCATCAAGGCGCGGTCTTTGCTGACCACACCTGCCATCGCCCAACTGAATGAGCCGGCCCCGTGAATGATGATGTTAAGCGGGTAAATGTTTAAATTGGTGAGCAAAATACCACTCAGCACAAGGGCTGTGCCGCTCCATTTCAAACCTGCAATGCGATCCATTCTTCTCTCCTCAACCGATATAAAACATGTGGCCGCAGCGCGTCGCCCGGCGGCAAATTAGGGTGGTCAAAATCGCCCGCAGCATCGTGCTGCAAACCGATTTTCTGCATGACACGAATAGAGCGGAAATTTTTCACACTTGTGAAGGACACAATCTCGGGCAGGGCCAAAACCTCAAATGCATAGGCCAAGCAAGCGCGCGCCGCCTCCGGCCCCACCCCCTGCCCCCATGCCGCATAAGGCAGACGCCAGCCAATTTCCACCGCCGGACAAAAAGGCGCGTCAAAATCGGCAGTCAATAGACCGGTAAAGCCGCAAAACACGCCGCTTTCTTTCGCAAGCAAGGCCAAGAGCGAAAAGCCGTATTTTTCGTGATGCGCCATGACACGGCGCAAAAAAGCGGCAGTTTCGGCGCGGCTCAATGTCGCCGGAAAATATTCCATAACACGCGCATCGCTATTCATCGCCGCCACTGCGTCGAGATCGCCTAAGGTGAAGGGGCGCAAGTGCAGGCGGTCGGTTTCAAGCAGCATGGACATGAGAAAATCCTAGGCGGTTTCGAACGCCTCGGCTAGGCTGTTTGCAATCAGGGAGACAATCATGCTTGCAGGACATTTCGCCAGCGCCGGTATGCTAAAGGGCGCCGATAATCGCGTGCCGCTTTGGGTGCTTTTACTGGCTGTGCAATTTGTCGATATTTTTTGCATGGCCTTTGTGCTGCTCGGCATTGAGCGCATGGATGTGGTGCATGGTTTCACAGCTGTCAATGATCTCGATATGTTTATGCCCTATACGCACAGCCTCATCATGACGCCGCTTTGGGCGGCTTTCGGCGCGGTGCTGTATAAGATTTACGACAAGACAGCAGACAGGAAATCCATGCTGATTGTCGCCGCCGCCGTGGCGCTGCATTGGTTTCTTGATCTATTGGTACATGTGCCCGACTTGCCGCTGCTGTTCAGCGAGGATGTCAAATTCGGCTTTGGCCTATGGCACAATAAAATCGCCACCATCGCCGTTGAAACAGCCATGGTCGCCGCCGCCTATCTGATTTACATGCGCACATCAGCGGCGCAAATCAGACGCAAAATAATGGTCTTCGCCGTTTTCGGCCTGATGCTGTTTTTCGCCGCCCATCAATTGGTCATGAGCATACCGACCGGCGACGCTACCGGCACAGCCATTTCCGGTCTGATTGTTTTTCTCCTGCTACCCGTCCTGGCTTACTTTGCCGAGAAATCTGCGAGTTAACCCCTCTCATGCGCCCCACAACTGACGCTTTGCTGACCGCACCGCCGCTGCCTTTGCTGCTCGGCCTGACCGCACCCAATACGCTGGCTTTTGCCATTCAAGCGGCTGTCAATCTTACCGAAGTGTGGATTGTCGGCCAGCTTGGCACACAGGCGCTGGCCGCCATGGCACTGGTCTTCCCCCTGCTTATGTTGACGCAAACCATGTCGGGCGGCGCTTTGGGCGGTGCCATTTCCTCGGCCATTGCGCGCGCGCTCGGCAATGGCAATCAAGAGCGTGGCGAAAAACTGGTCTGGCACGGGCTCTACGGCGCGCTGATTGGCGCATTCGGCTTTTTGCTCCTGTTTATCCTGTTTGGCAAAAGCTTCCTGATGTTTCTCGGCGGCGATGGCGTTATTCTGGATATGGCGCTGAGCTATTGCTGGGTTCTTTATGTCGGCGGCCCGGTTTTGTGGTTGAATGGCGCCATCGGCGCGATTTATCGAGGCACGGGTGATATGGCCTTTCCGGCCAAGCTGATGATTATCGGCTCTTTCCTACAAGTGCCGCTAACCGCCATTTTGGCATTGGGTCTGTTTGGCGTGCCGCAATTGGGGGTTATGGGGGCCGCTTGGTCGAGCGTCATTGTGGCGACGCTTATTGGCGGCATTATGCTGGCCCGCTTGGCGACGCCCAAAGTGCTGACACCGCTGCGCTGCGCCCAGGCCGGTTGGCGGCGCGAATTGGTCAGTGAAATTCTTCTCGTGGCGCGTCCGGCCTCTTTAAACCCGCTTATGACAGTCGGCACGATTTTGGGCCTGACCGCACTGGTCGGTCGCTTTGGGCCGGAGGCATTGGCCGGTTACGGCATTGGCACGCGCATTGAATATATCATGCTGCCCGTCGTCTTTGCTTTCGGCACGGCGCTGACGACAATTGTCGGCACCAATGTCGGCGCCGGTAATGTGGCCCGCGCCGAGCAATCCGCTTGGTATGGTGTCGCCTGCACGGCGCTTTTATGCGGCACTGTCGGCGGGCTGCTGGCGCTGTTCCCGCAATATTGGATCCCGGCATTCACCAATGACCCGATCGCCTATGAGACCGCCAAGGGTTACATTCAGATCATGGGCCCGGCCTATGCGTTTTTGGGCATTGGCTTAGTGTTGTATTTCGCCTCGCAAGGCGCCGGTGCCATGGCCTGGCCGATCGGTGCCATGGTTTTGCGGTTCTTCATCGCCGTGGGCGGCGCCGGCGCATTGATCGGCTATTATGGTTATGGCATTGAGGCCGTCTTCATCACCGCCGCCATATCGCTGGTACTTTATGCCGGCATTAATTGCGCCGCCATTTATTTGGGGGCATGGCGCAAGCGCGCATAAGGTGCGCCCACGCAAGGGAGATGTTATGAGCGATATTGAGATTGCCAAAACGGCGCATATTACGACCATCACACTGAACCGGCCACAAGCCATGAACGCCATTCTGCCGCAAATGCATGATGCGTTGCAGGCCGCGTTGGATGATTTCGCGGCCGATAAAAGCCAGCGCATTTGCGTCATGACCGGCGCCGGTGAAAAGGCCTTTTGCGCCGGCACGGATTTGAAAGCCATCAAAGGCGAAAAAGGCTATCCGCGATCGGGCTATGCCGGATTGATCGAACGCTTTGACCTCGACAAGCCGGTTATCGCGGCGGTAAACGGACTGGCTCTGGGCGGCGGCTTTGAGGTGGCGCTGGCGGCCGATATTATCATCGCCAGCGAGACGGCACGATTTGGCCTGCCGGAGCCAAAGGTCGGCGCCGTCGCGCTGGGTGGCGGGCTGCACCGCCTGCCGCGCCAAATCGGCATGAAAAAAGCCATGGGGATGATCCTCACAGGTCGCTTTATCGATGCGCAAGAAGCGCTATCGCTGGGCCTGGTGAATGAGGTGGTCGCACCCGATGCGCTGATGGCGACAGTGGCGACATGGTGCGATGAAATTCTCGCCAATTCACCGGCCGCCATTCGCGCTTCCAAGCAGAGCGTGCTACGCGGGCTGGACGAGCCGAGCCTTGAAGCGGCGATGCAAAACCAAGATGCTTATCCGGCTTTCGCCGATTGGCGAAAAAGCGCCGATGCACGCGAGGGACCGCGCGCCTTTGCCGAAAAGCGCAAGCCCAAATGGCAGGATTAAAATAATGTCGCCGGGCGGCACGGCAAATGTGCACGCTTAACTGCTAACCGTGACCCTTGCCCGCGCCGTTTTTGCCGTTTCGATATCGGGCGCAAAGATAATGCCGAGCCGACGATTTGGATAGGCTTCGGGCTTGCAAAACAGCATTGCTTCAACCCCTGACATGGCCTCAACCTCGGCCAGACCGTTGACGCTGTAATGGGTGCTGGCCTTATCGGCATTGATCGTGTGACAGGCACCGGCGCGCAGCGGCGTGATGTCAGAAATCGGCAGGTGCAAAATGGCGCGCGCATGCAGGTCAAACTCGGACAGATTTTGGGTATACAGCGTCAGCAGCCCGGTATCATGCGGCCGCGGGCTCAACTCGGAAAATATCACCTCATCGCCGCGCACGAAAAACTCTACGCCGAACAAGCCATGGCCGCCCAAATCATCGGTCATTTGCTTAGCCATGCCCTGCGCTTTGGCCTCCAGCGCGCCCATATTGAAATGGCCCTGCGCGCTGATTTTAAAATCGCCATCGATCTGCTGATGCGTCAGCACCGGGCAATAGGCGGTCTCAGCATTTTTTTGCCTTATGGTCAGCAGGGTTATCTCATAATCGAAATCGATGAATTCCTCGACAATCACTTTCGGGCGGTCGCCGCGCATATTCTCCACCGCATAATGCCAAGCCTCTTGCGCCGCTTTAGTGTCACCCGCCGCAACAGTAGACTGGCCCTTACCCGACGAACTCATCACCGGCTTGACCACGACTTTGCAGCCCATCCCCTCATAGAGCGACAGCATTTGCTCGAGATTTTCGGCATAGCCGAATTTCGCCGTCGGCAGGCCGATCTCAGCGGCGCGGTCGCGAATACGGTCACGATTCATGGTCAAATCGACGGCCCGGGCCGAGGGCACAATGGTGCGCTCGGCTTCCATTTCCAGCAGCACCTCGGTGTTAATCGCTTCAATTTCGGGCACCACAAGGTCGGGGTCGACCGAGAGGATGGCCCCGCGCAATTGTTCGCGGTTCAGCATATCGATGACCATAGAGCGGTCAGCGACCTGCATGGCCGGCGCATTGTCATAGCGGTCGCAAGCAATGACCGTGCAGCCGAGCCGCTTCAGGCTAATGGTCAGTTCGCGGCCCAATTCGCCGGCGCCAAGCAGCATTATTTTCTTCATAAGAATCTCCCTAACGCCCCCAAATGTAAGCTGCCCAAGCGCATCTGACCAGTACTGGACGACGCGCCGCGGTGGATTAAATCAGGAGTATGGATGACGCACAAATATCCGAAATCATCGCCATGGCATGGGACGACGCGACAGCTTTTGACGCGATTGAACGCCAATTCGGCCTGTCCGAAGCGCAGACCATAAAGCTGATGCGGCGCGAGATGAAACCGTCAAGCTTTCGCATGTGGCGCAAGCGCGTCTCGGGTCGCGTTGCCAAACATGAAAAGAAACGCCGTTAGAAAGAGAAGGCAAAACCGGTCGTCAGTTTTGTCTGTTCGCGCGGCACATTGGCAAACGGCTTGTCATTATAGCGGTAATTATACCCGGTCTTCAGGCTGAGGCGCGCTGAGAGCGGTATCTCCAACGATAACTCTGCCGTAACCCGGCGGTCATGTCGCATATCATCCGTATTCGGCTGCAAATAGGCGATGAAATACAGCCTATTATCGCGTGGTAATTGCCAGCGCGTTTGCAGCGAAGCGGTAATGCGCGTGACGTCACGGTCTTGCGCAGCGTCGCTGACATGGTTCTCCTGCTCGCGCATCACCCCGACCATGGCCAGCAGGCGGCCCGACCCGTCGCTCGTATTGAAGAACCGGCTAAAGCCGCCGCCCAACAGATCGCGGCGTGACAGATTGGCGAAATCATCATTCTCGGTCTGGGTGAACCCCTCAAAACGCACACCATCGATGAAGGCTTCGCGAATATAGCGAATATGCGCCATCGCATTATCGGTGTTTTCCGTGCCATTGACGCGGCCATAATTAAGCCCACCAAAGGCCCGCACCTCATGTGCTCCGGCCTTATGCGACAGGTTGAAAGAAAAGGCATAATCGCGCTTTTGCGTGGCGCCGGTCTGATTGGCATAGTTGCCTTCAAGAGCAAGACCCCAGCCTTGTTTGACCGGCTCAATTTGCCGCACAATCACCGTCGCTTTGGCCGGCGCACCAACCAGAAAAACCATGATACAGAAACACATGAACAGATGCATAAACAAACGCATAAACACTCCCCTGACCCGAAACGCCGCCCGGACGCTGCTTGCCGTGTAGCTATACCGCCTCGGGTCTGATTTTTCCATATTCATCGCGTGCATTTGGTTTACTATGACGCCACCAGCGTTAACGGGGAGAGAACGCCATGAAAAAAATCGAGTTTTTCTATGATTTGTCATCGCCATGGACACGCGTCGCGTTTCATAACATCCAGCCACTCATTGCCGAGACCGAGGCCGAGATTATCTGGCGGCCTTTCCTTGTCGGCGGCGTGTTCAATGCGGTCAATCAAAGCGTTTATGCGGCCCGCGCCAATCCGGAAGACCCGAAATTCCGCCTGAGTTTTCATTGGTTAAAGGAATGGGCCAAGCTGGCTAATGTGCCGATGAATTTTCCCAGTGAACACCATCCGGTGAAATCCGTGCTGGCCATGCGCGCCTGCTGCGCACTTGAGACTGACCAAGCGCAACTCTTCACCCTGACGGATGCAGCGTTTACCGCCTATTTCACCGATATGCGAAATCTCGATGACCCGGCCGAGCTGGCCGCCATTGCCAATGAATGCGGTCTGGACGGCGCCGGCTTGGTAGCGCAAACCGGCACGCAAGAGGTGAAAGACCGGCTGCGCGCCAATACCGAAGAAGCCATTGAACGCGGCGCTTTCGGCTCACCGACCATTATCGTCAATGAAACACGCCTGTATTTCGGCAATGACCAATTGCCTTTGGTGAGGCAAGCGCTGGATGATTAATCGCGGGCGCGGCGACGGGCCGGACCGCGAGGCGGGTTTTTATTGCCGCCCTTTGTCCGTGGCTGTCCACTGTTCGGCCCGCGCGCACCCTTAACTTCACCTTTGGCTTCAGCCTTGCGGCGTCCGGCCGGTTTGCGGTCTTTCGCCTTGCGGGGTTTGTCCTCGCCATTGGGCTTACCCGGACGACGCTTTTTGTCGAAACGCGCGCCGCCTTCATCGCCCTCAGCCTTGAACGAGCTTCCCTTGCGGTGCGGCTTCGGCTTCGATTTGGCTTTCGGTTTCACGGCGGCCTGCATCGGGTCATAGCCGTTTTCGTCAATCGCTCCGGCCTGCACATTCTCGACCGGCAATTTAATCTTGATGAGTTTTTCGACATCGCGCAGCAGCTTTTGCTCCTCCGGCGAACACAGCGTGATGGCGCGGCCCTCGCGACCGGCGCGCGCCGTGCGGCCAATTCGGTGCACATAGGCCTCCGGCGTGGTCGGCACGTCATAATTCACCACCAGCGAGACGTCGGGAATATCAATGCCACGCGCCGCAATATCGGTGGCGATGAGGATATGCTCTTCACCCTTGCGAAACGCATCCAATGTGCGCTGGCGCTGATTTTGGCTTTTATTGCCATGAATGGCCGAGGCGGTGACACGCTGTTTCGACAAATATTTCACCAGCTGGTCGGCCCCATGTTTGGTGCGCGTGAAGATAATCGTACGGAATTGGTTTTCCAAAGCCTGCACCAAAAACGGGCGCTTTTCGGGCTTTTCCATAAGCATCACGGCTTGCTCGATGCGCTCGACCGGCGTCGATTGCGGAGCGACGGCGACATCGCGCGGGTCGTTCAACAACTCGGCTGCCAGCGCGCGAATGGGCTTTGGCATAGTGGCTGATAAAAGCACGGTCTGGCGCGCCTTCGGGGCCTGCTTGACGATACGGCGAATGGCGGGAAAGAAACCCAGATCCAGCATTTGATCGGCCTCGTCGAGGATAATCGTCTCGGTTTTGGCCAGCGACAAATTGCCGGATTTCAAATGATCTTCCAAACGCCCCGGCGTCGCCACCAGAATATCCAGCCCTTGATTGAGGCGGTTAATCTGTTTCGGATATTTCATCCCGCCGACAATGCAAGCGCGCTGGTGATAAATATTGCTGCCATATTTGGCGATATTATCGTCAATCTGTTTGGCCAATTCGCGCGTCGGCACGATGATGAGCGCGCCGCAATGTTTCGGCGTGGCTTTATGTTGATTGGCTTTCAAGCGCTCCAACAGCGGCAGCACAAAAGCCGCCGTCTTGCCGGTACCGGTCTGGGCAATACCGACAATGTCATAATCCTGCAGCATGAGCGGGATGACCTGCTGCTGGATCGGCGTCGGTTGCGTATAGCCGGTTTTTTCAAGCGTCTTGGTAAGCTGGCTTGACAGCCCAAGCTGGGCAAATTGCGTCATTTTATTTCCTGTTTCAGTAGCCGAGAATGCTGACCGTTAACAGGCGCATCAACGCTTCCGCGTGTGACCGTTATGGCCTATCGCGATACTGAGGCTCGTGTAACACAGTTACGCCCGCCACGCGACTTTATTCGGCGGGCAGCATATGTCAGCGCCCTGCCTGTTAAGCGGGGCTGCTCAGCCAATATAACCCGCGCTCAGCGCCCCAATCGCCGCCATCACCGCGTCGACATGCGCGCGCTCGCCCGCTGCTTCGTGTGGATCGGCAAAGACCCCGCTATCATTGTCGAAATATTTCCCGCTTGCCGCACCGAATTCGTCTGTTAGCGCCGCGCGCACGAGAATGTCGGCGCCAATATTCAGATCGTGACCGTCAACGCCAAATCCCTCTTTGACCATTTTGGAGGCCAATAAGGAGCCGGGATTGACCGCTACCAGCACAGGGCCATGCGGCAGTTCGCGCGCCAATTCTGCCGACCAAATGGTAATGGCAAGCTTGCTTTGCGCATAGGCCTCCATGTCATTCATAGGCTGAAAAGCGCGCATGGCAGCGACATCGACCGGTGCTTGTGCCGCAGAGGAAAGGTTGACCACGCGCCCGGCCGCGCCGAGATGCGGCAAGAGGCGTTTCGTCAGGATATAAGGGGCCAGCGTGTTGACGTCGAAACGGATATCGCGCCCGGCCTCGGTCTCGACAATCGGGGTTTTCAATATGCCGGCATTATTGATCAGCACATCGATTTTTTGATACGCGGCAGATACGGCATCGGCCAAGCTCACCACCTCATCCATGCGGCTGAGATCGGCACGAAACGTCTCAGCCCCGGCAAGCGGCGCGGCGATGTTGGCAAGTTTTTCACCATCGCGCCCATGCAGCAACAGCCGATGCCCGTCAGCCGCAAGTTTTTGCGCCGTCAAAAGACCGATACCATCCGTCGCGCCCGTAATAAGAATTGTCTTCTGCATGCTTACCTCGAAAAAATGAACGATAGGTGAAACTTCGGAACAAGGCCATAAATCAGCGGCAAAAATTCAAAGCCGACCTGTCTGCACACCATAATCAGCGACCACACCGTAATCCGGGTCATCAGCGCTATCAACAATAAGCTGGCCGGATTTCGACAGCAGCGCATGGCAATCGCGGCTCAAATGGCGCAGTTTCACAAGCTTGTCTGCCGCGTCATATTTGGCGGCGATATCCTCAATCGCTTGCAGGGCGGACTGGTCAACAACACGCGAATTGGCAAAATCGATAATCACCACATCGGGGTCTTCGTCGATTTTGAACAATTGCATAAAGGAGGTAATCGAGCCGAAAAACAGCGGTCCGTTAATCTCATAAACCAGCGCACCGGCTTCGCGCACAGACGGGCGCACGGAGGCGTTAATGCGCTTGGCCGCATTCCACGCATAAACCAGCGCCGACATGATGACGCCGACAACCACCGCGATCGCCAAATCCTGCCAGACGGTAACAATCGTCACCGCGACCGTAACCAGCGCATCGGCACGCGGCACGCGACGTAACGTCTTCAGCGAGGTCCAAGCAAATGTGCCAATGACCACCATAAACATGACACCGGTCAGTGCCGCGATGGGGATGAGTTCGATATAGCTGGCCGCAAAGACGATATAGGACAGCAGAAACAAAGCCGCCGAAATACCGGCCAGACGCGAGCGCCCACCCGATTTAATATTGATCATCGATTGGCCGATCATGGCGCAGCCGCCCATGCCGGCAAAAAAGCCGGTCACCAAATTGGCACTCCCCTGCGCCAGACATTCTTGCGACGCGCCGCCGCGCTGTTCGGTCATGTCGCCGACCAGATTAAGCGTCAACAGGCTTTCGATCAGGCCGATGGCTGCAAGAATAATCGCATAGGGCAGGATTATTTGCAGCGTCTCGAGCGAGAGCGGCACATCGGGCAGGACAAAGCTCGGGAAACCACCGGCCAGACTGGCCAAATCACCGACACGCGGCACATTAATATCGAATAGCAGCACCAAGGCCGTCACCACACCAATCGCCATGAGCGGGGCCGGAATCCGTTTGGTCAATTTCGGCGTCAGCCAAATAATCACCATGGTCGCCACCACTAAGGCCAGCGTGGTGTAAAGCTGTGCCCCGGCCAGCCAGCTTGTCACGCCCGCACCATTGGTTGTTTTAAACTGCTCAAGCTGCGCCAGCCCGATGACAATCGCCAGACCGTTGACAAAGCCAAGCATAACCGGATGCGGCACCATGCGGATAAATTTACCCCACCGCAACGCCCCGGCCAGCAATTGCAGCAGCCCCATCAGCACCACGGTAGCAAATAAATATTGCGCGCCATGCGACGCCACAAGCGACACCATGACCACAGCCAGCGCGCCTGTTGCGCCGGAAATCATGCCCGGACGCCCGCCCATCAACGCCGTGACCAGCCCGACAATAAAAGCCGCATAAAGCCCCGCCAAGGGTGCCAGACCGGCGACAAAGGCAAAAGCAACAGCCTCGGGCACCAGCGCCAAGGAGACCGTGAAACCGGACAATAAATCCGTGCCGGCTTGCGCCTTTGTCATGACCGGACGATTGGATGCATTGATGGAATTGCCGAACCAGAAGCGGTTCAGACGGTCTTGAAAAGCGGACATAAATGTCTTTCTAAATTTCAGAGAACCAAGGGAGATGTGGCTCAATGGATGGCAAATAAACTGGCTCGGTCTAACACACTCTTTGACCAAGGGCGACCTTATTCGCCATCGCGCCGGGGCTATTTTCAGTCGGTCTTGGCTTCTGCCTCAGACCGGGTTTGTTTGGTGTGCCGGCGATTGAAAATCGCCCAACCGGACCAAAAGAAAACCGACAAACCGATAGCGGTGAAAATTGCCGGTTTCGGGTCTTCCAATGTGGATATGGAACCGGCATAGGAAGCCAACAAGCAATAGGGCACGACATTAATCAGCCATAGGGCCAGAAACTTCCAAAACGGCATGCGCGTCAACCCCGCCATGCAGGCCGATACTTCAGGCAGGATGGGCATGGCGCGGGCCAGCAAAATAACCACCGGGCCGTGCCGCAAAAAAGTGCCGACCGCCTTCTCACGCTCGGCCGCATCTTTGACAATATGCACTACCAGCGCATCGCCATAGCGGCGCGAAATGGCATAGCCACAAATACCTGCCGCCAGCAGGCCAATCGCCCCGGCCAGCGCGCCGTGAAAGGCGCCGATGAAATATCCGGCCAATAATAAAGTCGCCAATGTCGGCACGGCGATGACCAAATCGGCAAATAACAACAAGGCCACAATCGCGCCGACAAATATCGGATTGGCCGATTTTGCCGTCAGCAACCACGCCTCGATTTTCTCGACCGTGATAACGCCCGAGGCATTTAAGATAAGGAAGGTGCTGGCAAATAAGAGCGCCAGCAGACCCATAATTTTCAATAGGGGTTTCATAATCCAGGTTACGACGCTTTCAAAATACGCCGCGCCAGCCAAGGCGCGACAATCAACAAGACACGCAGCAATTTTACTTTGCCGACATTAATCGTGGTTTTTCGGGCTGCCAACCCGCTGACAATATCCTGCGCTGCCTTGGCGGCGCTGATTTTGCCGGTTCCGCGTCCTTCCGTCATCGGCGTGTCGACCAGCGGCAAAAACGCCTGCGCGACGCGAATGCGGCTGCCCGCAAGCTGATAAGACAGGCTGAGCGAGAATATGTTAAGGGCCGCTTTGGTCGCGCAATAAACCGCTGAATTGGTTTTCGGCGCCAAGGCAAGACCGGAATTAATATTGCAAATCACCGCTGCATTACTTTTTTCAAGCGACGGCAGCAGCGCCTGGGTCAGCTCGACAATCGAGGTCAGATTGGTGTTGACCTCACCGGCGATATTTTCCGGCTTAAAGTCTTTATCCGTCAAGCGCGGCTGGTTTTGCACCGCCGCATTATGAATAACCATATCAAGGGATTTTTCTTTATCGGCAATCTGACCGCCCAATTTAATCCCCGCCCCGGCTTTCGATAAATCGCCGCGATAAGTAGTGATATCAGGAAACTGTGATTTCAGTTTTTTCAACTTACCGGCGTCGCGCCCGGCAATCAGCAGACGGTTATCGGCGGCCAATAATTTGACCATTTCAAGGCCAATGCCCGATGTCCCGCCGGTCAACAAAATGGTTTTTCCACGCAGCATAAACTCTTCTCCCCACTTCGGCCGGATATAGACCCCGAATAGGGCGTTTCAAGAGATAAAAAAGAGATAAAAAAAGGGACAAAACGAGGGACAGGCATTGCGGTTTATCCGCAACCGTTTGCAATTATATGATATTTTTTGTTGGCGGTAGCGGACGCTAAAAGCACTTGGCGCGCGAAGCGAGGTCTAGTGCGCCTTGCGCATAGAAGCTAACGATTTCGAAGGCATTGGTAGCGGAGGAGGGACTCGAACCCCCGACACGCGGATTATGATTCCGCTGCTCTAACC
>CBFHSX010000016.1:0-33871 GCA_965658615.1 Alphaproteobacteria bacterium | reverse complement strand
CGCCAATTCACGCGCCAATTCTTGCGTGAAAGCGCGCCCGCGCGGGCTTGGCAGCAGCACAGGCAAGGGTGTCTGCATGGTCGCGGTGACGCTATCCAGCGCTGCGGCGGCGACATCGGCGCGCAACACCATGCCCGCCCCGCCACCGGCCGGTGTGTCATCGATATTTTTATGTTTACCCTCGCCAAAACCTCGCAAATCATGCGTCTCGAGCGCCCACAGCCCGTCCTTTAGCGCCCGCCCGGCCAGACTATCGCCCAAAGGCCCCGGAAACATGTCGGGAAAACCGGAAATAATATGGGCGCAAAAGGGCTGGCTCATATCTCATCCGCCTTTTGTGCGGCTTGCCTGTCAGCCGGCGCAATCTGCCCTTCAGGGCGCGCTTCGTCTTCTTTCGGCGGCAACAAGGTCACATAGCCCTTGGCGATATCGACATGCGGCACCACAGCTTTGGTGAAGGGGAAAAATGCATTGCCGCCGCCTTGCGCTTTTAAAAACTGCACTTCGATGAGGTCACCGGCACCAAAATTATGACAAGCAATGATTTTGCCCAAAACCTTATCGTCCGCATCTTGCACGTCCAGACCGATAAGGTCGCTGTGATAAAAATCATCCGCCTCGACCAGTTCGGGCAATCTATCGCGCGCCACATAAAGCCTTGTATTTTTGAGCGCCTCAGCCGCATTGCGGTCATTGACGCCTTTTATCGTGATGCGCGCCCCGCCCTTGGCAGCTTGGCACGAGCTCACAATAAAGGCCCGCTCACCTTTTTCATCGGTCAGCGGGCCATAGGCCGCAAGGTCTTGCGGCGTTTGTGTGAAGGTTTTCACCTTCATGGCACCGCGCACCCCATGCGCTGCGCCGATCACCCCCAAACAGAGGAGAGTCGGCGCCGCGTCTGGTGCGCGGTCAGCCATTAGTCTTCTTTGGCCTCTTCTTCGGCAGGGGCTTCCTCAGCAGGAGCTTCCTCGGCAGGGGCTTCCTCAGCAGGGGCTTCTTCTGCTTCTGTTTCTTCAGCAGGAGCCTCTTCAGCAGCAGCCTCTTCGGCCGGTGCTTCTTCGGCAGCTTCCTCAGCCGGGGCGGCTTCAGCTTCAGCGGCGGCTTCGGCTTCGGCGGCAGCTGCTTCTTCAGCCGCGCGCTTGGCTTCTTCCTCAGCCTCTTTTTGTGCGTCCAGACGCTCTTGCGCTTTGGCGCCCGGCTGGGCTTTTTGCGGATTATTGCGCGCTTCGCGCTTCCACAGACCGGCATCATCCAAGAAACGCGAAACGCGGTCAGACGGCTTGGCGCCTTGGTCGAGCCAATGCTTGGCGCGGTCCGTATCGAGCTTTACGCGCTCACCGCCCTCTTTCGGCAGCAACGGATTATAAGTGCCGAGCTTTTCGATAAAGCGGCCATCACGCGGCATGCGGCTATCAGCAACCACAATGCGGTAAAACGGACGTTTTTTAGAGCCGCCACGCGACATACGAATTTTCAAAGCCATTTTAATTTCCTTTCATCAAACAGCATATTTTTCAAGGCCTCCCATATGAGCGGCCAATCCTTTCGGCCTATTTCTTTTTCGGTAGGCCCAAACCTTTCAACAGATCCGGCGGCAGCTCGCCCTTTTGGCCACCAAGCCCGCCCAATTGATTCATATCCGGCATATTCGGCATACCGCCGCCCATACCACCCGGCATGCCACCGCCCAGCATGGCGCCCAGACCTTTCATGCCGCCCTTGCCGAGCTTTTTCATCATATCAGCCATTTGCCGGTGCATTTTAAGCACCTTATTGACGTCTTGCACGCTTGTGCCCGAACCGGCGGCGACGCGGCGTTTACGACTGGCATTCATCAGCTTTGGCGTCTCGCGCTCGGCCCGCGTCATGGAGGAAATAATTGCCGCCTGGCGCAGCAATTCGCGCTCATCCATGCCCAGCGCACCCAATTGTTTTTTCATCTTGCCCATGCCCGGCAACATGCCCAGCACGCCCGACATGCCGCCCATGGCTTGCATTTGCTTCATTTGCTCGGCCATATCCTCCAGCGTGAACTGGCCTTTTTTCATGCGCGCCGCAATTTTTTCGGCCTTTTCCGCATCCATGGTCTCGGCGGCTTTTTCCACCAGACCGACCACATCGCCCATGCCGAGAATGCGATTGGCAATACGGGCCGGGTCAAAAATCTCGATCTTGTCGATCGCCTCGCCCACGCCGAGGAATTTAATCGGCACGCCGGTGACATGGCGCATAGACAGGGCAGCACCGCCGCGCCCATCGCCATCGGCACGGGTCAGCACAATGCCTGATAAAGAGACGCGCTTGGCAAATTGATCGGCAATCGTGACCGCTTCCTGACCGGTCAGACTGTCGGCGACCAGCAGCACTTCTTGCGGGTTGGCGGCTTTTTCAATCGCCGCCATCTCAGCCATCAGCATTTCATCGGCATTGGTGCGGCCGGCCGTATCGAGCATGACCACGTCAAAGCCGCCCAGCTTACCGGCTTGCAGGGCACGCTTGGCGATATCGACCGGATTTTGTCCCTCGACAATCGGCAGCGTTTCGACCGTAATCTGCGCCCCCAATACGGCCAATTGCTGCATGGCCGCCGGGCGCTGTGTATCCAGCGAAGCCATCAAGACTTTGCGCTTATTTTGTTCGGTGATGAATTTCGCCAACTTGGCCGTCGAGGTGGTTTTACCCGACCCCTGCAAGCCGACCATCATAAAGACCACGGGCGGCACGGTCTCAAAGGAAAGCGGCTCGGCCGCGCCCAACATATCGATGAGCGCATCATTGACGATTTTGACGACTTGCTGGCCCGGCGTAACCGATTTCAAGACCTGTGCGCCAACCGCTTCAGGGCGCAGCTTATCGAGGAAAGCGCGCGCCACGGGCAGGGCCACATCGGCTTCCAATAGGGCGGTGCGAATTTCGCCAAGCGCCGCATCGACGTCTTTTTCAGACAGCGACCCGCGGCCGCGCAAGCGGTCGAAAATCGATCCTAAATTATCGCTCAGCGTATCAAACATCTGCGCGTCCCGCTCCCATCGGTCTCAACCGATATTGCACCCGCGGGCAAACATTGCTGGCGGGTGGCGATCTCGCTCCATTGAGCTGAGACCAAGTCAAATCTGGCTTCGTGTTAGAAGTGGGCGCAAAATAGGCAGAGACGGGCAAGAAGTCAAGTATCTGGTGTTTGTCATCCATTGCGCCTATATAAGCAAAATGAGCACAGAGCATACCATCGCCTTTACCCGCATGAACGGGTTGGGCAATGATTTCATAATTATCGATGCGCGCGACACGCTTTGCGCGCTATCGGGCAATGATGTGCGTGTGCTGGCCGCGCGCGACAATCCGACGACACAGGGCTGCGACCAACTTTTGATCCTTCATCCGCCGAAAGCCGGTGGCGATGTGTTTATGCAAATCTTCAATGCCGATGGCAGCGAAGTGGAAGCTTGCGGCAATGGCGCGCGCGCCGTCGCGGCGTTTTTGGCGCGCCATGGCCTGACGCACAGCACGTTGGAGACTTTGGGCGGCACGCTGGCTTGCACGACGACGCTGGACGGTGATGCGGCCGGGGTCAGCATTGCCATGCCGCTGCCGATCTTCGAACCCAACATGTCTCTGCATAAGGATTTGCCGGTCGCGCAGCGCGTCAATATGGGCAATCCGCACGGCGTTATTTTTGTCGCGGCGGGCACAGCCGGGCTGGCGGCACAATATGGCTTTCAACTGGAACGGCACCAGAGTTTCCCCGAAGGTGCCAATATTAATTTTGCGCGCTTGCAGGGTGATAATCTTATCCGCCTCGACACATGGGAGCGCGGTGCCGGTTTGACGCAAGCCTGCGGCACCGGCGCCTGCGCCACCGCTGCGGCGGCTGTTGCCGCGGGGCTGTGCGCGGCAGGCAAAGTCACCATGCGCCCGCCTTTCAACAAAGATGACAATGATGTTGATGTGATCGTCATCGACTATGTGCCCGATGATCATTTAACCATGAGCGGGCCGGTGGTGTTCGAGTTTGATGGCGAGACCGCCTTATGAGTGTGAAGGTCGAAAATTTCGGCTGCCGCCTGAATGCGCTGGAGGGCGATAGTGTCGCGGCTTTGGCCAAGGCGGCAGGGCTGGAAAACACCACCATTATTAATGGCTGCGCCGTCACCAATGAAGCGATGCGCCAAGCCCGCCAAGCGGCGCGCAAAGCCAAACGCGACGCACCGGACGGCCAAGTCATCGTCACCGGTTGCGCGGCGCAAACCGATGCCGACCAGTTCACCGCCATGCCCGAGGTCGACCGCGTTATCGGCAATGAAGAAAAATTGCGCCCCGCAAGCTATGCGGCTGCGGGGGATAAAATCGCCGATATTATGCAATTGACGCAAGCAACGCCGCTGCCCGCCACGGCCGAACAGGCCCGCGCGCGCGCCTTTGTGCAAGTGCAAACCGGCTGCGACCATCGCTGCACTTTTTGCATTATTCCTTATGGCCGCGGCAATTCGCGCTCCGTGCCGGTGGCCGAAGTGGTGCGGCGCTGCCAAGAGCTGGTGGCGCAAGGCCATCATGAGGTTGTGCTGACCGGCGTCGATGTCACCTCTTACGGGCCGGATATTGGCGAGCCGGGGCTGGGGGCTCTGGTGCGCGCCATTCTTGACGGCGTGCCCGCCTTGGCGCGCTTGCGGCTATCATCCATCGATGCGGTGGAGATTGATCAAAGCCTGTTGGATATGGTCATTCATGAGCCGCGCCTCATGCCCTATTTACATCTGTCTTTGCAGGCCGGCGACAATATGATCTTGAAGCGCATGAAGCGGCGCCATACGCGCGAGGAAGCTATCGCTTTTTGTGCCCGCTTGCGGGCGGCGCGCCCCGATATGGCTTTCGGTGCCGATTTGATTGCCGGCTTTCCGACCGAAACCGATGCCATGTTCGAAAATTCTCTAAAGTTGGTCGATGAATGCGGCTTGGCTTTTTTGCATGTGTTTCCGTTTTCGCCGCGACCCGGCACACCGGCCGAGAAAATGCCGCAATTGGATGGTGCGACCATTAAAGCGCGCGCCGCGCAATTGCGCGCCCATGGCGATGCGGCGCGGTTGGCCTTTCTCGACAGCCAAATCGGCAAACAAATCTCCGTATTGGTTGAAAAAACCGGCGACAGCACGAGCGAAGGCCGGGCCGAAAATTTTGCCCGCGTGCTGGTGCCCGGCGCGCCATCCAGCGGCAGCTTGCTGGCCATGCGGGTCAGCGGCCATAATGGGCTGATGCTCGAAGGGGATATTTTATGAGCGGTTTTTTCTCGCGTCTCAGAGCCGGTCTCAGTAAATCCAGCAAGGCGCTGGGCGATAGCCTGTCTTTTATGGGCGGCAAGAAACTCTCAGCCGACCAGCTTGGCGAGCTGGAGGATGCGCTGATTATGGCCGATCTCGGGGTCGCCACAGCCGCCAAAATTACCGATAATTTGCGCCAACGCCGCGACCTTGCCACGCTCGATGATGCGGGGCTGCGCGTCGCTTTGGCCGATGAGATTGCCGCGCTTTTGGCACCGGTTGAAAAACCCTTTGCCCTGCCGATGGAACATGAGAACCGAAAGCCCGCCATTATTTTAATGGCCGGGGTCAATGGCGCCGGTAAAACCACGACGATCGGCAAGCTGGCGCAGCGTTTTATGGCTGATGGCAAATCCGTCATGCTGGCGGCCGGCGATACGTTTCGCGCGGCGGCGGGCGAGCAATTGCAAATCTGGGGCGAACGCGCCGGCGTGCCCGTCGTGGCCGGCCAACAAGGCGCCGATGCGGCCAGCCTCGCTTATCAAGCGGTTGAGCGCGCCAAGGCTGAGGCCATTGACGTGCTGATGGTCGATACGGCGGGCCGCTTGCAATCAAATGAAGGCCTGATGGCTGAGTTGGAAAAAATCACCCGCGTCATCGCCAAGCTGGACGATACAGCGCCGCATGAAAGCCTTTTGGTGTTGGACGCAACGACCGGCCAAAACGCGCTGCATCAGGCCGAGGCATTTTTGAAAGCGGCGCATATTAGCGGCCTCATCATGACCAAGTTGGACGGCACGGCGCGCGGCGGCGGTCTGGTGGCAATCGCCGAAAAATTGGCCCTGCCGATTTATTTCATCGGTGTCGGCGAACAGGCAGAAGACTTACAAGTCTTTGAGGCGGCGGCTTTTGCCCGCGCGCTCACGGGGGCTGAGGCCGGCGCTGACGCCAAGTCAGGGGTAAATTCAGAAATTGAGGGAGAGGCAGAATGAGTGAAAAGAAGAGCGCGGACGGCACACGCAAACTCGTCGAAGAGCTTGGCCCGCTGGCCATCTTCTTTATCTTGAATGCGCGCGGCCCCCAATGGTTCGACCGACCCGAGAGCGACAGCCTGCTGATTGCCACGGCGGGCTTTATGCTGGCCATGGCAGCGGCCTTGATCTCCAGCTATAGCCGCGGCACACGGCCGAATAATATGACATTGGCTTCGGCCGGTTTTGTCTTTGTGTTTGGCGGCATCACATTATTGCTGCAAGACGAGACCTTTATCAAAATCAAGCCGACGCTTGTTTATGTGTTGTTTGCCGGCATTTTGGGCTTCGGGCTGATGCGCGGGCGCAGCTATTTGAAAAATCTAATGGGGCAAATGCTCCCCATGGATGATGCGGGCTGGCAGGCCCTGACCAGACGCTGGGCGGTGTTTTTCTTATGTCTGGCCGCGCTTAACGAGGCTGTATGGCGCACGCAATCGACCGATGTTTGGGTTAATTTCAAGGTCTTCGGCTTTATGCCGCTGACCTTTATCTTCATGCTGGCACAAATGCCGCTCTTGAAACGCCATGGCGCACTGCCCGAGACCGATGAGCCGTCTTAAAAAGCCGCTTCAATATCCATATCCTGCCCATGCGGGTGGCACGGGCCGATAATCACCTCCTCGCCGGACGGGCCGTTTTCGCCGGTCCATATTTTATAAGACAGGCGCGCAATCGTGCCCAATTCGCGGCCATCCATTTGCAGCCAAATAAGCGGCGCATCGGGGCGCACCTCTTCGGCGGCCTGCGCAAAGGCGCTTTCAATGGCGAAACGTTGTGCGACACTCAAATAAGGCCACACAATAGAGTGATATAAAACCGTCGCCTGCCCGGTCGGTCGGTTGAGGATTTGCGCTGCCACCCAACCGGCCGCATCGGCGCGGTCAATAAGGGGCGGCGCTTTATCGGCAATGGCCAGCGCCGCCAAAAGCCGGGCGCGACGTTCGGGCATATCGCCCCAGACCCAGCTTTCCAGCGCCCGACGTTCATCCGCATCGGCAATATTGACCGGCCGCAAATCGCAGCCGCGCCGATCGGCCACGGCAATGGTCGCGGCCAAAGCCGGCACGCCGCCGCGCCATGTCGCCTCAAGATGCAGCGGGCTGGCCGTATCGCCCCAATGCAGCGCGCCCTTATCGGTGGCCAGCGTGTAGTGAAAGCGGTCGAAAAACATATTCAGACCGGCACTGGCACCCATTTCGCGCAGCCGCAGCGGCAGGCCGGTGCGCTTGGCAATCTCGGAAAAGCCCAATAGCAGCATGGCCGCCCGCCCGGTCTCATTGGTTTGCGGTACACGGCGTAAAAACCGACGCGCCGCATCGCGGTGCTTGTGAAAAGCGGTGTGCAACTCTTGGCGCAAACCCGCCTCATCAGCCGCGTCGTAGGCCCCGCCGCAACTTTCAAAATAACGCGCAAGCGCGTCACCGCCCAGCGCCAGAAAATGGATAAAACCGGCCAGCCGGAGCGGCACATTATCGTTGAGCGGGTCACCCTGCCAGCCACGCACCAGATCAGCCACCGGTCCGGCGGCGATAAAATCATCGCGGCAAAAACCGACAATCGCCGCCGTTAACGGCGAGCCAAGCATATTGCAGGCTTGTTTTTGCGCCTCAAAAGCAGTGCGGATTTTCTCACTCACATCATCACCCGGTCGTGTCGCGTTGAAAAAAACAGCGGGTGAAGGGCATTTTGTTTTTCTTCACCCGGCCGGACGAAGCTATTGATCTGCCTGTTCATAGCGCGCCCGCAGCGCCTCGAAGCCCGGCGTATCGGCCCAGTTTTCCGGCTCGGAAAAAGGCGCGAAAGCGACTTGGTCTTTGCTCTCATGCCAATGCTGTAGCGCATAGTAAACCGCCGGAAACGCCAGCTCGTCCCAAGGGATCTCGTCCCACGCCATCAGCGCCACCTCTTGGCTTTCCGGACCGGCGGCTATATCGGGCGAGAGCAATTCGGCGCGATAAAACATCTGCACTTGCGCGATACGCGCGACATTGTAAACGCCAATCAGCGCCTCCGGCTTCACCTTGGCGCAAGCTTCTTCATATGCCTCGCGGGCTGCCCCCTCAGCCACGGTCTCACCTTTTTCCATAAAGCCGGCCGGCAGGGTCCAAAACCCTTTGCGCGGCTCAATGGCGCGCTTGCACATGAGGATTTTTTCGACGCCGTCTTGCTCAAGCGTCGCCACCACGCCGGCAATAATGCGCGGATTTTGATAATTGATCAGCCCGCAATGATTGCAAATATCGCGTTCAAAACTGTCATCATGCGGCACGCGTTTGGCAAAGGAGATCTCCTTGCCGTAATCCTGCGATTGGTCGCGAAAGGTCATGCGCTTTCCTTCAATGTCACTTTGCTTTGTGTGATTGAAGATAGGGCAAAATCTCGCCTTGCAAAACCTTTGCATCGAGCGGGCCGACATGGCGCATCACCACACGGCCTTGGCCGTCCAGCAAAAATGTCTCGGGCACGCCATAGACGCCAAGCTCCAACGCCACTGTGCCGGTCGTATCAGCACCGGTTTTTCGATAGGGATTGCCGAGGCGGGTGAGGAAACGCTGCGCCGCGGCTTGGTTATCTTTATAGTTCAACCCGAAGACCGGCACACCGGCATCGGCCAATTGCATCAGGGCCGGGTGTTCGTCGCGGCACGGCCCGCACCAGCTGGCCCAGATATTTAAAAGAACCGGCCTGCCGGTGGCGAGGTCTTGATTGGTAAAATCGGCGCTATTGCCCAGCCCGTCCAGCGCAAAGGCCGGTAGCGGCTTGTCTTGATAAGCCGACGGCAGGCGCGACGGGTCACCCATAAACAGACCGGCCAGAAACAATACAAAAAACCCGACAGCCAAAACCAAAGGCGCGAAACGCCAGAAGTTTTGAGGGGGCGGGTGTTCGCTGTGGCTCATGCGGCGTCGGTTTCGTCGATTTCGCCAAGCGCCGCCACATCGCGCCGCGCGCGCGCCCAGCCGCGCAGACTGGCCAGCGCCAAAATGAAAAGCGGGATAAATGTCAGGACATAGCTGGCGACAATATAGGGGGTATACATTTTACGCTCCGTTTTTACGCAAATGCCGGACACGCAATTTCTGCCGCAACACTTCCATTTGCATACGCGTCAAAGTCAAAGCCAAGAATAACAGGAGAAATGCCACACCCATAATTAAAAGCGGGTACAGAAAATCAGCGTGCAGCGCCGGGCGCGCCAGACGCGACACGCTGGCCGGTTGGTGCAAGGTGTTCCACCAATCGACGGAGAATTTCACGATCGGCACATTGATAAAACCGACAATCGCCAAAATGGCGGCGGCGCGCGCCGCCCGCGTCGGCTCGTCAATCGCCTGCCATAGCGCCATATAGCCGAGATAAACAAAAAACAGCACCAAAACCGAGGTCAATCGGGCATCCCACACCCACCATGTGCCCCACATGGGCTGCCCCCACAGGCTGCCCGTGACCAGCGCAATAGCGGTAAATGTGGCACCGACCGGCGCCGCCGCGCGGGCGGCGACATGGCCCAAAGGATGGCGGAACACCAAGGCGGTGAGGCTGGCAAAAAAGATAAAGCTATAGCCGAACAAAGCCATCCAAGCGGCCGGCACATGCACAAACATGATCTTTACCGTCGCGCCCTGCTGGTAATCATCGGGCACATTTAAAGATCGCCAAAGCCCATAAGCCAGCACAAGCAGCGCCAAGCCCCAAAGCGGCTTATGCAGCCTTTGCGCCAGCCCCATAAAGCGGGTCGGATTGGCGTAAACCGCCGATATGTTTTCCAATGCTTTCAGCATAGGCCAGTCCTATCGTGACGCTGCGTCCGTGTCAAAATATCCGCCAGCGTCATGCTGTCTCGCTTGCGCCTATGGCTCATCTTATGGCGACCCGCAAAGCGGCTGCAATGGCCGGTGGCGCCAGTAAGAGACTGGCCATTGAAATAAGCGCGACAATGGCGAGGCGTATCATATCCGGCGCGCCGTCCAAAGCCGCGCCCGAGGCAGCAGCACCGAAAATCATCACCGGCACATAAAATGGCAGGGTCAAGAGCACGGTCAGCAAACCGCCACGCCGCACGGAGACGGCCAACGCCGCGCCAATGCCGCCCAGCAACACCAAGGCGGGTGTGCCGACCAGCAGCGCCAAAACCAGCCCCGGCAAATGCCCCGGCGCGATGTTCAATAAAAGCCCGGCCAAGGGCACGCCGATGAGCAGAGGCACAATGACGGCGAGATAATGGCCGCATAATTTGGCCAGCACGCTCAGCTCAAGCGGCAGCGACAAGCCTATGAGCTGGTCTAATGTGCCGTCCTCAAAATCTTCCTGAAACAAGCGATCAAGCGTCACCAGCACGGTCATCACCAACACCACCCATAAAAGACCGGGCGCCAGAGCGCGCAGCAATTTCAATTCCGGCCCGAGGCCAAAAGGCAAAAGCGTGACGGCGATAAAAAGAAAAGCCACGGCCAGCCCGCTATGCCCGCCGCGCCATGCGAGCCGCATATGGCTCAAGCAAATGGTCGAAAAAACGCGCATCACTTTGCCTCCGCGTCTTTATCGAGCGACAGCTTTTGCGTTGCGAAATCGAGCGGCTCATGGCTGGCGGCGATAATCATGCCCTGCGCGGCCAGATGCGCTTCAGCCAAGGCGTTCACAAGGGCGCAACCTTGCCGGTCGAGCGCGGTCAGCGGCTCGTCGAGCAGCCAGAGCGGGCGCGGCGCAATGATAAGACGGGCCAGTGTGAGGCGGCGTTTTTGTCCGGCTGATAAATCGCCGATTTTTTGCGCCCCGCGCCCGCCCAGACCCAAATCGGCCAGCACAGAAGCCGCATCAAACGGCGCAGCAGCATAGAAACCGGCCCACATGGCAAGCATTTCATCGACCGAAAAAGCTGCTTTCAGCCCATCCGCGTGGCCCAAATAATGTATCTGATCGGCCCCTTGCGGCAAAGTGCATGTGCCTGCATCGGGCGGCAGCAAGCCCGCCATAATCCGCAAGAGGGAGGTTTTGCCGCTGCCATTGGCACCATGCAGCACCAAGGCCGCGCCGGCTTCGACGCCGCCCGACAGATTGTCAAAGACCGGCAACAGACCGCGCCAGCAGGCGAGGCCGTCAAAGCCCACATATCCATCCGCCTTGTGCAAATGAGGCGCAAAGAAATGTGAGGCGGGCGACATCAGCTGACCGTGCCGCGCCTATGCCGGCGGCGCGAATTTGGTCAGGTCAATGCCCTGAACGGCGGCTTTATATTCGTCCAATGTCGGCGTACGGCCCAAAATGCTCGACAGCACAACAACCGGCGTCGACGCCAAAAGCGACTCGCCGGATTTTTCATCGCTATCCTCTACCACCCGACCTTTGAAAAGACGCGTTGAGGTGGCCATGACCGTATCGCCGGGCGCGGCTTTTTCTTGGTTACCCATGCACAAATTGCAGCCCGGGCGTTCCAGATAAAGCGTGTTTTCATAGGCTGTACGGGCCTCTTGTTTCGGCGCCGCATCGTCAAATTCGAAGCCCGAATATTTCTGTAGCACGTCCCAATCGCCCTCTTCTTTGAGCTCGTCGACAATATTATAAGTCGGGGGGGCGATGACCAGCGGCGCGTTAAATTCGACATTGCCATTGGCTTTTTCCAGATTTCTGAACATTTGCGCGACGATTTTCATATCGCCCTTATGCACCATGCACGAGCCGACAAAGCCCAAATCGACTTTTTTCTCTGCCCGGTAGAACGAAATCGGGCGGATGGTGTCATGCGTATAGCGTTTCGACACATCGGCGTTTTCGACATCCGGGTCGGCGATCATAGGCTCGTTAATGGCGTCCAAATCGACCACCACTTCGGCAAAATATTTGGCATTATCATCGGGCTTGAGCGCCGGTTTCTCACCCGATTTAATCTCACCGATACGCTTATCGGCAATATCGATAAGCCCTTGCAGCATGCCTGCGGCGTTATCCATGCCCTTATCGATCATCACTTGGATACGCGCTTTGGCAATTTCCAGCGAGCCGATCAGCGTTTCATCATTGGAAATGCAAATCGAGGCTTTGGCTTTCATTTCCGCCGTCCAATCAGTGAAGGTGAAGGCTTGGTCGGCCAGCAATGTGCCGATATGCACTTCAATGACGCGGCCTTGGAAGACATTATCACCGGCGCATTGCTCGAGCATTTGCGCTTGTGTGGCGTGCACCACATCGCGGAAATCCATGTAATCGGCCATTTGGCCTTTAAAGGTCACTTTCACCGTTTCCGGGATCGGCATGGTCGCCTCACCGGTGGCCAGCGCCAAGGCAACCGTCCCCGAATCGGCCCCAAAGGCAACGCCTTTCGACATGCGCGTATGGCTGTCGCCGCCAATAATAATGGCGCGGTCATCGACCGTGATATCGTTCAAGACTTTGTGAATCACATCCGTCATGGCGTGATATTTATCGTTCGGGTCGCGCGCCGTGATGAGGCCGAACTTATTCATAAAGGCCATGAGGCGCGGCGTATTGGCTTGCGCTTTCACATCCCAAACCGACGCCGTGTGACAGCCCGATTGATAAGCGCCATCGACGCCGGGGGACAGAACGGTCGCGGCCATGGCTTCCAATTCTTGCGAGGTCATCAGGCCGGTCGTGTCTTGCGAGCCGACAATATTGACCTGCACACGCACATCGGAACCGGCATGCAGCGGCTTGTCGGAAGCCACACCGCGCGCATTGGCGTTGAAGATTTTTTCAACCGCGGTCAGGCCCTGAGCGTCATGGCTGATCTCTTTTGACGGCGCAAAAACCGGCTTGAGCGGCACGCCCAGCGTCTCGCTGGCAAAGCTTTGCAGCTTTTTGCCGAAGACAATGGCGTAAGACCCGCCGGCTTTCATAAACTCGACTTTTTGCGGCGTAAAACTGTCATCCAGCTCAACCAGCTCTTCGCTGCCATCGGCGCTATACAGTTTTTTGGTTTTGGTATTGATCGACAAAACCGTACCTGTCTCGACCGAATATTTTTGTTCAAGCACCGCATTGCCGTCATTATTTAACAGCGGCTTGCCGTCTTCGCCGATTTTCTTGACCCAATTTTTCAGATCAATACCGATACCGCCGGTCACCCCGACCGTGGTCAGGAAGATCGGCGAAATGCCGTTTGTGCCGGCAACAATAGGGGCAATATTGACAAAGGGCACATAGGGGCTGGCCTGCTTGCCGGTCCACAGCGCCACATTATTGACGCCCGACATGCGCGACGAGCCAACGCCCATTGTGCCTTTTTCGGCAATCAGCATAACGCGCTTATCAGGGTGTTGCAGCTTCAGCGCTTCAATTTCTTTTTGTGCCGCTTCAGAAATCATGCATTTGCCATGCAGCTCGCGGTCAGAGCGCGAATGTGCCTGATTGCCCGGTGATAAAAGATCGGTCGAAATATCGCCTTCGGCGGCAATATAGGTAACAACTTTAATTTCCTCTTCAACCTCCGGCAGGCTGGTGAAAAATTCGGCGGCGGCATAGCTTTCCAGCAACTCTTTGGCCATCGCATTGCCCGCCTCATAAGCCGCTTTCAGCCGCGCCGTATCGGCCTCATAGAGGAAGACTTGGGTTTTCAGCACAGCCGCAGCTTTAGCGGCAATCGCCGCATCATCCATCAGCGCCAAATCAAGCAGCACCTCAACCGACGGCCCGCCTTTCATATGCGACAAGAGTTCGAAAGCGAAATCGGCCGAGATTTCCGCAACCGCCGCTTCGCCGAGGATAATTTGTTTCAGAAATTGCGCCTTTGCGCCGGCTGCACTGGTTGTGCCGGGCAGCGTGTTATAGATGAAATGGTTGAGACTATCGGCGCGGTGTTGATGGTCGCTATCCTTAATCTGCGCGATAATTTCTGCCAGCAAAGCGGCATCATCGATCGGCTTGGGGCTCAGCCCTTGGGTTTTGCGGGCGTCGATTTCATCCAAATAGGCGGCGTATAAGCTCATAGCGGTTTCATCCTCGCTTTGGTCTTTGAGATTGGTTTTCTTGCTCATACTGCGTCGGCAAACATAAGTCAAATCGGCAAGAAGCCGCAGTAAAGCAGCCTGCGACGGGGGTTAACGCGGCCCCGTCAATTGCGCGCGACCGGGCAGGAGAAGCGGCGCTTGATCGGCGGCAAAACGCAAAGCCCAGCCCTTGAAACGTGCATTTATATCAGCCGCGATCCGGCGGGTCGCCATATCGGCACCCGGCCCTGTCGCGGCGCTGATACGGCTCCAAATAACCGTCGCCGCACCGACATTTTCATATGTCACAAGCAGACCGTCTTTATAACTCAACACCATGGGCTGCGCCGTGGCAAACTCAATCGCATCAGCGCGCGCCACATCCTCAGGGCGCAATGACTCAAATCCGGCCAGCCAGCCCGGCCCACCGGCCAGCGACCAGCTATCTGACGTCACCCGTGTCATCACGGTTTTATCGCCCTCGCCAAAGCTGACCCGCGTCAGCGCCGCCAAATCGCCTTTGGGCAGGCTTTGGTCCATCCACGCGGCCACATTGGGGTTGCGCGGCAGACGTCCACGCGCCAGCCAGCTTTGCATTTCAGACTCGCGGCGCACATAAAATTGCCGCTGCTCAACCCCATAGGTTTTGACATCCTGCGCCGCTTCGGCTTCGCTGGCTTCTTCATTGCCCAATAAAAGACTGGTCAATTCGCCGCCCGCTGCATCGCGCACGCGAAAGCGCACCGCTTTGCCCAATTCCTCCGGCACGGTGAGGCCCAAAGCACGGTGCCATTTGGCCTGCGCCGTGCGGGCCGAAACCGCTTTCACCCCTGCCAGTGCCAAAAGCGTCTCCGTGACAAGCTCTTGATTGGCCGGATAATCATCGCGCTGCGGCATCAACCATTGCCCGTCCCGGCGCACAAACACCATGGTCTGCGCGCCCGACAAACCTTGGCCATGAGTGATTTCGAGCCGTGCCGCGTCTTCCAGATTGGCCGCATAATCGGCCAGTAAGATGCGCGGCGGCGCCACCGCATTGACCGGCCGGTCGGCCAGAACCGCCGCAATGGCGAGCGCCACAGAAATAATCGCCAAGCCGATAAGCGGTCGCATCATGCGCGTCACATCCATCAGGCCGCCCCCTCATCCTCGACAATCAGCCCGCCGGCTTTTTGTGTCGCCAAGCGCCTTTGTCTTTGTCGCCAGGCCAGCCCCATGGCAGCAAAGGCCGTCAGCAGCGGCATGAGCAGAATATTGACCCAGGTCACGCGCCCTTCCAGCGCGTCAATATCGCGGCGCAAATCGCCCTGCACCCGGCGCAGCGCTTTGCGCGCGCTGACCAATTCGGCGCGATAGCTTTTTGCCGCGGCCTGCGCATCGCCAAGGCTGGCGCCGCTTTTTTCGAGCCGATCCAACTCACCCTGCGCCGCCTCAATACGGGCAATGAGGTTTTCTTCTTCTGCCAGATAGGTTTTTTCAGCCTCACGGCGCAAGCCCTCGACACGGGTAAAGGGGCGCGCTGCGCGCTCGCGCCCGCGCAGTGAAATGAGATCGTTCGAGCCCATCATATTTTCCACGGCGTTCAACAAAAACTTACCATTATCGGCAATCGGTACACCGAAACGCTGGCCGAGATAATTTTGCTCCGACACCCAGAAGCGGTCGTCAAAGAAATCGCTATCGGCAAAAACCACAAGACTGGCCGCCTCATTGATATTTTTATGGTCTTGCGGTTTGGCGCGCTGGCCCTTGCCGGTCTCAGCCGAAGGCGGGCCATCGGGAAAAGCCGTCTCGACGCGTCCGGTGAGACGCGCCGCAATTGTGTAGGGCGCCTCGCCAATGACGAAAAACCGCTGCAGCGCATCGGGAGTCGGGGCACTTAGCACATAATCGCGCGGCATCAGACCGGCCTCATCGGAGGAGGTCACGAGCGGCGTCATCTGCGTCGTCGCATCCATCGTCCGGGTCAAAACGCCGACTGTGCCCAAATTCAACCGGTCAATATTGCCGGTGATGAGATCATCGCGATTGACCTCGTCAGGGCCATAGCCCATCCACAAAATATAATCGGTCAGGGCGCGGCGCGCATCGCGACCGGCGGCGACACGCTGGGCGCGTTTGCGATCGGCAAGGATAAGGCGGTCATCCATGGCGACGCCCCATTTTTGCATCAGACGCGGCAAATTGGATTGCTCCGTATAGCCCCTGAGCGGCTGGCCATTCGGCCCGGCCGTCAGACTGACCTCAGATTGCGGGTCGATAAAGGCGATTACACGCCCGCCGCGCATGACAAATTGGTCCACCGCATAGGCTTGGATATCGCTTAGGGGACGCGGATGCGCCAGCAGCAGGACATCGATACGCTGCGGCAGCTTTACCGCATCGGGGGGGATAAACTCGACCTCAAAGCGGTCGGTCAGCTCGGCATAAATCAAAAACGGTTGCGACTGGCCGCGCATCGCCGCCATAACGCCACCGGCACCGGTATCGAGCGGCAGATTGGAAATAATGCCAAGCACGGGTTTTTCCGGCTGCGCCAGATTATGCACCATGCGGGCCAAATCATATTCGAGATATTGCTGCCGCTCATCGGCGAAAAACGGAATAATCTCGACATTATCGACGCGGTTGGTGCCGACCAGACCGAAATAAATCGCCTCGCCCTCACTGACCGGCTGCGCCACCAGCCCTTGCGCGACGGCTTGGTCTTCTTCTTCAGAAAAAGGCGCCGGATCGATAATGTGCAGCTCTATCTTGCCGCCGGCATTTGTGCTCATCTCTTCCAGCATATCGCGCACGCGCTGGGCAAAAAGCCGGATTTGCGGCTGGTCGGCGGCCAGTTCTTGCGAATAATAAAACCGCAGCGTCACCGGCTCGTCGAGGCGGTCAAGAATATTGCGCGTGCCTTGGCTCAGTGTGAACAGATTATTTTGCGTCAGATCGAGCCGCGCCGTGCGCAGCGCCACGCTGGAAAACAGATTGAGGCTGACAAAGATAAGCGCCAATAAAATAAGCGCGACCGCATGCGGCTTTTTCATAAAGGCTTGCATGGTCTAAGCCCCCTCGCCTTTTTTCATATCGACGACAATAATCGTCGCGCATAAAAACACACCGATCAGCGTGGCGAAAAACACGATATCGCGCGCGTCAATCACGCCGCCGGTAATGGCACGAAAATGCGTCAGCAAAGAAAAGGACGCTAGGGTTTCGACCAAAGCCTGCGGCGCCCAACCCTGAAATAATTCCAGCACCAGCGGCGCGCCCGACACGGTGAATAAAAAACACGCTACCACGGAGATAACAAAAGCAATGACCTGATTGCGCGTCAGCGCCGACAGGCACGAGCCGATGGCGAGATAGCCACCGGCCAGCATTAGCGAGCCCAGATAAGAGGCGAAGATAACGCCATTATCCGGCGCGCCGAGATAATTCACTGTCAGCCAAATCGGGAAGGTCAGCGCCAGCGCCAGACCGGCAAAAGCCAGTGCCGCACTATATTTGCCCAACACAATCGACCAAAGCGGCACGGGCAGTGTCAATAAGAGCTCGATCGAGCCATTACGGCGTTCCTCGGCCCAAAGCCGCATGGAGATGGCGGGCAGGAAAAACAGATACAACCAAGGATGGAACATGAAAAACGAGCTCAAATCCGCTTGGCCCATCTCAAAATAGGCGCCGAGATAAAATGTCGCCAAGCCATTGGCCAAGAGGAAAACGATAATAAAGACAAAGGCCAAAGGCGTGGCGAAATAACCGGCAAATTCACGCTTTGTAATGGTCCAGAGCATACTCATAGCGCCGCCTCCGACACACTCTCCGCCACATTAAGTGCAGTCCCTTGCGGGCGCGGCTTGCCGGTCAGGGTGCCGAATAAATCATCCAATCGTCCGCTCTCAAGCGCCAGACTGCGCGCCGCAATATTCTCTCGCGCCACCAGCGCGCGGATCTCGGCCAGCAGGGCCGGCGGCTCCAACCCGGCTTGGGTCGCAAAAACATGCAAAGATGCCTCATCGCCGCGCCGACTTATCTCGACCTGCACATCGGCCAAACCGGCCAAAGCCGCCTCGGCTGCGGCCAGCCCATTGGCGGCGACGATAAGCGTTACCGCGCCGTGAAAGCGCGATTGCGCCGCCAGCTGGCTCGGCGTGCCCGCCGCCACAATTGACCCGCGATCGATAATCATCGCATCGGTACAAATCGCATCAACCTCTTCGAGGATATGGGTGGAAATGATAATCGCTTTTTCGGCCGCCATTTCTTCAATGGCGCGGCGCACTTGAAATTTCTGATTGGGGTCCAGCCCGTCCGTCGGCTCATCCATAATCAGCACATCCGGATCGTGCACAATGGCTTGCGCCAAACCGACACGACGGCGAAACCCTTTCGATAAAGTATCGATCGGCTGGTCCAGAACACCGTGCAATTCGGTCATGGCAATGGCGTGGTCGCGCGCTTTGCGCGCTGCATATTTATCAAGGCCACGAATGGCGGTGATAAATTCGAGAAATTGGCGCGGTGTCATATCGGGCCAAGCCGGCGCGCCCTCGGGCAAATAGCCGAAGCGGGTCTGCGCGGCGCGCGTCTGGGTGCAAATATCCAGCCCACAAATGCGTGCCGTGCCGGCGCTGGGACGCAAAAAACCGGTCAGCATTTTCATTGTGGTGGATTTACCGGCGCCATTGGGGCCCAAAAAACCCATGACCTGACCGCTTTCGACTGCAAAGCTCAGATCATTAACGGCGGTAAAATCGCCGAATGTTTTTACCAAATGTTCGATTTCGATCATGACTTCTTTTAGGCTTTATCGCCCCCCTTGGGAAGGGGGACGTTTGGTGTATCGGCAAGCTGTGAATGGGGCATGAGACACAAGGTTAGAGGGAGTTTGCCCGACGCGCCAGTCATGGGAGGAGATATCAGGGACGCGCCGGGCGGGCTCTCAAGCCTCACCAATATGCCGACCAATTGCGACCCGACTGTGACGCAAATAAGGCCATTTAAGGGCATTTTAATTGCTTTTCGCGGCGCAATAATGTCACCATGGCATATGGCCAAAACGAAACAAGCAAAACCCCTGGTGATTGTCGGCAATGCGTTTGAGCGCGAACGCCAAAGGCAGCAAGCGGCCCCAAAGCGGGTGATGTGGACACGGCCCGAGCTGGGCGATTTGCTGAATATTTATGGCCGCCAAGTGGCCGCCGGGCAGTGGCGCGATTACGCAATGGGCGATGGGGCCGAGACGGCGCGCTTTGATATTTTCCGCCGCGCCAGCGAAATGCCACTCTACCGCGTTGAAAAAACCCCGGCGCTCAGAAAAAAACAGGGCCAATATATATTGCGCGCCATGGACGGGCGCGTATTGCGCCGCGGCCATGATTTGCCGGCGCTGTTACGTTTCTTCGAGCGCAAAACGCTGAAGCTGATTGATTAAACAAAAACCCCGACCCTGAGGCCGGGGTTTGCAGTTTTTTCAACCTTATGCGTCTAATCGCGATTGCCCATAAATTGCAGCAAGAAGATGAACATATTGATGAAGTCCAAATAGAGACGCAGCGCCCCCAAAATGGCTTTTTTCTCAGCCACTTCGCGCGTATCGCCGGCATAATAAATGCGTTTGATATCCTGCGTGTCATAGGCCGTCAAACCGGCAAAAATCAACACGCCGATAATGCTGACGGCGAAATGCAGCGCCGAGCTGGCGAGGAAAATATTCACCACGGATGCCAGAATAATACCGATCAAGCCCATAAACAGGAAGGAGCCCATGCCCGACAGGTCTTTTTTCGTCGTATAGCCATAAAGCGACAGCGCGCCGAATGAGGCGGCGGTAACGAGGAAGGTGCGCACGACAGAAACGCCGGTGAACATCAACAAGACATAAGACAGCGACAGGCCGGTGAGACCGGCATAGAGATAAAACAGGTTTTGCGCCGTTCCGGCTTTCAAAGCGTGCATGCGCGCCGACAAAAACAGCACCATGCCAAGCGGGGCGAGAACCAGCAGCCAGATAAACGGCGTTTGCGCAAGCGCCATATAAATGCCGCTCGCCGCGCCGATATAAGCGGCCAGTGCCGTGCCCAGAAGACCCATGGCCATATGGCCATAGACTTTATTCATGTAAATGCGCAGGCCTTCATCATGCACACCGCTTTGCGCCTGTGCCTGCTGTGCGACGTTTTGGTCAGACCAATTATCAGCCATTTTTCAAAATCCTTTCACTGCCCCGCGCCATGCGGGATGCGTGCTATAAATATCAGCAATAATCATGTCATTTTCAAGACATAAGCAGCCGATTTTTCATCTATTGGCTGCGTAATACCGGCGCAGCCGGAGCCCCCAAGGCCGCATAAGTGCCCAAAAGTCCCAAAATAACCGTCAGCGTGACCGCGCCCAAAACAGTGAAGCCCAGTGTCAGCGGCAAAAAGATGAAATCGGCCTGCATCGGTCCGGTGATCAGCGCATAGGCCGCAAGCGTGCCGGCAGCAGCGGCAATCACGGCCGCGCCGAGCCCCATCAGCGCATATTCCAGCGCGAAGGCCAACATGATGCGCCGTCTTGTGGCGCCCAGCACTTTCATCACCACCGCATCATAGACGCGTGCCCTGTGCCCCGAGGCCATGGCGCCGGCCAGCACCAATATACCGGCCAAGAGCGTCAACCCGCTCATGGCGCGAATACCGAGGCCGAGATTGGTCAACACATCGCGCATGGTGGCGATGGCTTCCTTGACGCGGATCAGCGTGACATTCGGGTAATCGCGGGCCAGCTTGCGGGCAAACGCCGCCTCGCCGGTCTCATCCACCACCATGGAAACAAGATGCGTATGCGGGGCCGAGGCCAGGGGTGCGGGCGAAAACACCATGACAAAATTCATGCCCCCCGAGGCCCAATCGACAATGCGCGTATTGGCCAATTTGGCGGTCAGCGGGCGACCCAACACATTGACCTCAATCTCATCGCCAATGGCCAACCCCAAACCTGCCGCTTCATCGGCGTCGAAGGAGACCAGCGGCGGGCCGCTATAATCAGCCGGCCACCATTGCCCTGACACCAGCTCGCCGCCCTTGGGCGGGGTCGCCGCATAAGTCAGACCGCGATCGCCGCGCAGCACCCAAGCCGCATCGGGATGCGGTTTCACCTCGGCGCTCGGCACGCCTTTGACCGAAAGAATTTGCCCGCGCAGCATGGGCGCACTTTCAACCTGACTGACCGCCTGATTGTCGCGCATATGCGCCATGAGCGGGTCGATCTGGTCGGGGGCCACATCCATCAGGAAAAAGCTCGGCGTGCGTTCGGGCAGGTCGCCGGTGATTTGCGCGTTAATATTGCCGTCCACCATGGAAATGGCGGAAAGCAACGTCACCGACAGGCCGATCGACAGCATAACGGCGCGCACCGGCGCATTGGGACGGGTAATATTGGCCAGCGCCATGCGAATCTCGGGCTGGCGCGGCCGCCCGACACGGCGGGCGATAAACACCAAAAGCGCCGCCGCACCGCGCAACGCCAAATAGGCCAAAACCACACCAAGTCCGAACCACAGCGCCACATCGCGGCGCTCAGCAATCAGCACCGCCAAAGCCGCAAGGCCGACAAAACAAAAGACAATGGCGATGAGATAGCGCGGCGCCGGCCAGCCCAACGTCTCATCGGTCTCGCCGCGAAACAGTCTGGTGACCGGAATTAACTCGACGCGGCCCAGCGGGATAAGCGCAAACGCTGCCGCCACCAAAAGACCGAAACCGGCCGCCGCCAAAAGCGGCTGCGGATAGAGGGTCAAAGCCAGGCGCACCGGCAATAAATCACCGACAAAAAACTGCACCAAAAACGGCACGGCCGCACCCAGCCCCAATCCGGCAAACAGCGCCAGACAGGATAAAGCGGCGATTTGCACCGCATAAATGCGGAAGATAAAGCGCCCCGTGCCGCCCAATGCCTTGATAACGGCAATGGTTTCGCGGCGTTTTTGTAAATAGGCGGTAATCGCATTACCGACCCCGACACCGCCGACCACCAAAGCGGTCAGCCCGACCAGAGTGAGAAACAGCCCCAACCTTTCGATAAAGCGGCGCATGGAGGGCGAGGCATCGGAGCGGTCGCGAATGCGCCAGCCTGCCGTCGGGAAGGCATCGCCAATGGCTTGCACGGTTTGTTTCACCGTCTCATTGCTCGCCATATCGGGCAGCTTCAAACGATAATGGTAATTGACCAACGCACCGGGCCTGAGCAGCCCCGCCGCAATCAGCGCCTCATGGCTGAGCATCAGCCGCGGGGCCAAAGGAAAACCGCCGGCATTACGGTCCGGCTCATGGGTCAGCACGGCGCGCAACTCGACCTCAATATCGCCAATGGCGAGACGCGTGCCGGGCGCTAGGGCCAAACGGTCAAACAACCCCTGCTCGGCCACGGCGCCAAAGACGCCGGCTTGACGCGCCAGAGCGGCCGATAAGGGGCGCGCATCTTTTAGTTCAACAGTGCCATAATGCGGATAAGCGCCGTCCACGGCTTTGGCTTCGACCAGCATGGCCTCGTCAAACGCCGCCACGCCGCCTTTTATCGGCCGCGCCATGACGCGCATGGTGGCCACCTCAGAGACGGCGGCGCGCGAATCGAGGAAACCGCGTTCCGTGTCAAAAGCCGCGCGATGCACCAGCCGCAAATCAATATCGCCGCCCAAAATAGACCGGCCTTGCGCCACCATGCCGCCGACCAAAGAGGCCGACAGCGAGCCGACACCGGCAATGGTGAAAATGCCCAAAGTCAGGCATAAAAGAAAAATCCGAAAACCGGAGAAAGCCCGAGCATCGGGCGTGGCGCGCATTTCGCGCCGCGCCAGCCGTACCGCCAGCCCCCAGCTCAAACGCCCGCCTGCTTGTCCGGTGCTCATGCAGCGGCCTCATCATCAAGGCGGCCATCGCGCATGGTAACGGTACGGTCGCAGCGCGCGGCCAGCGCACCATCATGGGTGATCAACACCAAAGTCGTGCCGCGCGCTTTTGCCAGACCGAGGATCAAATCCATAATCGCCTGACCGGTCGATTGGTCGAGATTGCCGGTCGGCTCATCGGCAAACAGCACGGGCGGATTGGCGACCAGCGCGCGCGCCAACGCCACGCGCTGCTGCTCACCGCCGGATAATTGCGCCGGATAATGGTCATGCCGATCGGCCAGACCGACCTCATCGAGCAAGGCGGCGGCAGCGGCGAATCCATTATCGGCCCCGGCCAATTCCAGCGGCAAGGCGACATTTTCCAACGCCGTCATGGTCGGCACCAGATGAAAGCTTTGAAACACAATGCCGATATGCGTGCGGCGAAACCGTGCCAGCGCGTCTTCGCTCATCTGCCCATAATCATGCCCGGCCACGTCGACGCGGCCCGTCGTCGCCGGTTCCAGCCCGGCCAGCACCATAAGCAGGGTCGTCTTGCCCGAGCCGGACGGGCCGATGAGCCCCAGCGCCTCACCGGCTGCGACATTTAAATCCAGACCACGAAGAATATTGACGTCCCCGGCGCGACTGGGCAGGGTGACATTGAGATTTTCGATGCTAATCATATAATCGACCTATTCATGGTTGCAGCGCCAAAGCGCAGCAAGGGCATTTAACGGAAAGAGGCGGTGCGTGTTCAAGGCTAAACGTAAAAGCGGCAAAATTCCGTCATGGCGTCTATATAGGGCGGTTCTCGCATTTTTCCTATTCGGGCTGATAGCGATACCAAATGCGCCGGCCATGGGCGAACAAGCCGGCGCGCCGATCGAAATCATAGCTTTGGGTGACAGTCTGACGGCCGGTTACGGACTTGCGCCGGCCGACGGGTTTGTGCCGCAATTGCAAGCAGCACTGAGCGCGCGCGGTCACAATGTGCATGTGCGCAATGGCGGCGTTTCAGGCGATACCAGCACGGGCGGTCTGGCGCGGCTCGACTGGGTGGTCGGCCCCAAGACACGCGGCGTCATTCTTGAGCTTGGTGCCAATGATATGTTGCGCGGCATTGCGCCAAGCGTCACGCGGGCCAATCTCGCCCGCATTATAGAGACCTTGCAGGCACGCAATATTGAGGTCATGCTGGCCGGCATGCTGGCAGCACCCAATCTGGGGGCTGCTTATGGAGACCGCTTTAACCCGATTTACCCGCAATTGGCGGCGCAATATGGGCTGGTGTTCTACCCGTTTTTTCTCGACGGCGTCGCCGGGCAAAGAGAGTTGAATTTGCCGGACGGGATTCACCCAACGGCTGAGGGGATTGGCGTGATTGTCGATAGGATCATACCGCATGTCGAAGCGTTTATGGCGCGTCTTGAAGGGGAGTAAAAATTATGGAAATGCGTAAATTGGGGCATACCGATATTGAGGTCAGTGCGATTTGTCTGGGTACCATGACATGGGGCCAGCAAAACACCGAAGCCGAGGGCCATGAACAAATGGATTATGCCGTGGCGCAAGGGGTAAATTTCTTCGATACGGCCGAGCTTTATCCAGTCCCGCCTATGCGCGAAACGCAAGGCCGCACGGAAGAAATTATCGGCAGCTGGTTTCAAAAAACCGGAAAGCGCGCAGATATTATTCTGGCCAGCAAAGTGGTCGGTCGCTCGCAAATGGATTGGTTTCGCGATGATGGAACAACCAGCGATTTGTCGGCAGGGCAAATTCATGAGGCGATTGATAAAAGCCTGCAGCGTCTCAAGACCGATTATATCGATGTTTATCAATTGCATTGGCCGGACCGGCCGATCCGCATTTTCGGCGGCCTTGGCCATAAGGAAATGGGCGACGAGATCAATCGCATTGAGGATATTATCGGCACGTTGGGCGAGCTGGTGACGGCCGGCAAGGTGCGCCATATCGGCCTGTCCAACGAGACGCCTTGGGGACTGATGAAATTTCTGCATTATGCGGAAATGGATAAAAGCCTGCCGCGCGTCGTCTCGGTGCAAAATGCCTATAATCTTTTGAACCGGGTCTATGAGATGGGGAGCGCGGAAATTTATCATCGCGAGGGCGTTGGCTTACTGGCTTATTCGCCGCTGGCGCAGGGCTTTTTGAGCGGCAAATATCAAAAAGGCGCCAAACCGCAAGGCTCGCGCAAGCAATTATTCGACCGCCTACAACGCTATGAAACGGCCGGAGCCGAAGAGGCGATTGACGGCTATTTGGCGATTGCTGAAAAATACGGCGTCGACCCGTCGCAAATGGCCGTTCAATTTGTCACCACGCGCGACTTTGTCACCTCAAATATTATCGGCGCTACGACCATGGAGCAATTGCGCCTTGCCATAAGCAGCACCGAGCTTGACCTGCATGAGGACATGCAAAATGATATTGATAGGCTGCATTTGAGCGCCTCGAATCTGTGCCCGTAATACAGCCGAAGCCATAGGATAAACCATGACAGAAAAACTGACCGCAAAAGAAAAAACCGCCGCTCTGGCCAAGCTGAAAGGCTGGAAGAAAGTCAGGGGCCGCGATGCCATTCAAAAGCAATATGTGTTTGCCGATTTTAACGCCGCTTTTGCCTGGATGAGCCGCGTCGCCATGCAGGCCGAAAAAATCGACCATCACCCGGAATGGGACAATGTCTATAAGACCGTCAATGTGGTGCTGACCACCCATGATGCGGGCGGCGTCTCGGCTTTGGATATCGCCATGGCGAAATTTATGGATAAGACCGCCGGCGCGGCCGGGCGCAGCTAGGCCATGCGCTGGCGGCTCAGCGATTTTGCCGTTATCGGCTTGCTGGCAGTGCTCGCCGGCGCCACGGCGCTGATGCAAAATGTGCCACGCACACCCCCCATAGCAGCGCATGACATCGCCATAAGACAGGTGATTGGCGGGCAAATCGAGGCGTTTCGCCTCCGCCGCCATGCCACAGCCTTCGGTTTTGCAACGCCCGAATTGCAAGACCAATTCGGCACGATTGACGCGTTTATCGCCATGGTGCAAGCCAATTACCGACCGGTCTATCACGCGCATAATTTTGACTTCACCGGCCCGACCACGCAGGTTGCCGCGCATCAGCGCATGCGAATCCAGCGTGTTTTTATTACCGATGATCGCGGCGCCGGCCATACGGCGCGCTATATCATGCAAAAACAGCCGGACGGATCGTGGAAGATCGCCGGCTGTCAATTGCTTGTCTCGCCCCAATTGGAAATTTAGGGCGACTTATTTCCCCTAGCGGGGGACGCTTCTTCCCCTAGCGGGGGGCCATACGAATGGCACCGTCAAGGCGCACATCCTCGCCATTGAAGTAATTTACTTCGCACATGGTGGTGGCCAGCTTGGCATATTCTTCCGGCATGCCAAGGCGTGACGGATAGGGCACCATGGCACCCAGAGCTTGGCGCACATTTTCCGGCGCACCGGCCAGCAGCGGCGTATCAAAAATACCCGGCAGAATGGTGTTGACGCGAATGCCTTCGCGCGACAAATCGCGGGCGATCGGCAGGGTCATGCCGACAACACCGGCTTTTGAGGCCGAATAAGAAGCCTGACCGATTTGACCGTCTTCGGCTGCAACCGAGGCCGTATTGACCATGGCACCACGATCGCCGCAAGGCAGCGGGTCGAGGGTCATCATGCCGGCAGCCGATTTGGCGATGCAGCGAAATGTGCCGACCAGATTGATCTGGACAATAAGGTTAAACGCGTCGAGCGGGAAATGATCGATCTCACCGGTCTCTTTATTGCGCGAGGCGGTTTTGACCGCATTGCCCGTACCGGCGCAATTGATCAGGATACGCTCTTGGCCGAGGCTCTCGCGAATCTTGGCAAAGCCCGCATCAACCTGCTCGTCCGAGGTCACATTAACATTGGCAAAGGCGCCGCCCAGCTCTTTTGCCACGGCTTCGCCTTTTTCTTCATTCATGTCAAAAATGCCGATTTTGACACCTTTTTCAGCCAATGCGCGCGCCGTTGCTTCGCCGAGGCCTGACGCACCGCCGGTGATGATAGCGGTGATATTTGAATCGAGTTTCATGGTCTTCTCCGTTGGATAACTCTCAGATGGCCGAACTCTAGTCAGTCTGTTTCGCACTGACAAGTCAGAATTGACATGCTACCCGGCCGCGCGCGCCAATTGCGCTTCGCGCCGCACAATATAGAAGCTGGAGCCGACAATAATCGCCGCGCCGACAATGGTGTAGAAATCAGGTACGGAGCCGAAAACCAGCCAACCGGCAAGGGCTGCAAAAACCAGCCGCGAATAATCAACCGGCGCAATCGCGCTGGCTTCACCCAGCGCAAAGGCACGGATGAAGCAATTATGCGATATGGTCGCCAAGAGCCCCATGGCAATCAGCATAACCAGCTCGACCATGTCCGGCGTTTGCCAGACGAAATAAGTCGGGATGGCAATCAGCGCCAGCGATACGGTATTGGTGTAAAACATCAGCGTCACCGGCCCGTCATAGCGCGAGGCAATATTGACCAGCACCGTCGCCAGTGCCACCAAAAATGCATGCCCCAAAGCCGCCATAGCGCCAATGCTTAACGCCAGACCCAGCGAATTATCGCCCATGCCGGGGCGCAGCATAATCAGCACGCCGATAAAGCCGATGCCGGCCGCCAACGCCCGGCGCAGGCCGATAACCTCGGACAGGACAAACGCCGCCAAGGGCACCAAAAACAAATTGCGCGAAAAGCTGATCGCTTGCGCCTCCGCCAAGGGCAGCGCAACAATGGCGTAAAAGCCCAAAAACATCGCCAATGAGCCGACCACGCCGCGCGTCAATTGCAGCAGCGGGATGCTGGTTTTCATGCCCGCTTTCAAGCCGCCCGTGCGGGCGAAAATCGGCAGGATGACAGCCAGCGCGACCAGCGCCCGAAAGAAAGAAATTTCAAACGGGTGCAGCGTCTGGCCCAGCCATTTAACCAGCACACCGGTCAAGGTAAACAAGCTGGCCGAAGCCAGCAGCCATAGGGCCGCACGACGATTATCAACCGGCTTGGCGGGCGGCTCTATCGCCGCCGCGTCAGCCTTCACTTTTGCCGGTGGTCAAGATCACCTTGCCTTTGACTTGACGCCCGGCCATTTGGTTGAGTGCCTCAGCGGCTTGCTCGAGCGGATAACGACCGGAAATATAAGGGCTGATTTGCCCCGCCTTATACATCGTCATGAGCTCGGCCAGATTGGCCTGATTGCCGGCCGGATCGCGCATGGTAAACGCACCCCAAAAAACGCCGACAATCTGACAGCTTTTCAGCAGCGCCAAATTGAGCGGAATTTGCGGGATCGGCCCCGAAGCAAAACCGATGACCAAATAACGGCCTTCCCAATTGGTGGCGCGCAGCGCCGGCTCGGCATAAGCGCCGCCGACCGGATCATAAATCACATCCGCACCCTTCCCATCGGTCAGGCGTTTTATCTCATCAGAAAAAGCTTTTTGCTCTTCGCGCGTCATCTCACCCGACGGGTAAAGGATCGTCTCATCGGCACCGCGCTCTTTACAAATATCGAGTTTTTCTTGGCTCGATGCAGCGGCGATAACTTTCGCGCCCATGGCTTTGCCCAGCTCAACCGCAGCGAGGCCGACACCACCGGCAGCGCCCATCACCAAAAGGCTTTCGCCCGGCTGAATATTTGCGCGATTCTTCAGGCCATAATGCGAGGTGCCGTAGGACAGCACCAAAGCCGAAGCGGTTTCCAAATCCATCTCGTCGGGAATCGGTATGCACGAGGTTGCCGCAATCGCCAACTCCTCGACAAACCCGCCATTGCCGCATGAGCCGATAACGCGGTCACCGATTTTAAGGCCGGTGACGCCCTCACCCAGCTTGGCAACCACACCGGCCACTTCGCCGCCCGGCGAAAACGGCAGCGGCGGCTTGAACTGATATTTGTTTTGAATGATCAGCACATCAGGAAAATTGACCGCCGCGGCATGCACATCCAGCACAACCTCGCCGGGCCCCGGCTCCGGCGAGGCAATATCTTCAACGACCAGGCTCTCAGGCGGCCCGAATTCTTTACACAAAACGGCTTTCATCTTTATCTCCCTGTCCCTGCCTCTAGGCAGTTTATTTTTTCGGGCCGGACCCGTAACATGGGTTGCCCTGAATATGGGCCATATCATAAGCGAGCCATCGCCAAAGCAAAGCGCAAAATGTGCTTGCGGTCATGAAAGGGAGGCATTTTGCGATGAAAGGCTATTTCGCCATTGGCATTGAGGGCGTTTCCAAGCCGATGAATATGGGCAATCTGGTGCGCTCGGCGCATGCTTTCGGCGCCAGTTTCGTGTTCACGGTAGGTGCGCATTACCGCGTGCGCGAGGCGCGCTCCGATACCTCAAAGACGCAAAAATCCGTGCCTTGGTATGATTTCGACGGCCCCGATGACATGCAGCTGCCGAAAAACTGTCAGATTGTCGGGGTCGAATTGCTGGATGAGGCGGTTGAGCTGCCGAGCTTTACCCATCCGCGCTGCGCCGCCTATGTGATGGGGCCGGAACGCGGCGCGCTATCGCCGGCGCTGCGCGCCAAATGCGACCATATTATTCGTATCCCGACCAAATTTTGTATCAATGTGCAAATCGCCGGCGCGATTATCATGTATGACCGGCTGCAAAGCCTTGGCCAATTCAAGGACCGACCGGTTATGCCGGGCGGGCCGCCGGGGCCGCAGTTTATGGTGTAAGGCTTATAGCCGTCCTTCCAACTCATTGCGCAGCCGCGCAAATGCCAGCCGGAGGCGCGATTTCACCGTGCCGAGCGGCAGGTTTGTATCGGCGGCGATTTTGGAATGCGACCAGCCATTGTAAAAAGCAAGCCGTACCAATTCGCGCTGCTCAGGTGCGAGTTTTTGTAAAGCCGCGCGCACCATTTCATCCTCGCGCATGCCGATGACTTCCTCGTCGGGCTGAGGCGGCATATCGGGCACGAGGGTCGGGTCATCCGCATCAATTTCAGGGAATTTTTGGCGCCGCAAAATATCGATGCGGCGGTTCCGCGCAATGGTAAAAATCCAGGTCGAGGCGGCAGCTTTTTTGCGGTCAAACAGGGCCGCTTTGCGCCACACGGTCAGCATGGCTTCCTGCGCCACTTCCTCGGCTTGGCCGTCCGAAGCGCCCAGCCGCATAAGATAGCCCTTTAGGCGCGGCGCAAAATGCGCGAACAGCGCCTTGAAAGCGTCGCGGTTTTTGGTTTCGGCGATCGACTCGATGAGATCTGCAAAATGGGCTGTGTCTGATGCCTTGCCCGGATCTTTCTCTACTTCGGTACGCGCGGACCCGATGTTCTGGCCGCTCGTGGTCATGGTGTTCTTGACCTTCCATAAACGCGCGTAAATATGCAACGCGCACTTCAGTAGACGCCATAACGCAGAATAAAGCAACCATTGGCAGGCGGTGCAAATCAGCCTAAATAGGATTTATGGTGAAAATCGCGTGCAAGAATGTGTTTTTTTCGGCCTTTGCGGCCTTTTTAGGCCTTGTGCCGCTCGGATTTATCGCCGCCCCGGCTTCGGCCAATGAGCCGCAAGCCAGCTTTAAGGATTGGCGGCTTTTTGTCGATGGCAGCGGTGCGGCGAAAAATTGCTATATTGTCGGCGAGCCCAAGCGCATGGCCCCGGCCAATGCCAAGCGCGGCGACACATATCTGGTCGTGGCGCATCGCCCGGGCCAGGGCATTCGCAATGAAGTATCCTTGCGCATTGGCTATCCGTTTTCTGCCACCTCCAACCCGTTTGCCGAGGTGGGGGCCGATAAGTTTGATTTCTTCACCGGTGTGCAGGCCCAAAATGGAGCCGAGGAATGGGCATGGATGGTCGATTTGAAAGCCCAACCACAGCTGGTCACCGCCATGAAGCGCGGCAATGAGCTGGTTTTCAAAGGCACATCGGCACGCGGCACGCTGACCACGGACAGCTATAGCCTGTCGGGCGTAACCGCCGCCATGAAGGCGCTGGACGAAGCGTGTCCGGCCCCTTAAAACCCTGTTATGAGCGAAACCGTTAAACCCAGCCTTGTCGGGCTGTCGCGCGATGATCTGCGCGCGCATTTGGCCGCCGCCGGTGTGCCGGAAAAGCAATTGCGCATGCGCAGCAACCAGCTTTGGAGCTGGCTTTATGCGCGCGGCGCGACCGGTTGGGACGCAATGACCGATATGTCGAAAGAGCTTCGCGCCAGACTGGCCGACAGCTATTCGCTGGCACGGCTGGAAATGGCCGAGCGGCATTTATCGGAAGATGGAACACGGAAATATTTATTCCGTTTGGCCGACGGACAATTGGTCGAGACCGTGTATATACCGGAAATGGATCGCGGCACTTTATGCGTCTCCAGCCAGGTCGGCTGCACGCTGACCTGTCGCTTCTGCCATACCGGTACGCAAAAGCTGGTGCGCAATCTAACCTGCGCCGAGATTGTCGGGCAAATGGTCGCCGCGCGCGATGACCTGGACGATTGGGGTGATAGCGATCTGTCAAATAGCGATCGGCGCAAAGTCACAAATGTGGTGATGATGGGCATGGGCGAACCGCTTTATAACAGTGATGGCGTTGCCGATGCGCTGAATGTGATGAGCGATGGCGACGGGCTTTCGCTGTCGCGCCGCCGCATCACCCTATCGACTTCCGGCGTGGTACCGGAAATTGTGCCCATGGGCGAAAAAACCGGCGTCATGCTGGCTATCTCCCTGCATGCGGTGAGCGATGAATTGCGCAATGAGCTGGTGCCGTTGAACAAAAAATACCCGATTGCCGATTTGCTGGAAGCGTGCCGCAACTGGCCGGGCCTCTCTAACGCCAAGCGCATCACTTTTGAATATGTCATGTTGAAGGGCGTCAATGATAGCGATGGAGATGCGCGCGCATTGGTCAAATTGCTGGCCGGTATTCCGGCCAAGATTAACCTCATCCCGTTCAACCCATGGCCGGGGGCGCCCTATGAGTGCTCTGCCTGGGAGCGCATTGAAGCCTTTGCCGAGATTGTCAATCGGGCCGGCTATGCCAGCCCGGTGCGCACACCGCGCGGCCGCGATATTATGGCGGCGTGCGGCCAATTAAAATCGGCCAGTGTGAAACAAAGTGCAGCAGAAAAGAAAATGGCTGAAATGGCGACCCGAAACTTGGGGCGATAAGAGGGTTCGCGGTATTCGGTCAACTGATACACACGCAACACGGTAATCAAGTCCTTCAACACAACTCAAGGCTACGCGACCGAAATACCGCTGGAAGTCTCCTCCCATACCATTCATTGCGAATGACCCCCTTAACCTAGGGGTGTTTGGACACCTGCACCACAACCCTAAATTGAAAAATGCAAATTTATTTTCCCGCCCAAAACCGCGCCTAGGGCCTTTCTTTTTTGCCATTTCGGCGTATAAAGGCGCTCAGACTGACGGAGCGGATCATGACCGATAAAAGCGATATTAATAAAGTTGTGCTGGCCTATTCGGGCGGGCTGGATACGTCGATTATCCTGAAATGGCTGCAAGAGACCTATGACTGCGAAGTGGTAACCTTTACCGCCGATCTGGGTCAGGGCGAGGAATTGGAACCGGCGCGGCAAAAAGCCGAAATGCTCGGCATTAAAGAAATTTATATTGAGGATTTGCGCGAGGAATTTGTCCGCGATTATGTCTTCCCCATGTTTCGCGCCAATGCGCTTTATGAGGGTGTTTACCTGCTGGGCACCTCCATTGCACGGCCCTTAATCGCCAAGCGCCAAGTCGAGATTGCCGCCGCCACGGGGGCCGATGCGGTGTGCCATGGCGCCACCGGCAAGGGCAATGACCAAGTGCGCTTTGAACTTGGCTATTATGCCTGTAATCCGGATATTAAAGTCATCGCGCCATGGCGCGAATGGGATCTGCAAAGCCGCGAAAAACTCATCGCCTATGCCGAGCAAAACCAAATCCCGGTGCCGAAAGACAAGCGCGGCGAAGCGCCGTTCTCGGTCGATGCCAATTTACTGCATACATCCAGCGAGGGCAAAGTGTTGGAAGACCCGGCCGAGCCGTGCCCGGAATTTGTTTACCAGCGCACGGTTTCCCCGCAAGACGCACCCGATAGGCCGACCGATGTCACCATCGGCTTTGAGGCCGGCGACGCCGTCTCGATTGACGGCGTGCAGCTTTCGCCCGCCGCACTGCTGACACGGTTGAACGAGCTGGGTGGCGCCAATGGCGTCGGGCGGCTCGACCTTGTTGAGAATCGTTTTGTCGGCATGAAATCGCGCGGCGTATATGAAACCCCGGGCGGCACAGTGCTGCTGGCCGCGCATCGCGGTATTGAGTCGATAACGCTGGATCGCGGTGCCATGCACCTCAAAGACGAGCTGATGCCGGGCTATGCCGAGCTGATTTATAATGGCTTCTGGTTCGCGCCCGAGCGCGACATGCTGCAAGCCGCGATTGATGCGAGCCAGACCCATGTGTCGGGCGAGGTGGTGGTGCGCCTGTATAAAGGCTCGGTCTCGGTCGTCTCGCGCAAAAGCCCCAACTCGCTCTATTCAGAAGCGCATGTCACATTTGAAGAAGACGCGGTCTATGACCAGTTCGACGCCGAAGGCTTCATCAAGCTAAACGCGCTGCGGCTTAAATTGCTGGGACGGCGCGGGAAGTAATTTTATTTGCTACATACCCATGCGGAAGCGCACCCGCACGGCCAAAAGCAATAGGAATAAAAACACGACACCCAAAACAGTCTGG
>CBFHSX010000015.1:0-37386 GCA_965658615.1 Alphaproteobacteria bacterium | reverse complement strand
TCACAACAGTTGTGACGCCATTGCGACCGGCATCCAAACAATACGGGTCCCAAAACAGGGCTGCATCATAATGCGTGTGCTGGGTGATAAAGCCCGGCGCAACGGTTTTCCCGCTTGCGTCAATTACCTGTTTGGCGGCGCGTTCTTGCAGATTGCCAATCTCAACAATTTCATCGCCTTTCACACCGACATCGGCATAGCAGCCGGGGCTGCCTGTGCCATCGACGAGATAACCGCCCGAAATAACTAAATCAAAATCTGCCATAACTTGCTCCTGTCGATTGCCTAGGGGGCACCCCCTGATTTTCGTTTTGAAACTGTGGGTTTTTCGCGCTTCCGAATTTTTCGTGCTGGAAGCGTGACACAAATCCTATATCTTGTCACATATTATTTGCCGCCCGTTTACGGCACTGCTTCGTCCCTGAAGAGGGCGGCAAGGGCATTTGCGGGAGGTGCCGGTCGGCCCGTCGCTGTGTGTTTTGCATGCGACTTGCCAGCCGCGTGCCGTTGCGCTTTACTTTGTCCAACCGAGGAGGGTTTAGAGATGGATTATAAATTATTGATTAATGGTGCGCTGGTCGATGGTGCCGGTGCCATGCCGGTGCTCAATCCGGCGACGGAAGAAGTGCTGGCCGATTGCCCCACTGCATCAGAGGCGCAGCTCGACGAAGCGGTTGAAGCAGCGCAGGCCGGTTTCAAAGTATGGAAAGAGACGCCGATTGACGAACGCCGCGCCAAGCTGGGCGAGATCGCAGATATTATCGAAGCCAATACGGAAGCGCTGGGTCGCATTCTGACGCAGGAACAAGGCAAGCCTCTGGAAGAGGCCATGGGCGAAGTGATGGGCGCGTCCATGTTCTTCCGTTATTTCCAAACGCTCGACCTGCCGGTGGAGGTCTTGGAGGATAGCGAGGCGCAACGCGTCGAGGTTCACCGCAACCCGTTGGGTGTGGTTGGTGCGATTATCCCTTGGAATTTTCCGCTTGTATTGCTGGCCTTTAAACTGCCGGCGGCGCTTTTGGCCGGTAATTCAATCATCATTAAACCGGCTCCGACAACGCCGCTTTCGGCGCTGCATCTCGGCCGCCTGATTGCCGATGTGCTGCCCGCCGGCGTGGTCAATGTCATCGCCGATAATAATGATCTGGGCGACAAGATTACGACCCATAAAGGCATTAGCAAAATCTCCTTTACCGGCTCGACGGCGACCGGTGCGCGGGTTATGGCCTCGGCCGCCAGCACGCTGAAACGTGTCACGCTGGAGCTTGGCGGTAATGATGCCGGTATCATTATGGATGATGTTGATGTGGATGCGGTGGCACCGCAAATCTTTGGCGGCGCATTTGGCAATAATGGCCAGATTTGCATCGCTATGAAACGCGTTTACGCCCATGAGTCGATTTATGACCGTCTGGTCGAACAGCTTGCCAAGCTGGCCGATGAGGCGATTGTCGGCAATGGGTTGGAGCAGGGCACGCAATTCGGCCCGCTGCAAAACAAAATGCAGTTCGACAAAATCAAGGAATATATCGAAGACGGTCGCGCCAATGGCACGATTGTTGCCGGCGGTGAGGTGTCTGAGGGCAAGGGTTATTTTGTCCCGCCGACCATTGTCCGCGATATTGATGATGACAGCCGCCTGGTCAAGGAAGAGCAGTTCGGCCCGGTGCTGCCGGTGATTAAATATAGCGATGTCGATGATGTTATCGAGCGCGCCAATGATAGCGAGTTCGGCCTTGGCGGCTCGGTCTGGTCATCCGACATTGATCGCGCCTATGAGGTTGCCAAAAAAGTCGATAGCGGCACGATTTGGGTCAATAAACACGCTGACCTGCAGCCGCATGTGCCGTTTGGCGGTATTAAGACATCCGGCATTGGTACGGAACTTGGCGCGGAAGGGCTGAACGAGTTCACCCAACGCAAAGTCATTAATGTCGCCAAAGCCTAAGGGCCGAGGCGATAGAGAAAAGGCGCCCTTAGGGGCGCCTTTTTTTTGGCCGGTTTTCAGTCGAATTTATGCCCGACCATGGCCTCCGATGCGGCCCATAATTTTTCTGCCGCCTCAGGGTCAATGGCAAAGCCGCGCACACCGCCCCTAAAGCTCGTGTCATCGGGCACTTTTTCGGCAAGGTCGCAATCCTCTAGATAGGCACCGCCTTTGCCGGTCAATTCCGGCGCAGTGGCGGCATAGCATGATGTGGCTGCGCCCTGTTCGACGCTTTTAATGCCGCCGCGCCCGGTATTGGCCGGGTCTTTTTTCATTTCCTTGTTTTCATCGACAATGCGTTGAATGTCTTCCTCGGTGATATGGCGCGCCAAATTTGTGGCAATGACGCCGGGATGCACGCCAAACGCTTCGACACCCCTATCGGAAAAGCGCGCATTGAGGCCGACAGCAAACAGCGCATTGGCTGTCTTGGCTTGGCCATAGGCTTCCCATTTTTCGTAAACGCGCTTTTCATAATGAATATCGTCAAACACAATCGGTGAGGCGCGGTGGCCCAGCGAAGACAGCGACACGACCCGCGCCGGCGCGGCTTTCAGAAGCGCCGGCATGATCAGATTGGTGAAATAAAAATGCCCGATATGGTTAGAGCCGAATTGCAGCTCAAACCCGTCTTCGGTTTTGTCGAACGGGCAGGCCATAATGCCGGCATTATTGATCAGTATATCGAGGCGATCGAAGCGGGCGTTAAAATCAGCGGCCGACGCTTCGATTTTTTTCAGCGACCCCAGTTCCAAATGCAGGAAATGAATTCGGTCATTGCCGGTGCTGGCGATAATGGCCGCCTTTACCTCTTGGGCGGCTTTTTCATTGCGCGCCGCGATAATGATTTCGGCGCCTCTGGCCGCCATGGCGCGCGCAGTTTCCGCCCCCAGCCCCGACGCGCCGCCGGTCACCAGAACCCGCTTGGTGTGCAGATCAATGCCGTCCAGCACCTCATCCGTGGTTGATTGATTGTTAAACGTGCGCATCTCGATCCCCTTTCGTCTTTTTCGTGCCGCGATTTAATCGGCGATTTAATTAATATGGGCGAAAAAGGCTTTCGCGCCTGCTTTATCGGCCACTTGCACCATGCCCTCATCAATCGCTTCATCAAAGCCGATGCGGCGTGTAGCGAAACCGATAAGTGCGGCGCGCGAGACAGTCATGAGCGGCAGCTTATCGCCATCCAGCCCGTCGGCAATGCGCAGCACGCCACGGCGAATATTCAATGTGAAGGTCTCGCCCGTCTCAGCCAGTTTCAGGCCAAGGCTTTCATCCATTATCAGCGTTTGCGCGGCCTTGAGGCGCGGTGTCAGTGTTGAAAGCAGGTTTTCAATCGGCACTTCAGACAGCAATTGGGCGATACCGACAAAGGGGCGTGTCTTGCGCCGGTCATAAGAGCCGTCCAATTGTGCCGCCATAGCAAGCATATAATTGCGTTGGCTGGTGCCCTCAGCGGCATAGGCAATATCGCGCAGGCATTTGATCATCAGCCTTTTGGCGCGCGCATTATCCGGCGCGACGCGCAGCGCGTGGGCCAGCAGGCGTCCGGCAAAAGCGCAATCGCCAGTCGCGCCGGCGCGGTCGGCTTTAGTCAAAACGGCGTCAAGCCCACCCATGGCGGTGACATAGCTTTGCGCCAATTCGTTTGGCGGCACCTCAAACATGCCGACATAATCATCACCCCACCAGCCGGCGAAGTTTGAATGCACACCGCGGGCGACAAAATTGAGACTGTGATAATACCAACCAATATCCGGGTGATCGGCCAGATGCGGCGGCAATGTCAGCGTGGCGATAATATCATCGCGCATCATATTGGCGTTCAGCCCGCGCACCACATAGTCGACAATATATTGTATCGTGTCGCGCACATCCTCCATGATGCGGCGCGACGCCGTGGCGTCCATATAAATCGGCCCATGTCCGGGCAGCAGCACCTCGACATCCATACGGCTGAGTTTTTCCAATGTCGCCATCCACGCCATCGGGTCGCGGCCTTTTTCTTGGCGCGGTGTCGCAATCACCGGACCGGTGCCATGCACCGCATCGCCCGGGATAAGAATTTTGCCTTGCGGCAGATAAATCGCCACCGCATCGTCAATATCGGCTTTGGCGCCGATAAAGCGCAAAACATGCCCGTCAATGGTCAGCTCGTCGCCGCCCTTGACCAGTCTGGTCGGCGGGCGATAGCCGGTATCGCCGTCGTAAAAACCGGGCCCAACGCCGGCCCCGACGCTACCGGCAATGCTTTGCTCGAGCAGAAAGCCCATCTGATCGGTGGCGCGGCGCAAAATAAACGGAAAGCGCGCCGAGACGACTTCATTGCGATAGCGCAAATAATCGGCATGACCGATGACCTCAATATTCCGGTTCGATTCTTCGGCCAGGCCGGGGCAACCGGCAATATGGTCGGCATGGCCATGCGTATAAACAATATGCGTCACCGGCTTATTGGTAACCTTGCGCAAATCCTTCAGCGCGCGTTTGGTGGCACCCGGCCACCAGCCGCAATCAATGGCGATGACGCCCTTATCGCCGATCAGAAAGCCGAAACTGGAATAATCGTAATATTGCGCCCAATAGACACGGTCATTGATTTTGCGCAAGCGCGGCTCGGCGAATTTATCAAGATGCGCCGCCAGCCGGTCATTTACGGCAGGCTTGGGAAACGGCATTTCCGCCTTGGCGGCAAAAGGTGCAATACAGACAAGCGCCAGAAGCGCGCTGAAAAAACGACGAAGCATAATCAATCCCCCCTAATTCGGGATTAGATTAACGGCGTTTTCGGCGCGCGCAAGGGGCTGTTTACAGCCCGCCTTCCTCTTCCATTTGCTTGCGGAATTTCTTGCGCTCATGCTCGAGCAAATAACGTTTTCTGAGGCGCAGGCTTTCGGGTGTGACTTCCAGCAATTCGTCAAACTCGACATAGGCCATCATATCCTCAAGCGACATGCGGCGCGGTGGCGTCAGCGTCACCGCTTCATCAGCCCCCGAAGCGCGCACATTGGTGAGTTTCTTGCCTTTCAGCACATTGATTTCCAAATCATTATCGCGGCTGTGTTCGCCGACAATCATGCCCTGATAGACCGGTGTTTGCGGGTCGATAAACATGACGCCGCGATCTTGCAGGTTGAAAATCGCATAAGCCACGGCCGTGCCGGTCTCGCTGGCAATCAGCGCGCCGTTGCGGCGTCCGGGAATATCGCCGCTATAGGGCGCATAGCCGTGGAACACGCGGTTCAGGACACCGGTGCCGCGCGTCTGCGTCAAAAAGCGGCTTTGATAGCCGATCAGCCCGCGCGACGGAGCGTGGAAAATCATCCGCGTTTTACCGGCACCGGCGGCGCGCATATCCATCATTTTGGCTTTGCGGCGGTTCATGCTGTCGACCACGGTGGAAGAAAATTCCTCATCCACATCAATGGTGACTTCCTCGATCGGCTCCATCTTCTGGCCGTCTTCATTGCGGATCAGCACTTTCGGGCGCGACACCATCATCTCAAAGCCCTCGCGGCGCATGGTCTCGATCAGTACGCCCAATTGCAATTCGCCGCGCCCGCCGATTTCAAACGCATCCTTATTGGCGCTTTCGGCAAAGGTAATGGCGACATTGGTTTCGACCTCGGCCAGAAGCCGCTCGCGAATAACCGTCGAGGTGACTTTCTTGCCCTCCGTGCCGGCAAACGGGCTGTCATTCACCGTGATGGTTACGGACATGGTTGGCGGGTCGATCGGGGTTGAGGCCAAAGCCTCGGTGACGGCCGGGTCACCGATTGTATCGGCCACCGAGGCTTTGGTCAGACCGGCAATGCAAATCAGGTCACCGGCTTGCACTTCGTCAACCGGCACGCGCTTGGTGCCTTCAAAACGCAGCAGCTTGGTCAGGCGACCGCTCTCGATTTGCGTTCCGTCGAGATTAATCGCTTTGACGGCGCTATTGACCTTGGCCGTGCCTTGCAAGACGCGACCGGTCAGGCAGCGGCCGATATACGGGTCGCTATCCAAAAGCGTCGCCAGCATGGCGAAAGGCTTGTCCGGCTCGACCATGGGCGGCGGCACATGTGCCAGTACGAGGTCGAGCAGCGGGTGCAAATTATCGCGCGCATCATCCAGCTCGGCGGCGCACCAGCCATCGCGGCCTGAGGCATACATGATCGGAAAATCCAATTGCTCTGACGTCGCATCGAGCGAGACGAACAGGTCGAATACCTCGTCGATCACTTCGTCGGGGCGGCCATCGGGACGGTCGACCTTATTGATGACGACGATCGGACGCAGACCCTGCGACAGCGCTTTGCCGAGCACGAATTTGGTTTGCGGCATCGGCCCCTCAGCCGCATCGGTCAGCAGGATAACCCCATCCGCCATATCCAAAACGCGCTCCACCTCGCCGCCGAAATCGGCGTGGCCCGGCGTGTCGATAATATTGATACGCCTATCCTGCCAGACAACGGAAGTCGGCTTGGCGAGAATGGTAATGCCGCGTTCTTTTTCCAGATCGCCGGAATCCATCAGCCGTTCATCGACCGCCTGATTGTCACGAAACAGACCGGTCTGTTTCAAAATCGCATCGATAAGTGTGGTTTTGCCATGGTCAACGTGAGCGATAATGGCAATATTGCGGAGGTTTTCCGCGGCGGTGAGGGACATGGGAGACGCCTTTTCGAAATAAGTTAATACGGCTTCTATCCGCTCCGGCGGTCTGTGGGAAGCGCTAAATGGAGTTTAATGATTATGCGGCCTGCCGGGCGCGTTGTTAGGTCAAGCCGGCCAGCTTCATCAGATTACCGACCGCCTTGGGGGCATTGTCACGAATGCGGCCCATAATCTCCATCTTCTCATTATCCTGCGGGTCAATCTCGCTGATCAACTTGGAAAAACCGTCGAGCCGATTATCCCTAATCCAAGCGCGCAGGGCTTTGTCTTGCGACCAGTTAAACTGGTTCATCATGGCGCCCAATGTCATGGTCACGAAATCCTCCAGCGTGTTGGGGATTTGCACCGGCTGGGCGAGACGGTTTTTTTCGTCCTCATCATCATAATGCGCGTCGAGATAAGCAATCATCGAGCCGGAGAAAACCGGCATATAAGAGCGGATGGTGACCGGACGGATAACATTTCCTTCAAACACTTTCGGCGTTACCCAATCTTTCGCCAGACGCGCAATACCGGCCGAGCAATCAATGTGCAAATGGTCGGGCGAGGTCTCTATCTCGCCGCCACTCAACACAATGCGGTTTTCCTCAAGCGCCTGCACATGGCCCATGCGGATGATGTTTTTCACCTCGCGCAGCTTCTCCAATTCCGGTTCGGAAATGGTTGCGGCATGAAACATTTCAGGCCGCACATCCTTGTCGAGCCGAGCGACATAGCCACACGCTTCGAGGCGCGTGAACATATTTTCAATATCGCTTGCCTCGGCCATGGCCTGCATATAGGCGGCTTGTGTGCCGAAAACGCGCTCGAAATATTCCGGCAGGGGCTGGGCGTTTTCGCGCAGCATCATCCATGCATCGCGCGGGATAATCCAACGGATATCGTCAGGCTTGGCACCGTTTTCGAGCAAAAAGAGACAGCTATCAACCGCCGTTTTACCGCCGCCAATGACCACATAGCCTGCCGGCTTGTCGCGCAAAGACGCCAAGCCATTGGGCGGCATAAAGCGCACGCCATCGGCAATCTCAAAAGGCGGTGTGTGCTCGGACGGCACTTGCGCCGTCAGCAGCGTCGCATCGACCAATTTTTTATAGCTCACTTTGAAACGCTCACCCGACAGGCTGGAGGTGAACACCCCATCGCCTTGCCATTCGCACATCGGGTGATAAGCGACACGGCCCGATGGGAGAAAGCGCTGGCGCATCACATCGTCAAAATAAGCACTTACTTCCGGCCCGGTCGAGAGATCCATCAGCCCTTTATTCAACCCGATCTCGTCTTTTTTGCCTTGGCTCAGTTCGCGCGAGGCGACACCGTAAAATGAGGCGGGTTGGTGCAGGCGTACAAAAGGATAAGCGGCATTCCAATGCCCGCCCGGCTTGCCATGGCGGTCGACAATAATCATCCGGGCATCGGTCTCGCTCAACAGCGTATCGGCAAAGGCCATGCCCATTGCCCCGGCGCCGACGATGAGATAATCGGTTTCCAATTCGGTCATGAACGCTCTCCTCAATAAAACGCATTGCCCCACCGCCTTAAATAAAGCGATGGGGCAATTTGGCAATCGGTTTGGTTTACGGGACGTTTTAGTCTTCGACCGGCCCACCGGCTTCGACCCATTCGTCAAAGCCGCCAATATTGACGACATTCTCAAAGCCCATTTCTTTCATGGTTTTGCCGGCCAAAGCGGCCATGCCGCCGGCACCGCAAATCAGATAAAAAGTCTTTGATTTGTCGAAAAGCGGGTTGAACATCGGGCTTTTTTCATCGGCGACAAATTCAAACAGCCCGCGCGGCACATGGTGGCCGCCTTTAATGAGGCCGCTATTGGCGATCATATTGGCGTCGCGCACATCAATGAAAACCGCGTCTTCATCTTGGTAATGGCTGACCGCTTCAGCGCCGTCAATGCGCGGCACAATATTATTGGCCTCTTGCATATAATCCATCATGGTTTTCATCAGAACGCTCCTTCAGCTTTTTTAAATTGCAGGGAACAGTGTAGCGAAAGTTTCGGGCTCCGAAAAGGGTGCGGCGGCACGCCACAAGTCGGGGGCTTCCAATAACACGGTTTTTATCCTTATAGTTAGCCCTCAGGGAGATGAGTTATGGCCGATTTTGATCAAAAAGACCTCGATGCTTTTACCGCCGACGCGCAAGGCTGGTTTAAAGACAACACACCGCGCGATGTCGATTTCATGCTGCCGCTGACCTTTATGGAAGTCGGCACGGATCAGCAATTCAATTTCCTGCGCGATTGGCAAAACAAAGTTTACGAAGCCGGTTATCTGGGCGCGCATTGGCCGAAAGAATATGGCGGCGGCGGCCTGCACCGCGCCTTTCAGGATGCGGCGACGCGCATCATGTCGAAAGAACGCACGCCGATTATGCTCAATGCCATTGGCCTGAATTGGACCGGCCCGTTGCTCCTCGATCGCGGTTCGGATGAAGAGAAACAAAAATACATTAAGGGCATTCTGTCGGCTGAAGAGATTTGGTGTCAGGGTTTTTCCGAGCCGGATAATGGTTCCGACCTCGGCAATGCGCAAACCCGCGCTGTGCGCGATGGCGACGATTATGTCATTAACGGTTCAAAAATTTGGACGACGCAGGGCAATTATGCCGATTACATGATCCTGCTGGCGCGCACCAATCCGGATGCGGAAAACAAATATAAAGGCTTGAGCTTTTTCCTCGCGCCGATGAAAGCAGACGGCATTGAAACCGTGCCGATAAAAAAACTGACCGGCGAATACGGTTTTACCCAGACCTTCTTTACCGATGCCCGCATCTCGACCGATTGCCTGATGGGGGCGGAAGGCGAAGGCTGGCTCATCGCCATGCAGACGCTGGAATATGAACGCGGTGCCCGCTCCGGTCAGGCCGGCGGTCATGTGATGATGATGTCGGATCCGGGCGATATTGTGCGGCTGGCGCGCGCGGCGAAGCTGAATGGCAAGCCCGCCATTGAAGATGAGGGCGTGCGCGAAGAGCTGGTCGAACTCATGACCGAGGCGCGCGCTTTGGGTCTGGCCTCGCGCCGCGACAAGCTGGCCCCTTTGACGCAAGACCGTCCCATGTCTTTGGCTTTGGGCGGCAAGCTGTCGAGCACGGATTTTTATCAACGTCTCAACGCCTTTGCCATCACCCTGCAGGGCACGCGGGCGGCTTATTATGTCGGCGATGAGAGCGCGCATGATAATGGCGTTTGGCAGCGTGGTTACTTGAACAGCTTTTCGGCGACGATTGGCGGCGGTACGTCGCAAATCCAACGCAATATTATTGGCGAGCATGTGCTCGGCCTCCCCAAGGGCTAGTCCCGGCTTTCAAGGGTTAAGCGGAGAACATCATGTCGGCATATATCGGACCGGGCATTAATCCCCAAATCGGGCTCAGCGAAGAGCAAGCGCAATTGATCGATGTGGCGGCGGCGTTTTGCCGCGATAAATCGCCGATCTATAAAGTGCGCAGCCTGTTGGAAGACGAGACCGGCTTTGATGCGGGCGTCTGGCAGGAAATCACCGAGCTGGGTTGGACCGGCATCGCCATTCCGGAAGAATTTGGCGGTATCGGCCTGTCCATGGGCGAGATTGTGCCCTTGGTTGAATATATGGGCCGGTCTTTGATGAGCACGCCCTATGCCGCCGGCGTGGTCGCGGCGCAGGCCATTTTGAAAGGCGGCACGGCGGCGCAAAAAGAAACGCTCCTGCCGGCGCTGGCCGGCGGCGCTGTGGCCGTGCTGGCCAATTGCGAAGACCATGCCGATTGGAATATGGAAAACATCGCTTGCACGGCCGAGGCCAAGGGCGACACATTGCTGTTGAGCGGAACAAAATATCTGGTGCCGCATGCGCATCGGGCCGAACATATTTTGGTCACTGTGATGTATCAGGGCGCGCCGGCGCTGGTGATTGTCGCGCGCGGGCTGATCGATGATGCGCGGTTGACGCGCGAAAAAATTATCGATGATACGCAGCGCAGCTATGCGGTGAAACTAGATGGCCTCGAAGTGCCTCACGGAGCGCTGATGGATGTGGCGCTGGCCGGCGAGACATTGGCGCATATTGAGCTCACCGCTTCGCTCTTGCTGGCGGCAGATATGTGTGGCGGGGCTTATGCCTGTATCGATTACACTTTGGATTATCTGAAGACGCGCAAACAATTCGGCAAGCTGATCGGCAGCTATCAATCCTTGAAACACACGATTGTTGACGCGCATCAGCAATATGAGCGCGCCCGGTCGCATCTTTATTCGGCGGCGTTTTTATTCGGCCAGCAAGGCGAGGGCGAGCTGGCCGTGCGCATGGCAAAGGCCGAAAGCGGTGCGGCAATGAGCTTTGCCGCCGACCGTTCTATCCAGTTCCATGGCGGCTTCGGGTTTACTTATGATTGCGACGCGCAGCTTTATCGCCGCCGCGCCATTATGGGCTGCGCGCTGCATGGCGATGCGCGCTATCACCGCCGCAAGCTGGCAGATTTAATGTTCTGATTGTTAAAAGCGGTGCCGCAGGCGGGCTTGAAAAGCCGCCACGCCCAACGCGCCGCGCCGGTCGACCGCGGCATTTGTGTAATCGGTCCAAGCCTGTCCGCTGCCGCAATGAAAGCCGCGCTGAAACGCGTCATAACACGGCGTCTCGGAAATATCGCCGCCAAGGCGCAGCAGATTATCCATCCGCATGCTCACCATTGTGCTTTCCCCCAGCGCCAGCGCCGCGCCAATGCCGATACCGGCCAATGGGGTGGTGCGCAGCAACGCCGCTTCATAACCGGCATCAAAGGTCAGCGGCAACAACATGGTAAGCCGCGGGCCATAGGGTTTTGACCAGATCGCCGAACCGGAAAATTCGGGTTTTTGGCTGTGATAGAGATGTCGTGCATTATAGGCAGTGCCGTTCAGGCCGGTGAATTGACCCTGCCAGACGCGCGACGCGGCATGGTGCGGGCGCACGGATAATTCGACCAATTTTAAATCGCTCGCGGCCAGAGGCTTTGACAGCAGCGCCAGGGCTGCCAGCGAAACGGCCAGCGCGTCATCGCCCTCATTGTCTTGCGTCGATAGCCGCGCCGTGTGCGGCAAAGCGAAATTGTCTGCGCCAATGGCATCGGGGCCGGCACCATTGCCACTGCTGTCGCGCGGCTCGTCATCGCGGCCCGATAGGCTGCTGCTCAGCATGCCTTGCGGGCTCAGCGTATTTTGCAAATCCAACTTGCCATGCCCGAACACGGCATCGGGGCCGGTTTCCCCCATATCCTCCGCCGTGTGCAGCAGCAGCGCTTTTAATTGCATGCCATCCAGATTGGGAAATTTGTGCCGCACAATGGCCGCCGCACCGGCGACGCGCGGCGCCGCATAAGATGTGCCCGCGCCATCGCCTTTGGCCAGCACATCATCATGCGCGACGATAAAATCATTCATCATTTCGCCGGCCGAATGCGAATAGCTCGTCAGTCCGGTGCCGTCATCGGTCAGCGAGCCGACCCAAATATACGCCTCTTGGTCGGTCTCACCGGCGGCGCGTTGGCCGTGCAATACGGCGGCGCGGAAAGTGCAGGCATGGATGCGCCGGTCGGGGCAATATTCGCCTGAATTACCGGCGGCGAAGATAAACAGCATATCCTCGTCATAGCTGGACATGCCGGTAATTTTGAAACGGTTATTGACCCATGAGGTGACGTCACCGTCAAAATTGGCGTCGGTCTGTTGCGTGATATGGCTGACGCGCGCGCGGCCGAAACTATTATTGACGATGTGATAGCCATTGGTGCTCATATCGGCCCATCCGGCCTCGACATCCGTGCTGATCAGGTTCGAATGCCGCGTCAACAAATCGGCTTCCGGTGCCACTGAATTGACCACCAGTGAGACTTTATCGCCATGGCTGTCAATCGTATTATTGTCGGAGAAATCGTCGATTACGCCGATTTTGACGCCCTTGCCGGTCCAGCCCGCATCCCATTGCGCGGTCACATTTGTGTCGCGGCTGGCAATCGGCAGGTTGGAGGTGGTGTTCAGCGCCGTATGCGCGACGAACAGTGATTCATAGCTGGTGCCACCCGGCGCGACATAGGGCTGGTTGCGTTTGGTGCCCAGAAATAATTTATCGCTGACGGCCGCGCGCACAGACGCCGTGCCCAAAGCATAATCAGCGCCATAATCATCGACATAGTTTTCGCCATCATCATCGGCGTCGCCATCGCCGCCGCCATCGCCGCCGCCATCGCCACTGCCACCGCTGCCGGATGACAAATCGGCCAGCGTTTCGGGGTCTTGGGAAAATTTGGCGCAAGCAGGAAGGGCAAGTGCGGCCAAAACCAACACTAGGGTCGTTTTCCCCAAGCACCACTGTAATGCCCGGGGCGAGTTTCCCACATTTAATGTCATACACACGCAACAAACTAAAATAACGTTAATATCATCTCTGATTTGGCATAAAGGGGCAAGTCCGGTTAATGTGGTATTCGGTCACTGTGGCCATTTGGAAGCGCGTTTCTTGCGCGATGAAATGAGACGGGAAGTTGATGTCGACGCAAAAAGATAATTTTGACCGGCTTACCGCGCTGATCGATGAGGCGGTTATTATGCTCGACGGCGCCGGCGTGGTGGTGCAGGCCAATGATAAGGCGTTTGACCTGTTGGGCACGCATATTGCCGGCTATCCGCTCGATTGGTTCCTGCGCCATCCCGACTTTCTCGCCGCTTTAAAGGCTGTGCAAAGCGATGGCGCGGTCAGCGACCTGCCTTATACGCGTATGGATCAGGTGCGGCGCGATTTTCGTATCCGCATGGCCCGGTCCGGCGAAGACCATGTGCTATTGGTCATTTCCGACGACACATCGCAATTCAGCGTCGATCGAATCCATTCCGATTTTGTCGCCAATGTGAGCCATGAATTGCGTTCGCCCCTGACGGCGGTAAGCGGCTTTATCGAGACCTTGCAGGACGGCGCGGTGGAAGAAGCCGGCGCGCGCGAGCGTTTTCTCGACATTATGAAAATGGAAGCCGACCGCATGCAAAGGTTGATCGACGATCTTTTGTCGCTGTCGCGGGTCGAGGCACAAGAGCACCACAGCCCGGAGGGTAAAGCGGATATCGAACAAGTGCTGGCCGATACGGTCTCGGTTTTGGCCCCGCGCGCCAAAGATAATAATATGGATTTGTGCATCAGCCTGGACGAAACGCAAATCCCCAGCGGCCATGCGCTGGTGCGTGGCGCCGCCGATGAATTGCGCCAAGTTTTTCAAAACCTCATCGAGAATGCGCTGCGCTACGGGTATGCCGGCAGTTCGGTGGGGTTGCGTGTCTCTAAAGGCAAGACCGCCTATGGCGAGACGCGCGACGACCTGCTGCGCGTGCAGGTCATCAATCAGGGCGAGACCATTGCCCCCGAGCATGTGGCGCGCTTGACCGAGCGGTTTTATCGAATCGACAAAGGTCGTTCACGGCAAATGGGCGGCACCGGGCTGGGACTGGCCATTGTAAAGCACATTATCAACCGCCATCGCGGCCGCTTGCGGATTACCAGCGAGGCCGGTGAAACCTGTTTTTCCGTTACCTTGCCGCGGGTTTGAGCGTTTCCCAAGGGGCCGCTTTGGCCGCGTCACAAAACTGTAATAGTTGCGTCGCAATAAAGTCGCGTCACGCGGGCCATTAAGGGTCAAGGTCGGCGTTGAGAAGTCGGCCGGTCATGGCTTCAGGAGAAAATGATGAAGACGTTAAAATTAGCACTTACCGCGATCGCCGCGTTCGGCCTGATGGGTCAAGCCAATGCGCGTGATCAGATTGAAATTGTTGGCTCGTCCACCGTGTTTCCGTTTGCGACGGCGGTTGCCGAGCAGTTCGGCCGCACATCGAAATTCAAAACGCCGGTTATCGAATCGACCGGTTCGGGCGGCGGCATGAAATTGTTCTGCGCCGGCATCGGCCTGGAACATCCGGATGTGACCAATGCGTCGCGCCGTATCAAGAAAAAAGAATTTGATAAATGTCAGGCCAATGGCATTGATCTGACCGAAGTCGTTATCGGCTTTGACGGCATTGTTCTGGCCAACGCCAAGGGCTCACCGAAACTGGCCCTGACACGCCAACAAATTTATCTGGCAACCGCCAAAGTGGTGCCGGACCCCAATCGTAAGTGCCAGTCCAACTGGTGTGAGCCGGTTGCCAACCCGTATATGAAGTGGAGCGATATTGACGCCTCCCTGCCGAATACGAAAATCGAAATTCTGGGCCCGCCGCCGACCTCCGGTACGCGCGATGCGTTCCAAGAATTGGCTATGTCAAAAGGTGCCAATAAGTTTGCCCACATGAAAAAGCTGAAAAAAGCAGACAAAAAAATGTGGAAAAAACTGACCCGCACAGTGCGCGAAGACGGTGCATGGATCGATGCCGGTGAGAATGACAATCTGATGGTGCAAAAACTGTCAGCCAATCCGAAAGCGGTTGGCGTGTTCGGTTTCAGCTTCCTCGACCAAAACGCCGACAAGCTGCAAGGTGCAACGGTTGAAGGCATCGAGCCGACTTTCGATAACATTGCCGGTGGCGACTATGGCATTTCACGTTCGCTGTATTTCTACATCAAACATGCGCATGTCGGCACAGTGCCGGGCATTACCGAGTTTGTGAAGGAATTCACCAGCGAAAAAGCCTTTGGCGAAGACGGTTATCTGCTGGATAAAGGCCTTATCCCGCTGCCGACTGCAGAGCGTAAAAAATATCGCGCAGACGGTCAGAATCTGCCAAAACTGTCGATGTAATTACCCTATAATGATCGGGCCGGCTTTAACGGTCGGCCCGATTTTTTTATAAAGGCGCCCCGATGAGTATCAGCTCACTTTTCCTCTGCTTGCTCGCTCTGGGCGCTTTTTCTTTTTTCTTCGGGCAGCGGCGTATTCGCGCCATTTCCACAACAGCTTCTTTGAAACAGCACTCCCGCGATGTCTACCACGGGAGTTTTATGGCGATTTGCACCATGCTGGTGCCGCTTATCCTGCTGATTGTCTGGAGCGGCGTCTCGCCCCTCGTTGTTGACGCGCTGGTGGAAGATTTCTTGCGCGCCCGCATGGATGATCCCAGCATCGGCCAACTCGGTGTCGGCGTAGCCAAAGTTAAAGCGCTTTATGTCGGCTCGATCAATGAGGCTTTTGTCGATGATACCGTGCGCGCAGCGACGGTCTATTACGCCGATCTTTTGCAAACCACGACCATAGGCCGCACTATTGCGGTGGTGTTACTGGCCCTTATCGGTCTGGCGCTGGGGCTTCGGCAATTGGCGCCGCGCTTTACCGCGCGCCATGCGGTCGAGCATGTGTCGCAATATGTCATGCTTGTTGCGTCGGCCATCGCCATTTTGACAACCATTGGCATTGTGTTGTCGTTGATTTTTGAAACACTCAGATTTTTTGACAGCGTGCCGGTGCATGAGTTTTTGTTTGGCCTGCAATGGTCGCCGCAAATCGCCATTCGCGAAGACCAAGCCGGCGGCTCAGGCTCGTTTGGCGCCATTCCGCTTTTTGCCGGCACGCTGATGATCACTTTTATCGCCATGCTGGTGGCGGTGCCCATTGGCCTGATGTCGGCTGTGTATTTGTCGGAATATGCCAATCCGAAATTGCGCAGCATTGCCAAGCCGGGCATTGAAATCCTCGCCGGTATCCCGACCGTGGTCTATGGCTTTTTTGCCGCTTTGGTGGTAGCGCCGATGCTGCGCGACGGCGGCGCCGATATCGGCCTGACCCTTTCATCGGAATCCGCGCTGGCTGCCGGTCTGGTGATGGGCATTATGATTATCCCGTTTATTTCCTCGCTATCGGATGATGTGATCAATGCAGTGCCGCAAACCCTGCGCGACGGCGCGGCGGCTTTGGGGGCAACGCAATCTGAAACCATCCGCCAAGTGGTGTTACCCGCCGCCCTGCCGGGCATTGTCAGCGCCATCCTGTTGGCGATTTCGCGGGCCATTGGCGAGACCATGATTGTGGTGATGGCCGCCGGTGTGGCAGCCAATTTGACGGCCAATCCGTTTGAAAGTGTCACCACAGTGACGGTGCAAATCGTCATGCTGCTGGTCGGCGACCAAGAATTTGACAGCGCCAAGACGCTGGCCGCTTTTGCGCTCGGCCTGGTGCTGTTTGTCATCACGCTGGGGCTGAATGTGCTGGCGCTTTATGTGGTCAATAAATATCGGGAACAATATGACTGATTATTCCGACCCCACTTACCGCGCGGCGCGGCTGAAAAAACGCTATCAGGCCGAAAAGCGTTTCCGCGCCTATGGCATGACGGCGATTGCGACCGTGGGGGCCATTTTGTTTCTTCTGCTCGGATCGATTGTCTATTCATCGCTACCGGCGTTTACGCATCATTATGTGGAACTCGATATTGAGTTGTCGGCCGATTATATCGACGCTGAAGATATCGGCGAGAGCAATTGGCAAGGCGTGGTGCGCGCCGGTTTGCGCGCGTCCTTTCCCGAGGTGACCAAGCGGCGAGAAAAACGCGAGCTTTATAAATTCCTCTCCATTGGCGCGGCCGATGATGTGCGTGACTATGTAATGGCCAATCCGCAAGCCATTGGCACGACTGTCAGCCTGCCGGTGACGCTGTCAGATGATATTGATCTGGTGCTGAAAGGGCTGATTGACCGCAATCTGCCCGAAGATGCGCGTGTTGTTAAAGACCTGGCGCTCGGTTGGCTCGACCGTTTTGAGGCGGAAGGCCGCATCACGCAGCATTTTTCCGTGCAATTATTTTCCAACGGCGATAGCCGCGAACCGGAATTGGCCGGTCTGAAGGGGGCGCTGGCCGGTTCGCTATGGACGCTTTTGGTGACGCTGGCTGTGTCTTTCCCCTTGGGTGTGCTGGCGGCGATTTACTTGCAAGAAATCGCGCCGAAAAACCGCCTCACCCAGCTTATCGAGGTGAATATTAATAATCTTGCCGCCGTGCCGTCGATTGTTTTCGGTCTGTTGGGGCTTGCGGTATTTATCAATTTCTTCCATTTGCCGCGCTCGGCGCCTTTGGTTGGCGGTTTGGTGCTTGCGCTGATGACGCTGCCGCGCATTATCATCCCGACACGCGCCGCTTTTGCCTCCATCCCGCCAAGTATCCGCGAAGCGGCTTTGGGTGTCGGCGCGTCGCGTATTCAGGTGATTATGCACCATGTGCTGCCCTTGGCCTTGCCGGGCATTTTGACCGGCACGATTATCGGTCTGGCGCAGGCGGCGGGCGAAACCGCCCCTCTTTTGATGGTCGGCATGATGGCGTTTATCGTTGATGTGCCGGGCGATGTAACAGCCAAGGCGACAGTGTTGCCGGCGCAGATTTATATGTGGGCGAATAATCCTGAGCGCGCCTTTGTGGCCCGTACCAGCGCCGGCATTGTGGTATTGTTGAGCTTGCTTTTGGTGGTTAATGCGGCCGCCATTTACATGCGCAAGCGGTTTGAGAAACGGTGGTAAAATGACACAAGAAAATCCGCAGGTGAAAATCAAAGCTCAGGGCGTTACCGTCCATTATGGCGAAGCACGCGCTTTGCATGGCATTGATCTTGATCTGAACGCGCATGAGGTCACGGCGCTGATCGGCCCGTCGGGCTGCGGCAAGTCGACCTTTTTGCGCTGTATCAATCGGATGAATGATGTGATTGATGGCTGCCGCGTTAATGGCCTTATCGCTATTGACGGGCAGGATATTTATGACGGCGCCATTGATGTGGTTGAGCTGCGCGCGCGGGTCGGCATGGTGTTCCAAAAGCCCAACCCGTTCCCGAAATCGATCTATGACAATGTCGCTTACGGGCCGCGTATTCACGGCATTGCGCAAAATCGCGATGATTTGGATGGCATTGTCGAGACCAGTCTGAAGCGTGCCGGTTTGTGGAATGAAGTAAAAGACCGCCTCGCTGAGAGCGGCACCAGCCTATCAGGCGGTCAGCAGCAGCGTTTGTGTATCGCCCGTGCCATTGCGGTGAGCCCTGATGTGGTCTTGATGGATGAGCCGTGCTCGGCGCTTGACCCGATTGCCACCGCCGTTATTGAAGAATTAATGGAAGAGTTACGAAAAGACTATACTATTGTCATCGTGACACATTCGATGCAACAAGCGGCGCGCATCTCGCAGCGTACCGCCTATTTTCACCTCGGTGATCTGGTGGAGCATGGCCCGACGCAGGCCATTTTTACCAATCCGGCCAATTCGCAGACCGAGGCTTATATTTCAGGGAAGATCGGATAATGAATGATAAACATATCGTATCGTCCTTTGATAAGGACCTGGCTGAGTTAAACCAAATGGTGGCACGTCTGGGCGGCATGGCCGAACAGCAATTGGCCGCCGCCATTGACGCATTGGAAAATAGATCGGGCGATCGTCTGGAAGCGATTATCAGCGCCGATCAGGAGCTTGATGATCTGGAATTTGCCATCAATGAGCGCGCCATTGAGGTGATCGCCGTGCGCGGGCCTATGGCGACCGATTTGCGCCGTATTGTAGCGGCGTTGAAAGTCGGCTCTGTGCTGGAGCGGATTGGTGACTATGCCAAAAATATCGCCAAGCGGACGCGGGTGATCATCGCCGAAGAGCGCGATCCGCGTGACAGTATTTCCCTCTCCCGCATGGCCGGTTTGGTGCAGCAAATGCTCAACCAAGTGCTCGACGCTTATGCCACGGGCAATGATGAATTGGCGATGGAAGTGTGGGATCGTGACCAAGAAGTCGACCAAATGCACACCAGCCTTTATTCTGAAGTGCTCGGCAAAATGATCAATGTCGGCGATATGGCTGCCGTGCATTCGCATTTCCTGTTTATCGCCAAAAATATCGAGCGCGTCGGTGACCATACAACCAGTGTGGCCGAACAAGTTTATTTTCTCGTGCACGGCGTTATGCCGGGCGACGAACGTCCCAAAGCCGATGCGACCAGTTCGACGCAAGGGGCTGATATAGAGAGCTAATCCGGTATGGTTGCGAAAATTCTGCTTGTTGATGACGAACCCGCCCAGTTGGAATTGCTGCGCTATAATATGGAAAAAGCCGGTTACACCACCATTTTGGCGCAAGACGGTCGCCAAGCACTGGATTTGGTGGCGACCGAGGAACCCGATCTTGTCGTGCTTGACTGGATGATGCCCGAGGCCTCGGGCATTGATGTGTGCCGCGAATTGCGCAGCCGCGCCGGCACGAAACTCATGCCGATCATTATGGTTTCGGCGCGCGGCGAGGAGGGCGATTTGTCGCTCGGCCTTGATAGTGGTGCCGATGATTATGTCACCAAGCCTTTCTCGCCACGCGAATTGGTTTCGCGGGTGAAAGCGCTGTTGCGCCGCGCCCGTCCGTCGCTCTTGCAAGAGCAGCTTGAATTTGCCGGTGTCAGCCTCAACCCCGATACGATGCGGGTGACGCGTGATGGCGAGACCGTTCATTTGGGGCCGAAAGAATACCGCTTGCTAAGCGTTCTGATCGAACGGCCTGAGCGCGTGTTCAGCCGCGAACAATTGCTCGATATGGTATGGGGGCACGGCATTTATGTCGAGGACCGCACGGTCGATGTGCATATGAGCCGCTTGCGCCGCGCCCTTAATAAGGCAGACAATGGCGGGGCCGACAAGCCGAATATTATTCGCACGGTGCGCGGTGCCGGTTATTCCCTGTCAAAGCCCGACTAGGCATTTGCATTGCCTGACGCTTGCGCTAAGCTTTTTCCAAACAGGAGGCAGCCATGAGTAAGACTATTGATTTCATTTTTGATTTCGCTAGCCCCAATGCCTATTTGGTGCATAAGGTTGTGCCCGAGATCGAGGCGCGCAGCGGCGCAAAATTCAATTATATTCCCTGCCTGTTGGGCGGTATTTTCAAGGCCACGGGCAATCAGGCGCCGATGATTGCGTTTGGCGGCATTAAAAACAAACCCGAATATGACATGTTGGAAATGCAGCGTTTCATCACCCGGCACAATCTGACCGATTTCAAAATGAACCCGCATTTTCCGGTCATCACGCTGATGCTGATGCGCGGTGCGCTGGTTGCCGAGCGCGACGGCTATTTGAGCGAATATGTCGACGCCATGCTGCGTGGCCTATGGGAACAAGAATTGAAACTCGACGACCCCGAGGTTTTGCACAAAGCCTATGTCGATGCCGGTTTCGATGCCGATAAGATAATGGCCGATATGGGCGGCGACGCCATTAAAGCCAAGCTGATGGAAAATACCAATAATGCCGTCGAGCGCGGCGCCTTCGGCATCCCGACCTTTTTTGTCGGCGATGAGATATTCTTCGGCAAGGAGCGCTTAGGTCAGGTCGAAGACCTGCTCTAACTCAGCGGCGACCCCTCAATCGTGATGCGGTGCATCTCGCGGCGTTGGCCGTGATAGTCATTCAGCGCGTAATGCCAAGTGCAGCGATTGTCCCAAATGGCGATCGACCCCTCGGCCCATTTAAAGCGCGTCGTGTGTTCCATCAGACTTGCATGGTTATAAAGATAATCGAGCAGCGGCTTGCTTTCGGCATCTGTCCACCCCTCAAAGTGAATGGTGAAACCGGGATTGACGTAGAGCGCCTTCCTGCCGCTTTCCGGATGGGTGATGATGACCGGGTGCACGGCGTCCTGCGTCGCTTGGTCGGCATTTTCAAAAACATCGTCCATTTCGGCACGATAGGCCGATTGGTCGCCGAAAACATGACGGCTGGAATGCACGGCATTCATGCCCTCCAGCGTTTTTTTCAAACCCGGTGACAGGCTGTCATAGGCTTTATACATGCAGGCAAACAGGGTATCGCCGCCGACCGGTGGGGTTTCGCGCGCCAGCAGGATCGACCCCAAGGCAGGGATGTGGTCATAGCTATGGTCAGTGTGCCAGCCGCCGCCAATATTGGTGCGCTGGTCTTTTTCCTTGGTCACGGCGGCTATTTTTTCATAACCGCTCACTTTTGGGAAAAAGCGATTTATATTGATTTCGCCAAAACGTTCAGCAAATTCAATATGTTGCTCTGGTGACATGTCTTGCCCGTGCAGGAAAACCAGCCCGTGTTCGACAAAGCTCTCCTGAATGGCGGCAAAATCCGCATCGCTCAGACCGGCCCCAATATTGACACCCGCCAATTCGACGCCGACACCGCCGGAAACGGCTTTTACTTGAATTGCGCTCATTTTTTCCCCCAAAATCTAATCTTGGTGAAAAGCCTACACAAAATTCATGCCGCATGGCAAGCCATGCGGCGGCCTCTCAAATCCGCCGCTTGTGGTAATTTTGTGGGCGAATATGTGGTAAAAACAAAGGTCATGGAGTGATTCGTCATCACGCCATTACGGCTGCGCGTTTGTGGTCGCCAGTAACGGGTGTAAACTGTATGAGTAGAGCCGACGCCATTTTATCCAGCGCCGTGCAAATTGCCGGGCCGTTGACGCGTCTGCAGGAACGCATTGTCGCCGTTAAACTGCACCCCGACGCCGTCTCTGTGGTGCAATTGCACCCCTCTATGGATAGCTGGGAAATGGACCGCTTGGTCAGTTGGTCGCTCGACCGCTCGATCGGTCGCGAGCCGGTGCAAGAAAATTATCCCTATCTGGTTGACCAAATCGCCGCCGCCGCCGATGAGGCGGGCGTTGACGGCGTCGATGCCGGTATCGCCATTCCGGGCACCCTGTTTGATACGCGCGTGCTGACGCTGCCCTTTATGCCGGATGAGGATATTGCGGCAGAAGCGGAGGAGCCGGAATTTTGGGAAGAATTTGACCCTGAGCTGAATAATTTATTGGGCCGTGTGGTCAAATATCAAGTGCTCTATTCGAATGAAAATGAAGACCGCACAGTGGTGTTGATTTCCTCCATTGCCGTGTCCGAGATCGAGCGTTATCGCGGCTTGTTGCTGGATGCCAATTTGCTGCCGGTCTATATTGAGAATGAATTGTTTTCGCTGGTGAACGGTATTTATGCGCGTCTCAGTGTCGATGATTTATTCAAGCCCTTTGCCGCGGTTTATTTATGCCCGGGCAATAATTATCTCGTCGCCCATATGCGCGGGCGTCTGATCACCCATAAAATTCCGGTGTCGGATTTCGACGAGGCGCTGCTCAAGGAACTTGAGGGTGTGGATGATGTGTCGGGCGATTTTTGGGAAGAAGTCGCCATCCGCCTCAGCGAAGCGGTGAAGCAGGCCATGTCCTTCATCAGCGAAAGCTATGATTTTCCAAAGCTCGATAAGGTTTTCCTAGTCTCGGAATATAAGGTCATTGAAAACGTCACGACAATGCTGGAAGAGCGCCTTGGCACCACCCGCATCGTGCCGTATGACGCGATGGATGATGTCGATGTGCCGGAAGAACATGCGCGCTATGTCGACTATTTTTCCAACCCATCCGTTTTCACCACGGCGGTCGGCCTGGCCACGCAGGGGCTGAATATTGAGGGCAAGGACGCCAATAGCCAGCATCAACGGCTGATCTCGATGAATTTTCTGGACGATGCGCCGCGTATTCGGCGCAATCGCCAGCTGGCCGCGCTCAACCGTATTTTGTCGGTTGCTATTATGGCCGTGGTTTTGGTGTCGGGCGGGCTTTTGGGCTTTAATTCGATACCGGCCTATTTGCAAACCCGCGATGCGGTGCGCGAATATGAAACGGCAAAAGGCTTCGCCCAAACGCAAACATTACGCCGGCAAGTCAATGAGCAGAAATTATCGGCTGCCAATGAGCTGACGTTTAAATTACAGAATAATTCGATGCAGCGCGGGCATAGTGAATTTCTGGCCGCTTTGCCGTCTATGATACCGGCAACGGCTGAGCTCGAGACCCTGCATATTCGTGAGAATAACGGCGTTGAGCTGACCGGCGTGGCGATTTCCAATACGGTCATATCGGATATTAAAAACAATCTTCGTACGGCGCGGTTTACGCGTCGTGACCCGTCCGTGACGACGGCGCGCGATGGCGAATTATGGCGCTTCACCATGAACATCAAGCTGGCGAGGGTTGATTAATGTCGGTCAGCCATTCCAAAACCCCGCCCGCCTTATCCCCGGAGGCCCGCGCTCTCTTGGCCGAGATACAAGACGGCGCGCCTGCCGGCGGCAAGTCAGAACGCAATCAAGCTCTGGCGGATGCTTTTCATGATGCGCCCGATAGAGGCGATGTGCCGGTGACGCTGGCGACGCCGCATGATGACCCAAAGGCGGCGGCCTTTGCCGATATGCTGGCGCATCTCGATGATAAGGTCAGCACCACGCCCAAAGCTGCGGCGGCGGCCGAAAAATTCAGCGTTGAGCGCAGTCGCTCGGCGGCGCGTATGGATGCGGTTTTGGACGAAATGCCGGATGACATAATGGCTGCGTCTGACCAAACGGATTTTGGCGAAACCGAATTTGAGGCTATTGCGCCGGATGACGATATGGCGGCGGCGATGATCGTCGAGGAAGAAATCGGCGATTACGATCCCGATAGTGATTTCGATTTTGAGCTTGATGAGCGGCCGTCCGGGCTTATGGGCTTTTTCAAGCGCCTCGGTGGCAAAAGCGGGCGGGCGGTAAAACGGCTGGTTGGGGTGAAGGATGCCAGCGCCGCCTATAATGCCCAATCGGGCGCGTCGCTTTTGCCGTTCACCATTATCCGCGCCGTGGTTTTGATATTGGTTGCCGCTGTTCCGCCGATTGTCAATCTGGCTATCATCCAACCGCAAATCTCGGATAATAATCGTAAGATTACTGAAACATTGAGTTTCGAGGCGAAATCCAAAGAAGATGAAAAAGTCGCCGATAAGCTAAAGGCGTCGATCGACAATGTTGAACGGCGCGGGCAAGTCTTGCTGAAAGATCTGATGCCGGAGGCCGAGTTGCAGGACCTGGTCGGCAAATATGTCGCCGCGCTGCAACGCTATGGCATTGATCTGAACAGCTATAATGTAAGCTCCGACAATGCGCGTAAGGTCGTCATAAATGACATGGTTCAGGATGCGGTGATTGTCGAGCTGGATTTGGTCAGTCGCTATGATATTTATGCGGAGATCCGCAATGTCTTCGCCTCGGAGGTCGATAAGATTTCGGTCATTGACGAAAAGTTTGAGGCGCAACCGGGCTCGGTTGACCTGAAAGTGAAAAGCCGTGTTATGGTGCCGGTGCGCCGGGCTTATGATGCCGAGCTCGATAAGCCGGAAGATGGCGGGAAGTAATGGTCATGCGTGTTTGGGGTTTTGTCTTTGTGTGTTTGGTGGCGGGGAGCCTCTCTCCGGCCCATGCGCAAGACGCTGCGACACCGCCAAGCCCGCCCGCGGCCGCTGCCACAGCCGGCGCGACACCGCAGGACGTGGCTGCCGCCGACCCGCAAGACCCGTTTGTGCGTGGGCTGATGCGTTTGGATGAGCGGTTGAAACTGCAACGCGAGGCCGAGGAAATGGCGCGTCGCGCATTGGAAATGCAGAAAAAAGCCGAAGAGCGCGCCGCGCGCGAGGCGGCCGGTGAGCTATTGGACGAGGAGGGTGAGCTGGTCGAAGAAGAGCTGGTAATTCCCGCACCGATTTCCGACCCGGATTTCTTCACCGCTTTTGCGGCCCGCAAATATCGCCTCGACGGTCTGGTTCTGTCGCGCCCGTCCAAAACGCCGGTCATTCATATTTATGAAGAAAAACTGGAGCGCAACGCCAATGCCATGTATTGGTCGGGCACACAGCGGCGTTGGGTCTATGAGCGCTATGACGAAGATGAGAAGCTGGCCGATATCGCCAAGCGTCTGCGCATGTTGCCGGCCGATTTGTTGGCCATGAATAATGTGCTGCGCGAAGATCAATTGCCCGACCCGCAGCGCTTTTTTGTTTCGCCGCGTGACAATGGCCCGCTCATTCATATTATCGTGCGCGGCGACAGCCTTTCCAAGCTGGCGAAAACTTATGACACCGACCCGGCGCGGCTGCGCGTTCGCAATAAGCTGGATGATAAGGCGCGGCTGATTATCGGCAAGCGCATGCTGGTGCGCGAAAAGACCATTGATGATGGCTTGGCGCGGCTCGCCAAACCGGCACCCTCGCGCATTGAAACCGAGCGACTGGAACGCGCCCGCTTCCCCTATGCGCGGCTCGGGCAATATGCAGAGAAAAGCGAAGCGTTGCGCGCCGCGCGCGAGTTTTATCGCCGCTATTACGATTATATGGACAGCGATATCACGCTGCGGCTGGAGCGCGATGAGACGCAAAACGGCGCGCGTTTTTATAATATGGATGTCGGCCCGCTGCGCTCCCGGCGGCATGGCGAGGCTTATTGCGCGCTGTTTCGCATTGATGAATTACCCTGTCTGGTGGTCAGTCGCGTGCCGGGCCCCGAGCGCGACCGCAATTTTGACAGTCAGGCGATTATCTCGGTCTCGCCCTATGTGTTTTACGATGGCGAAGACCAGCTTGATAGTGGGCGGGTCAATGTCGATCGGCTGACCAAGCTGGAATATTTCCTGACCGAAGGGCAAGAATTGGGCAATGCTGAGGGCACGATCGCCAAAATCACCAGCGATCGCATTTTATTGACCGACGCCAATGGCTATTTGCTGACTCTGCCTTTGAATAAAATTCCTGAAATTGACCCGATTGAAAAAGCTAAGCGCGAGGCAGCGGCCCGCCAAGCGGCGATCAATCAAGCCGCCGCTGCGGCCGGCACAGCCGCCGGTGCAGCGGGCAATACGGATGTATCCGCGCCCGATCCGGGCAATACGGCTTTAGGGCAGCGCCTGCAAGAAAACGAAGCCAAGCGCCGCGAAGGTTCGGGCGGGTTTATTAAAGACCTTGCCGCCAAGCCCGAGAAATTGGACAAATAGGGCGGCGTGAGTTTGATAAGTAAATGCGATGATTGAGTATAATAAAGACGTTGCCGACCGCGTGATGCGCATTCTGAAAGCCAGCGGGCAGGTCAATGAAGAAAAGCTGAAAGAGGTCATGCTGCAGGCCGAATCGCGTTCGGCCAAAGCATTGGCGCTTTTGATGGACGGCATTGTCGATGAGGAATTGGTGATGACCATCCTGTCGCGCGCCTATGCGTTGCGCCGCAAGGATTTGGCGCCTGGCGATATCGCGCCCGACGCGCTTGGCGTGCTGCCCAAGCAAATGATTACCGATGAGCATATTCTGCCTTTTGCCCGCGAGGGTCGTTTTTTGCGCGTTGGCACGGTTGACCCGACCAAGGCGACTTTGGGCAATCAGATCAAAGCCATCAGTAACCAAAATGTCGAATTTTTCCTCATCAAGCCGAGCGATTTTATCGCCTGTATGGAAAATGATGCGGTGAAGGAAGCGGTGCACGGCAAGGAAGACGAAAAGCCTGCTGCCGAAGCGCCGAAAGCCGCGCCGCGCCGCGCGCCGCGCAAACGCTCGGCCTATGATATTGATGATGCCGGTCTGGTCATCAAATTCGTCGATGATATTCTGCAATTATCCCTCGATACGGACACCAGTGATATTCACGTCGAGCCGTATCGCGAGACGGCGCGCATTCGCTTTCGCATTAACGGCGTGCTGGCGGCGCAAGACCAGTTCAGCGAATATTTGTTCCATAATTACCTTGCCGTGGTGACGCGTTTCAAAATTTTGGCCGATTGCGATATTTCCGAAAAGCGCCTGCCGCAGGATGGGGCCATTACCTTTAAGGCCAATGATGGCAGCGATGTCGATACGCGCTTTAATGTGCTGCCGGGCAAAAACGGCGAGCGGATCTGTATTCGCCTGCTGAAAGGCGACCCGTCTTTGTCGATCGATAAAATCGGCTTTAAGGAAAGTGATTTGCAAAAGCTGATCGACGCGATTACCGCGCCGCAAGGCATGGTGCTGGTCACCGGCCCGACCGGTTCGGGCAAGACCACGACGCTTTATGGCGCGCTGCAATATATTAATGACCCGGGCACCAATATTATGACAGCTGAGGATCCGGTCGAATATTATCTCGAAGGGCTGGGGCAGACCCAGGCCAATGAAAAGATCGGCCTGACTTTCTCTTCCATTCTGCGCGCCTTTTTGCGCCAGGATCCGGAGGTTATTCTGGTCGGTGAGATTCGCGACCAAGAGACCGTTGAGATTGCCGTGAAGGCGGCCCTGACAGGGCACCTTCTCTTGTCCACCCTGCACACAAATGATGCCATTGCGACGATTTCGCGCCTGCTCAATATGGGCGTGCCGAGCTTTATGATATCGGCCGCGCTTTCCTTGATTGTGGCGCAGCGTTTGGCGCGGAAAAATTGCCAAAACTGCCTTGTGCCGGATGAAAATGCGACGCCGCAAGCGCTGAAATATGTCGGTTTTACGGAAGAGGAAATGCAGCAATTCACACCGCGTCGCGGTGGTGGTTGCGAGCAATGCGAGGGCAGCGGCTATAAAGGCCGGCAAGGTATTTACGAAGTGTTGCGCGTGACGCCGGAGGTTGAGGAAGCGATTTTGAAACAAGCCCAAGCGCCCGAGATTTTGGAAGCGGCGCGGGTCGATAATTTTCTGACCATGCAAGAGGTCGGGCGCGATTATGTGCGCGAGGGTGTTTTGTGCCTTGAGGAGTTTACAAGGGTGCTGGTCGTCAGCTAGAGATAAGAAATGACGCATTTTGCTTATGCCGGTGTTCGCGGCGGTAAAAAGGTTAAGGGTAAGATTGAAGCGACAAGCCTCGCCAAAGCGCGCTCGGCTTTGCGCCAGCAGCGCGTGCGCATCAAAAACATTAAAGAGCTGAAAGAAAAAAAGAAAAGCGCGCTGGATATTGAGCTGACTTGGGGGCCGTTCGGGTCAATCCCGGCCAAAGAAATCCTCATGTTCACCAAGAAGCTATCGACCATGATCCGCGCCGGTCTGCCGATTCTTGACGGGCTGATTATGGTGGCCGGGCAAACCAAAAACCCGAATATGAAGCGTGTGACACAAGAAATGATTGGCATGCTCAACGATGGTAAGCCGCTATCTGAGGCGTTTAAGGCGCAAGGGCGGCATTTTGATAATGTCTATCAAAACATGATCGAGGCCGGCGAGGTGTCGGGTATGCTGGATAAGTTTATCGACAAGCTGGTGGAAATTCTTGAAAAGCAGCAAAAGATTAAATCCGGTATCAAATCGGCCATGTTCTACCCGATCACGCTGATCACTGTCTCGCTCGGCATTTCGATTTTCATGCTGACCAATGTGGTGCCGACCTTTCAGGAAATGTATGAGGGCATGGGCATTGCGCTGCCCGGGCCGACGCAGGCCATTGTTGATGCCAGCGAATGGATATCGGATGGCGGCAATGTGCTTGGCGTTTTTGCTGTGGTTGCCGGCATATTGACGTTTCAAAATGTCATGACCAAATATGTCTATCCCTATCGCTATGGCTGGCACGGGCTGCTGCTGCGCATGCCGCTATTTGGCGGCATTATCATGATGGCGGTGGTGGCGCGTTCATCGCTGCTGATGGCCAATCTGTTCGCCGCCGGGGTGAGTGTGTTGGAAACCCTTAACGTGGCCTCCACCGTGACCACAAATGAGCATTATATTAAGGCGTTTGGACGGGTGAAGCGGGATGTGATGACCGGTGCTGAATTATCGGTTTTGTTTGGCAAAGAAAAGGTCTTTCCGACCGAGCTGTCGCAGCTTATCGCTGTCGGCGAGCGCACCGGTAATATGGAAGAAATGCTGAACTCTATCGCCGCTTATTATGAAGAAGAATTTGACGCGCTGGTCGAAGGCCTGTCGACCGTCATCGAACCGATTATGATCGTATTCGTCGGCGGTCTGATCGGTATGATGGTTGTGGCGCTGTATCTGCCGATCTTCTCGGCCGGTGATTTGGCAGGCGGTTAAAACCGTAGGTCGGATTAAGTCGGATTAAGCCGGATCGACAGGTTCGCCTTCGCCGCACCAATCATCCTCAAAAGTGCGCGGCCAGCTTGTGCCGGTATCGACATCCTCGCTGACAATGGCGGGCGAGGGGGCTTTTCTGCGGCACAGCCCTTCCGGCGTGCGCGTCGGGCGCGAAATCATATGCGCGTCCCAAAACCGGCAATGCCGACAATGGACAATCGGAACAGACGCCGGACCATGTGGTAAATCAAACTCATTCATGGCGACAAACTGAATTATGCGGTAGAAAATTGCAAGTTTGATTATATATGCTGTCGAAAGAATGGTTTTCGGCGCGGGTTGGAGTAGGCGTGTGAGTATGAGTGTAAATGCGGCAGACAAAAAGGGCGGCGAGGCAAATCTCGCGGCTTTGGCGCAAGTGGTTGCGGCTGTCGAGGTGACGGTGCGCGACAAGACCGAGCAGATAAAACTGGCGCTGGCGGCCATGTTGTCCGGCGGCCATGTGTTGATTGAAGACGCGCCGGGCATGGGCAAAACCAGTCTGGCGCGGGCGCTGGCCTATCATTTGCAGCTCGACTGGAAACGCCTGCAATGCACCAATGACACGACCCCGTCGGATATTGTCGGGGTCAATATGTTCGACCCGAAAAGCGGTGATTTCGATTTTCGCGCGGGGCCCGTCTTCACGCAATTGCTGCTTGCCGATGAGCTCAATCGGGCGCCGTCAAAAAGCCAATCGGCGCTGCTCGAAGCGATGGCCGAGCGGCAGGTGACGATTGACGGCGCGGCGCGGCACTTGCCCGACCCGTTTATCGTGATCGCAACACAAAATCCGACCGAGCAAATCGGTGTGTCACCCTTGCCCGAAAGCCAGCTCGACCGTTTCGCTGTTTCCTTCAGTCTTGGACTACCGGCAAGCGCGATCGAGGCGGATATTCTGCGCGCAGCAATTGCCGGCGAAGAGGATTTCGAACAGGGTGACGCGGTCCTGCAACCGGGCGTCTTTGCGGCTTTGCGTTCGCAATGCACAGCCATTCAATTCAACGATGCAATGGTGGCTTATTTGCAGGATTTGGCCGCGCGCTTGCGGGCTGCGGCACTGCCCAATTTGTCAGTACGCGCGCTTATTCAAATCAAGGGTCTGGCGCAAGCCCATGCGATGATTGAAGGGCGTGATTATTGTCTGCCCGAGGATGTGCAGGTGATTTTCGTACCGTCGCTGCAACACAGGCTCGGGCCGGTCAATGATACGTCAGCCGCGCAATTGCGCGATCTGCTGCAACAAGTCGAAGTGCGGTGAGCTTGAGCGCGTCTCCACGTCGTCTGGGTTTTGCCGAGCGTCTGTCGCAACGCCTCGCCATGCGGCGGCGTAAATGGACCAAGGGCGCTTGGGTGTTGCGACAAAATAATATTTTTATCTTTCCCAATCGCTTCGGCTTTTACGCCGGTTTTCTGGTGCTCGCCAGTTTTGCCATGGGCTATAAGGTGCAAAATAATTTCATCCTGCTCGGCGTTATTTTTCTGTTTCTGGTGTTCATGCTGTCGCTGATTGCCGGTGTGCGTAATCTGCAAGGTATTGAGATTTCCGTCAGCTTGCCGCCCTATCAATTTGCCGGCACGCCGCAAATGGTGACATTAAGTTTCAAAAAGCCGCAACCGGCCTTCAATATTGTGCTGCAAACGCCGAGCGCGCTGGTGCCCCTCGATATGTCGAGCGGGGCAACCAGTGTGACTGTGCCGGTCGGTGATTTTACCCGCGGCGTTTACGAGATACCGGCGTTTAAACTTGCCACATTGTTTCCATTCGGTATCGCGCGCGTCTGGAGTTGGTTGCGCCCGCCCGGACATTTGGTGGTGGCCCCGACGCCGCGCGAATATGGCGTGGCGCAATATCCGCGCGGCAATCCGATGATGGCCGAGCAAGCCGACGCCAAAAGACAGCAAAATGATTATGCCGATGAGCTTGGCGATCTGCGCGATTATTCCGATAGCGACCCGCCGGCGCGCATTGATTGGAAACGTTTTGCCGCAACGCGTGAGACCATGGTGCGCGAGCACGGCTTTGACGCGCAGGGCGAGATTGTGCTGCGCCCGCCCAATGGGCCTTTTGAGGCCGGGCTGGAATATTTGTCGGGCGGCTTGCGCGTCGCCGAAAGGCTGGGTGCGCCGGCACGCATGACGCTGCAAGGCGTCGATTATCCGGTCTATGACAAAACGGCACGGGAGGCGGCGTATCATGTTCTGGCGCGCAGCGAAGACTAGCCTGCAACAGCCGAGCGCGCGACTGGTGACGGCGGCGCTCTTATTTGCAGCCAGCCTGCCTGTGGCCGCCAGCCTCAGCCTGCAGACCGATTGGCGCGGGCTTATTTTATGGGCGTTGATGTGGCCGCCCGCGCTGATGCAGCGGGGCTGGCGACGCAGTCTGATTATCGGCTTCGCCATTGTGCCTTTGGTTTTGTTTTTGATCTTTCAAATGGTGCGACCGCCGGCGGCAGAGTTTTTCATGCTCGCGGTTCTGGTGTTGTCCGTGCTTGAGCAAGTGCAGGATGATGGGCGGCCCGGCGCGTTTAATCTGATGGGCGTTATTTTTCCGGCACTCTGCGCCATGGTGCTGTCGAGCAATGTGTTTTTATTTCTGCTTTTGCTGGTCAGTGTGATTTTTTACACCGGCGTGTTCACCCTGCGGATCAATAATATGCCACTTTCGGGTCTGCGCATCCGCCTGCTGCCGATTATCGTGGCTTTGAGCGGCGCGCTGTTTTTCGCCGTCGCCGCTTTTATCCTGATGCCGCGCATCAACCCCAGCTCGCTGCCCGGTTTTGCGCAAGACCAAGCGCTAAGTGGGGTTGGTGACGAGTTGGATATGGGACGATTTTCCGATGTCATTCTAAACGGCGAGGATGCGTTTCGTGCCTTTGTCGACCAGCCATTGACCAATGATCGGCTTTATTGGCGCGTGCATGTGTTGACCGATATGGTCGGCGCCAAATGGCAACGCAGTCCGCTGGCCGATCGAAGTGCCGGATTGCCCGATTTCACCGCCAAATTGCGCGCGCCGCAAACGCCGGTGCAAACGATTATTCGTCATGCCGAGGCGGCGCCGAAATGGCACCCGGTGCTGGGCCTGCCTTTATCGTCCAGCATTGATGCCGAAGCCATACTCAACCCGCTTGGTGAATATGTGCCACGCCGCCGTTTGTCGCTTTTGCAACAACAAGTCGAAATGCAGAGCAGTCTGGCCGATCCGGTTGCGCTGGCATTGGATACCAACACGCAGACAGATGGCCAGCCAAGGCTGACCGATTGGGCGCAAGAACGCTTGCGTGCGCTTGGCTCACGGCGCGCTTTGGTCGATGCGATTATGGCCGAATTTGCTTCCGGCCGTTTCGCCTATACGTTGACCCCGCCCAAGCTTGACGGTGCCGACGCCGATAAGTTGGACCGGTTTTTCTTCGAGACGCGACAAGGCTATTGCAGCCATTACGCCATGGCCATGGCGACGGCACTGCGCGCGGCCGGCATTCCGGCCAATGTAATCATCGGCTATCATGGCGGCGAGTGGAACGCCTATGGCGGTTATTATCGTGTGCGCCAATCCGACGCCCATGCTTGGGTCGAAGCCGAGATGGCGCCGGGCCAATGGCAGCGTTTTGATCCGACGCAAATTGTGCCGAGCGCGTCCGGCCGTTTTGATGCCGGCCCGCTAAGCGCAAGCCAAGTGCAGGACCAGCCCGGTTGGCGCGGCATGCTGGCGCGCAATGTGCAACGGCTCGACGCTTTTATCGTGCAATTGAACAGCGACATTATTTTGTATGATGAAGCGGCGCGGCAGGAGTTACTGTCCGGCACCGTGCTGGGGCGTTTGGTTTCCTTTATCAGCTTTTGGCTGTTCGGCAGTTTGGCTTTCATCGTGCCTTTGCTGGCTTGGCGGTGGTGGTCGCGGCGTGACCCGATTATCCGACTTGAACAAAAATATATGGCGCTGGCGGCGAAGGCCGGGCTGGCGCGCGCGCCCTATGAGGGACGCATGGACTTCGCCGCGCGCTGGGCCATCGAGCACCCACAGGCAGGGCCGGGGGTGCGCGCTTTTGCCGAGATTTTGTGCCGAATCATATATGCCGATGCGCCGCCGCAAGCGGCCCGCAAAGAGTTGGCTGAGGCGCTCAAATCGATCCGTAGCGCCGCCGCTTAAATTGCGAAACTCATATCCAGCCGGTTGCGCCCTTGATCGTGAGACCATTTGGCGTGTTCGGTGATTTCCATAATAAAATGCGTGCCGAGACCACCTTCGCGCACATCGTCGAGATCGCGCGGCCTGACTTTGTCGAGATCGATGAGCGGCGCGTCATCGGTCAGGTTGATATGCAGCAGCGTGTCGGCAATATAGCCGGAGACCTGAATCGTGCCGGTCGTGTCCTCGGGGAAGGCATGGCGGATGATGTTTTGCGTCGCCTCGTCAACGGCAAGACAGACACTCATAATAATGTCCTGCGCCGGTGTGCCGCTCAGCGTGTTTTCCACCTCGCGGCGCAAACGGCGCAATTCGGTCACTTCATTGACGATGGAAATATTGAACAGTAATTTCTCGCCCGATAAAGCCGGCTCGAGCTGTGTGCTTTGCATTTGGGGATGCGTTTTTTCAATAGGGGCGCAGCCCAGCCCCAGCACGGTCAAATCATCGGGCAGGGTTTTTACCCGATTGCGTACGGCTTCGACCGTATTTTCAATTTGCGCGGCAATCGGCAGGTCCATTTGCTCGCTCAAAATGGCCGCCAGCCGCGTCGCGCCAAGCATATCGCCATTAATCTCGGCCTCGGTAATGCCGTCGGAATAGCAGTAAAAGCGCTTATCGCTCAGATTATGGTGCTCGACAGCAATATCGGCGGCGTCAAACTCCAAAATGCCAAGCGGTTGCAGGCTGGCTTCGACATAGTAAATGGCGCCTTTTTGATTGAGCAGCAGCCCCGGCTCATGACCGGCATTGCAGCAATACATATCGCCGCTTGCCGGGTCATAGCGGCCGATAATGCCGGTGACGAACATGCCGTTAAAAGCGGTCTCGGTCAGTTCGCGATTCATGCGCGCCGCCAACTCATCGACCTCGGGCAATTCGCGGCTCAAGGCGCGAAACAGGCTATGGGTTTTCGCCATGACCAAAGCCGCATCCGTGCCCTTGCCCGAGACATCGGCCATGCAGAAATAGATTTGCCCGTCGCGCTCGATATAGTCATAGAGATCGCCCGACACGCCTTTTTTCGGAATATTGACGCCGTAGATAAAATCCAGTTTTTGAGACGGGAACAGGCTTTCTTGAACACGCGAGGCCATGGCCAGATCACGCTGAAAGCCGTCCGCCTCCACCATGCGTGTCGTCATTTCAGAATTGGCCAGTGCCAGTGCCGCGCTTTTGCCATAGACCGACATCAGCGCCGCATCGGCCTCGGAAAACAGATTGCCGTCAAGACGGTTGATAACTTGCAGGGCGCCGAAATGACGACCATGGCCGGAGACCGGGACGCAAATCATCGATTTTGTTTCAAAGCCTGTCTTGGCGTCCACCGCGCCGGTGAAATCACTATCTATAGATGTGTCGGCAACAAAGCGCATTTCATCCGATTGCGTAACGGCGCCGACAATGCCGGCAGTGGCAGGCACTTCGAGACCGCTAATATCAGTAGGGCCGATACACGCTTCGCAGCGCAATATATCGCGGTCTTCGTGCAAATAGAAAAAGCTGGCTGCCTCGGCGCCGATTTGCGCCGAAATATATTGCAGCCCTTCTTGCAGGGTTTTGGCAATATCAGAGCTAGATGCAAAAGCCGACATCATGCGGAAGATGATGTCGAGTTCCTGGCCTTCTTCTTGCATGGGACGCTCGGTTAAAATGTTCCGGGCGTGAAGCCGCCGCCGCCGCCACCACCATCACCGCCGCCGCTGCCGGAGGATGGGGTATCGGGGCTTGATGCCGGTTGTGGTGCCGGCTCCGATTGTGCGGCCTGTGCCGGTTCCGGGTCCGGGGTCATTTCAAGACTGACGCCCGCTTCCTCGGTCTCCGGTTCAGCTGTTTGCAGCGCGGCCGGTGTGTCAGCTTGCGTGTCGGGCTTTGCGCCCATATCGCCGCTGGCCAGAGCGGCAATCAAATCATCATCACTGCTGCCGCCGCCGAAATCGGTAGCATTATCATCACTGCCGCCGGAAAGTTCATTGGCCAGCGTGTTGTCGGCACCACTGACGCCGGAAAAAGCGTCGACATCGACCAATTGCGCCGGACCCGATATGTTTTCAATCGGTAGAATTTTATTCAGCTTGGCCAATTCCAAAACGCGAAACGCCTCTTCGCTGAGGGCGGGGATTTTGAAACCGAGCTGCCTTTGTTTACAGCTCTGCATAGCAATGACGAGAATCGAAACCCCCGAGCTATCCAAATAGCTGATATTCTTGCCGTCAATCGCCAGCGCATTCGCATCTTCCAGCTGGCTGAGCAGCTGGTTCTTGATTTCCGGGGTGACTTCCAGGTCAATATCACCTGCAAGTATGAGTTCCAAATTCTGTGAACGGTCGCGTTTAAATTGAAAAGCCATAACTATTCCTCAACTACTGTGTTTTTATAGTAAGGGTTTTTCAGGAACACCACAGTAAAATCATCGAAAAACAGTTGCACTTATTGGTTTTTTTTATATTATCTCGCTGTTGGGTATCGCGCATGAGCGCGTCTGTATATAGAGGAGAGTTCCCATGAACATTCGCGCAAAAAGCGAAAAAGGCTTTAGCCTTATTGAACTTCTGGTTGTTGTGGCCATTATTGGTGTTCTGGCAGCCGTTGGTGTTGTCGGTTACCAAGGTTATATCGACAGCACGAAAAAATCCGTTACTGAATCGAACGCCAAAGCCGTTCACCAGTGGATCCTGAACACGAAAACCGTTCGTGCTGCAGGCATCGATGTGAAGCCGGCTGAGTGCAACAAAACAACTGGCTTTGACGCATCAGTCTGCTTCGGTGACGCGTCTTCGGGCGTTGCATCTTCGATTGACGGTGCGCCGTTTAACGGCTTCAAAAACCCTTATGACTCTGCCAATCAAACCGGCGCTTCTGCCATTGTTTCGCGCTCAACGGCGTATACTGCCGGCGATGCATGCGGCAATGATGACAATTCTGCTGCCATCACGAAAGGCGACATCATCGTCGCTTATTCTACGACAACCCTCCCGACGACATTGTCTGTTTGGTATTGCGATGACGCCACAACAGCTCGTCAAAAGGAAACAACAACGATTGAATGGAAATAATCCTTCAATCGTTTGATTGAGAAGGGTGGCAATTTATTGCCACCCTTTTTTTGCCTGAAAAACAGGCTCCGTGGTGGGAAGGTGTTGAGGCCAGTATGCGGTATTCCGGTTTGCCTTTTGATCGCGCAACCCCATCGTCTGTCCTTGCTACGATGGTGTTTATCGCTTTCTTTGCGCATATGCCCGATTTGGGCGGCGATACTCCGACGCGTCTTTTATTCGGTTGGGGCATATCTTTTGCGCTTATCGGTTTTTTCGGCCGGCAAGCCTTGGGCCGCGAAGGGCTCACGGTTTCGGCGCCCGCGGCAATGGCCCTTATCGTACCACCTGCTTATTTCATGCTGCTCGGATTATTCGGTCACGCCGTCGATCCCTCTTTCGCTTGGACGCCCGCCTTGATGGTTCTGGCCATCGCCGCGCTCTATATCAGTCTCGATAATGCAGAAATGAATGCCGCGCAGTTTGAGAAAATTCTGCTATTCGCGGTTGTGACGCAAGCCTTGCTGGTTCTGGGCTCAAAGGATTATCCGCTTTTGGCTGCCATCCCCGGCCCGCTTACCTGGCCATCGCGCCAGCCTTTTGTGTTTGGAGGCTATTGGCAGGTCAATGTCATGACCAATATTTTGAGTTGCATGACACTGTGGTCGCTATGGCATGCAAGCCGCCAAACGCAATGGG
>CBFHSX010000014.1:0-37504 GCA_965658615.1 Alphaproteobacteria bacterium | reverse complement strand
GCTGTGGCCGCAGGGCGTGCCGGCCAAGGAAGAGCATATTGACGATTTAATGCTATGGGTGACGCTGGGCACGATTGGCGGCGGGCGACTGGGCTATGTGCTGTTTTACAGTCCGGCCTATTATCTCGAAAACCCCGGTCAAGTACTGGCCGTCTGGCAGGGTGGCATGTCGTTTCATGGCGGCATGCTGGGCGTGATACTGGCTGTGCTGGTCTATGCCTGGCGACACAAGATTGCCATCCTCTCGCTTGGCGATATGGTGGCCGTCACCGTGCCGCTTGGGCTGCTGCTCGGGCGCATTGCCAATTTCATCAATGGCGAATTATGGGGCCGCGTCACGGATGCGCCTTGGGGCATTATCTTCCCGACCGGCGGGCCGCTGCCGCGCCATCCGAGCCAGCTTTACGAAGCGGCACTGGAGGGTGCGCTGCTGCTCATCATGCTGAATATTCTGGCCTGGCGGTTCAAGGCCTTTGCCCGTCCGGGCCTGCTGACCGGCCTGTTTCTTGTCGGCTATGGCCTGTCGCGCGCGCTCATAGAATTGGTGCGCGAACCCGACGCACATATTGGCTATCTGGCCGGTGGCATAACCATGGGGCAAGTGCTGTCGCTGCCGATGATATTGGCCGGTATCGGCTTTCTTGTCTGGTCGCTGCGCCGCGCAAAATCATGAGCCCGCTAAAGCACATATTGCTGCAGGAAATCGCAGCCAAGGGGCCCATGCCGCTCGTCGATTATATGCGCCGTGCCCTAACCGACCCTGAGCATGGCTATTATATGCAACGCCGCCCGTTTGGCGCGCCCGATGCGGATGGCGGCGATTTCATCACCGCGCCTGAGATCAGCCAAATGTTCGGCGAATTGCTGGGCGCTTGGGTGGCTGATTTATGGGATCGCATGGGCCGACCGACGCCGTTTTGTCTGGCCGAGCTTGGCCCCGGGCGCGGCACGCTGATGGCTGATATGCTGCGCGCCGCATCTGTGCTGCCCGGTTTTGCAGAAGCCGCGCAGGTGCATTTTGTCGAACTGAGCCCGCCCCTGCGCGCGGCGCAAAAACAAGCCGTGCCGGACGCGCATTGGCACGAGATAGCGGCCGAGCTGCCGGCCCTGCCGACACTGCTGGTCGCCAATGAATTTATCGACGCCCTGCCCATTCACCAATTCAAAAAAACCGCAAGCGGCTGGGATGAAGTCCATGTCGACGCCGTGCAGGATGCTTTGGCATTCATCGAAAAACCGACCATGGGCCAGCCGCTGTCGCAGGCTTTGCAAGACTGTCTGCCGGCCGATTTGGCGGTCGGCGATATGGTTGAGGCCTGCCCCGATGGCGAGGCCGCCATGGCGCAATTGGCAAAGCATATAGCCGCTTATGGTGGCGCAGCGCTGCTGCTTGATTACGGCCATGGCGAAACGGCCTGCGGCGACAGTTTTCAAGCGCTGGAGGGGCACAAATATAGCGACCCGCTGGCCGCGCCGGGCCGCGCCGACTTGACGGCACATGTCAATTTTCCGCTCTTGGCGCATATTGCCCAAAACCACGGCCTGACCACCGCGCCGATTACCCGGCAGGGGCCGTTTTTGGAGGCATTGGGGCTGAGTTTGCGCGCGCAGCAACTCATGCAGACCAGCCCGGGGCGCGAAAAACAAATTAACGAGGAGCGCCTGCGCCTCGCTGCGCCGCAGCATATGGGCGCGCTGTTTAAAGTGCTGGGTGTCGCGCATAAAGATATGCCGCCGCTTGCGGGGTTTGTCGCATGAGCGCCCCGCCCTTTCTGACCGCACCGCAATTGGACGGCATCAGCCACGGCTTTTTCACCCGCCAAGGCGGCGTGTCGACCGGCCTTTATGACAGCCTGAATATCGGTCTCGGCTCGGATGATGAGCGTGACGCCATTTTGGAAAACCGCGACCGCGTCCGTCGCGCGCTGGGAGCCGCACATTTGCAAACCGCGCATCAAACGCATAGCACGGTGGCTGCCTTTATCGACGCGCCGCAAGACAGCGTTAAAGCTGATGCGCTGGTGACCACGACGCCGGGTCTGGCGATCGGCGCGCTGGCCGCCGATTGTGCGCCCATTCTTTTTGCCGATATGCAGAACGGCGTTATCGGCGCGGCGCATAGTGGTTGGCGCGGGGCGTTTGACGGCATTATCGCCGGCACGATCGACGCAATGCTGGCGCATGGCGCGCAAAAAGCGCATATGCAAGCCGTCATTGGCCCGTGCATTTCGCAAGGCGCGTATGAAATCGGGCCGGAATTCATCGCCCGCTTTGAAGCCGATTATGCCGCCGATCTCGATTTATTCATCGCTTCAGAAAAAGACGGGCATTTCATGTTTAACCTGCCGCGCTTTGTGCAGCGGCAAATCACCCGCCAAGGCGTCGCCGCGCAGTGGCTCGGCGCCTGCACCTATGCCGATGAAGCGCGCTTCTTTTCCTATCGCCGCACCACGCATAAGGGCGAACCGGATTATGGGCGTCAAATATCCGCCATCTGTTTGTCGTGAAAAGCACACAAACGGGGATAAATCAAAATCGCAAATGGCGAATCTGGGGTGGCTTTGTTATTTAGATAACACAGTGATTCTGGAGACCCACCATGAAGATTATTGCCGGTAATTCCAATCTGCCTTTGGCGCAAGCCATCAGCCAATATCTCGATGTACCACTGGCCAAAACCGAAGTGCGGCGCTTTGCCGATAATGAGGTGTTTGTCGAGATTCAGGAAAATATGCGCGGCGAAGACGTCTTTATCGTGCAGTCCACTTCGGCACCGGCCAATGACCATTTGATGGAATTGCTGATTATTATCGACGCGCTACGGCGTGCTTCGGCGCGACGCATCACGGCCGTGCTGCCCTATTTCGGTTACGCCCGCCAAGACCGCAAACCCGGGCCGCGCACACCCATTTCGGCCAAGCTGGTTGCCAATCTCATTGAGGCATCGGGTGCCGACCGCGTGCTGACCCTCGACCTGCATGCCGGACAAATTCAGGGCTTTTTCGATATTCCGACCGATAATCTGTTTGCCGCGCCGGTATTTGTCGAGGATATTCACGCCCGCTTTAAGGACCGCGAATTAATGGTGGTCTCGCCCGATGTTGGCGGCGTGGTGCGCACGCGCGCGCTGGGCAATCGCATCGGTGCCGATCTGGCCATTGTTGATAAACGCCGCGAACGCGCCGGTGTCAGCGAGGTGATGAATATTATCGGCGATGTGTCGGGCCGCGATTGCCTGCTGGTTGACGATATTGTCGATAGTGGCGGCACGCTGTGCAATGCCGCCGCCGCGCTGCTGGAAAACGGCGCCAATTCGGTTTCGGCTTATATTACCCATGGCGTCTTGTCGGGCGAGGCAGTCAATCGGGTCAATGCGTCAAAGCTGGAAAAACTGTGCATCACCGATACGATTCAGCCGACCGAGGCGATTTTGAGCTCGGATAAATTCGGCGTCATCAATATTGCGCCGCTTATGGGTGAAGCGATGCGCCGCACCTCGGACGAACACTCGGTTTCGAGCCTGTTCGACTAGCGCGCAAAAGCCGCGCAAAGCGCAGTATCCCTATTGATGTTTACCCCTATGGCGGCTATAACCCGCGCACGATCCGATTTTGCACCCCTGGAGGAAAATCGGTTTGACCGACATGACATGGGTTGTGTCGGGAATTATCGCTAAAAGGAGACAATTATGTCTGATATTCTTGAAATTACCGCTGAGAAGCGGGAACGGGCCGGTAAGGGGATCGCTCGTGCATTGCGTCGTGAAGGACAAGTGCCGGCCGTTATTTATGGGGACAATAAAGACCCGGAAGGCATTGCCGTGCCGCGTAAGGAATTGACCCTGCTGTTCAATACGGGCCGCCTGACCAGCACGCTGCTGGATATTGAACTGGACGGCAAAAAACACCGCGTGATTGCGCGTGATGTGCAATTGCATCCGGTGCGCGACGATATTCTGCATGCCGATTTCTTGCGCCTTGGTAAGGGTGCGAAAATCGCCGTTGAAGTGAGCGTGACCTTCCTGAACGAAGAGACATGCCCGGGCCTGAAACAAGGCGGCGTGCTGAATGTTGTGCGCTACACGGTGGAACTGAACTGCCCGGCCGATAATATTCCCGAAACCATTGAAGTGGATCTGGCTGAAGCGGAAATGAATGACAGTCTGCATATTTCAGAAGTGGCTCTGCCGGAAGGCGTGGAGCCGGTTATTTCTGACCGTGACTTCACCATTGCCACCATTGCCGCACCGGCTGCGCTGAAAAGCGAAAGCGCCGGTGCTGATGATGAAGAAGGTGCTGATGAGGCCGAAGCCGCTGAAGGCGGCGATGAAGGCGGCGAAGAGTAATCTTCGCCCCCCTTTCTTTGGGGGCATGTCATGCAATTATTTATAGGCCTCGGTAATCCGGACGCGAAATACGCCAAGAACCGCCATAATATCGGTTTCATGGCGATTGATGCGCTGGCCGAGGCCTATTCTTTTGACCCGTTCAAAACCAAATATCACGGCTTGCTGGCCGAGGGACGTATCGGGTCTGAAAAAACCCTGCTGCTGAAACCGCAGACTTTCATGAATAAAAGCGGCATTTCGGTTTCCGAAGCGGCCAATTTCTACAAGCTCGATGGCAGTCAGATTGTCGTCTTTTACGACGAGCTTGACCTGCCGCCCGGCAAATTGCGCATGCGACGCGGCGGTGGCTTTGCCGGTCATAATGGGCTGAAAAGCATTAACGCGCATATGGGTGGCGATTTCCGCCGCGCGCGACTGGGCATCGGCCACCCGGGCGATAAGGCCAAGGTCAACAGCCATGTGCTGGGCGATTTCGCCAAGGCCGATGCTAATTGGCTGGCCGATTTTCTGCGCGCATTATGCGACCATGCCCCGCTGCTGGCTGCCGGTGATGACGCAACCTATCAAACCCGTGTGGTGGAGGCGATGAAGCCGCCCACACCGGAACCCGAAGCGCCCAAGCCCGAAGAGGAATCGTAAAATGGGATTTAAATGCGGTATTGTCGGTCTGCCGAATGTCGGCAAATCCACTCTGTTTAACGCGTTGACGAAAACCGCCAGCGCGCAAGCGGCCAATTTCCCGTTTTGCACCATTGAGCCGAATGTCGGTGAGGTGTCCGTGCCCGATGAGCGACTGGACAAGCTGGCTGATATTGCCCAGTCGGCCAATCGTATTCCGGCGCGACTGAATTTCGTCGATATTGCCGGTCTGGTGCGCGGTGCGTCGCAAGGTGAGGGGCTGGGCAATCAGTTTTTGGCCAATATTCGCGAAGTCGACGCCATCGCCCATGTGCTGCGCTGTTTTGAGGATGACGACATCACCCATGTCGAGGGTAAGATTGACCCGCTGGCAGATGCCGATACGGTAGAGACCGAGCTGATGCTGGCCGATTTGGAAAGCCTTGAAAAACGCGAAACAGGCCTGCGCAAAAAAGCCGCCGCCAAGGATAAAGAGGCGCTGGCCGAATTGGAACTGGTGGAATTGGCACTGGCCGAATTACGCGAAGGCCGCCCGGCCCGTAAAGCCGATATTCCGCAAGGCCGCGAGCGCGATTATAAAAACCTGCAATTGATCACATCCAAGCCGGTGATTTATGTCTGTAATGTCGAGGAAGACAGTGCAGAAGGCGGTAATGGCCTATCGGCCAAAGTGGCCGAAAAAGCCGCCGCCGAGGGAGCTGAGAGCGTGGTCATCTCGGCGCGTATCGAAGAAGAGTTGGCGCAGCTCGACGATGCCGAGCGGCTGGAATATCTCGAGACATTGGGGCTGGAAGAGCCGGGCCTCAACCGCCTTATCCGTCAGGGCTATGCGCTGCTCGACCTCATCACCTATTTCACCGCCGGACCGAAAGAAAGCCGCGCTTGGACGATCAAACGCGGCACCTCAGCCCCGCAAGCCGCCGGCGTCATCCACACGGATTTTGAACGCGGTTTTATCAAGGCCGAAACCATCGCCTATGCCGATTATACCGAGCATAGCGGCGAACAAGGTGCCCGTGACGCCGGCCGCCTGCGCCAAGAAGGCAAGGAATACATCGTCGAAGACGGCGATGTGATGCTGTTTCGGTTTAATGTTTAGCGCGGCAATATTTTGACAATGCCTATATTTCGGCTATGCTATGAGCGCTTTTGCCATTAGGCACACAACCCCGCCCGAGTTTCGCTTTGGCGGGGAAAATTTTTTTCAAATTGTCGACGCACTGTTTGCTGAATGTTTGCAAAAGCTAACGGTGACATTTTAGCCAAACGCTTTCCGACAAGCCGCCGCGCATCGAGTGTTCGCAATTGATCGAGACGAACAATGCCTTGCCGCCCCGCTATAGTCACGGGGACATGCAGCTGCGTCTTCGGTGCCGCTGTCGATAGCGGTGCTGCCAGAAATGTAAAGCGGCTATATTTTTGAAGGACAAGAACAGGTCGCGTAAAAGCCTGTCCATGGCCATAAATTTCATAGCCGATATTCACGCCAAGCTGGCACCACCACACCTCACGCTGTCCATAAGAGGCAACGCTTGTACGCCGGTCAAGTTGCATCTTCTGGGGAAACCAACTTTGATATTTAGAGTGTTTTGAGATCCGGTCGGGAATCTCAAACCGCCCGTCGTCGCGCCAGCAGCACAATCCAGAAATTGACGACAAAGATTACAAGGCCGCTGAGCACAATGCCGGGGCTGCCGCCTAGGGTGGATACCCATGCCATGGTCATCAGCCCGGCGGCGATAAAAGGAAATCCGAAAAGCTTAATCATAATCGCTCCTTTTTGTTTTTATTGAGCGTTTGATCAATCGTGCCAAAGCGTGGCGGCGCGAGCAAGAAAAAACCCCGCTCCATGGCTGAAGCGGGGTTTTAAATTCAAAGGGTGGTCAGTAAGTCAACGCCCAACAGCATCAGCTGTTGGCGACCCGTTTCGGCGCATGGGCCATAAGCCAAGTTTGCGCCGAAATAAAATTAATGTTGGTCGGCCCAGATTTTGCGCATGGAGAAATACATCAGACCGGCAAAAATAGTCAGATAAATCAGCACCATGAAACCGGTGCGCTTGCGCTCTTCCAGCTCGGGCTCGGCCGCCCAATTGAGGAAATGCGTGACGTCCAGCGACATTTGCTCGACCGTGGCCGCTGTGCCGTCAGAATATTCGACAATGTCTTCCATCAGCGGTGCCGGCATGGCGATTTTACCGCCGGGCATATACGGGTTGTAATACAGCCCCGGGCGCATTTCGACGCCTTCCGGTGCATCCTCGTAACCGCTCAGCAGGGCATGGATATAATCCGGGCCACCGCCACGGGCTTTATTGATGAGGCTCAGATCCGGCGGATAAGCACCGCCATTGGCTGCGCGTGCCGCGTTTTCATTCGGATAGGGTGAGGGAAACTTATCCTTCGGCAGCGCATCACGATCATACATGTCGCCATAATCATCCGGCCCGTCTTCGACGATATATTGCTTGGCCAGCGCTTTCACCTCGGCTTCGGAAAATTCCGGGCCGCCCGGCTGCGACAGATTGCGGAAAGCGATCTGGTTCATCGAATGGCAAGCCGCACAAACCTCGACATAGACCTGATAACCGCGGCGCAGCGCATTGCGGTCATAGGTGCCGAAAGGACCGTTAAAGCTCCAGTCAATCGCTGCCGGGTGCTTGGCATCACCGGCCGCTTGGGCCGGCGCGAGAGGTAGTGCCGTCAGGCTCACAGCGAGCACGGCAGCACTTAATAGGGTCTTCAATCCAAATTGCATTCTCATATTCCCCCTCAAAAGCCTTATTCGGCCGGTTGTGCAGCCAGCACCGGTTCGGAAATTGATTCCGGCACATCTTTAGGCTTTTCGATAATGCCCAAAACCGGCAGGACGACCAGGAAGTGAGCGAAATAGTAAACCGTACCGATACGCGCCAGCACGATGTAAATGCCTTCGGCCGGCATGGCACCTAGATAGCCGAGCATCAGGCAGTCAACGACAAACAAAACGTAGAACTGCTTGAACAGCGGACGATAGCGAGCCGAGCGGACTTTCGATGTGTCGAGCCAAGGCAGCAGGAACAGGACAAAAATCGCACCGAACATCAGCAACACGCCGCCCAGCTTATCGGGCACGGCGCGCAGAATGGCGTAGAACGGCAAGAGATACCATTCCGGCACGATATGCGCCGGTGTCACCAGCGGGTTGGCCTGAATATAATTATCGGCATGGCCCAGCACATTAGGGGCAAAGAAGATGAAGTATGAGAACAAGATAAGGAAGATTGCCAGCGCAAAACCGTCTTTCACCGTGTAATACGGGTGGAACGGCACCGTATCCTGTTTGCTTTTCACCGAAATACCGACCGGGTTATTATTGCCCGGCACGTGCAACGCCCAAATGTGCAAAATGACAACGCCCATAATCAGGAATGGGATGAGATAATGCAGCGAGAAGAAGCGGTTCAGGGTCGGATTATCAACCGAATAACCGCCCCACAGCCAGATGGCGACGCTTTCGCCAACCACCGGAATGGCGCCGAACAGATTGGTGATAACCGTCGCACCCCACAGGCTCATTTGGCCCCAAGGCAACACATAGCCCATAAAGGCTGCGGCCATCATCAAGAGATAAATAATCACACCAAGGATCCACAGCACTTCGCGCGGGGCTTTATATGAGCCGTAATACAGGCCGCGGAAGATATGGATATAAACGGCAAGGAAGAACATCGACGCGCCATTGGCGTGAATATAGCGGATGAGCCAGCCATAATTCACATTCCGCATAATATGTTCGACCGAGTTAAAGGCAAAATCGACATGCGGTGTGTAATGCATGGCGAGGATAATGCCGGTGATGATTTGCGTCACCAGGCAGAAAGTCAGGATACCGCCAAAGGTCCACCAGTAATTGAGGTTTTTCGGCGTCGGATAATCGACAAAGCTGTCATGCGCCAGACGGATAATCGGCAGGCGCGTGTCGAGCCACTGGGTAAAACCATTGCCGGGATTGTATGTGCTTTCACCGCTCATCATTCAATTCCTAACCAATTTTAATGCGTGTATCGCCGACAAACTCATATGCCGGGACTTCAAGATTTTTCGGGGCCGGACCTTTGCGGATACGGCCTGATGTATCGTAATGCGAACCATGGCATGGGCAGAACCAGCCATTAAAGTCGCCGGCTTGGCCCAGCGGGACGCAGCCCAAATGGGTGCAAATGCCGACCATCACCAACCATTCATCCTTTTGGACGCGGTCCGCATCGATTTGCGGGTCGGGCAGGTCAGAAACCGGCACATCGCGCGCAACGGCAATCTCATCGGCCGTGCGGCGGCGGATAAACACCGGCTTACCGCGCCATGTCACCGTAATCGACTGGCCGGTCTCAATGGCAGACAGGTCAACTTCGATGGAGGCCAATGCTTTGACTGACGCATCCGGGTTCATTTGGTGGATCAAAGGCCACACAATATTTGCTGCGCCCACAGCGGCGAATGCGCCGGTCGCCAAATATAGAAAATCTCGACGATTGGTTTCGTCACCCTGACTTTGGGTCGGATGTTGTTCGTCCGCCATCTTGCTCTCCTTCTAGCCCCCTCATTGCTTGCTCTTTATATACAAGCCGCGAGTAGGCGCAAACTATAGGGAGACGGCGGCTTATATAATGTGTCACCATGACGCAGAAAACGACGCATTGCGCGCCGCGCGCAAAGCCGCTAAATCATTGGAATAACGTTATTTTTCTATAAGTGACCCGGGCCGGTCACAAAGCGGGGATAAAGTGGACGAAAATATCTGGAATCAGCGGAAAAAAACCGCATCAAACTGGTTCAGAACGCTGCGCGACGTTTTATGCGCCCGCCTCGAATCACTGGAGCCAGACGGGGCCGTTTTCGAGCGCAAAAAATGGGCCCGCGGCGACGGCACAGAGGATTTAGGAGGCGGTGAAATGTCAATGCTGCACGGCGCGGCATTTGAGAAAGCCGGCGTGCATATCTCCACCGTCTATGGCGAATTTTCCGAAGAATTCAGAAAGCAAGTGGCCGGTGCCGAGGACGACCCGCGCTTTTGGGCGTCGGGCATTTCGGTCATCATTCACCCGACCAATCCCAACGCGCCGACCGCGCATATGAATACGCGCATGGTGGTGACGACAAAGGGCTGGTTTGGCGGCGGCGGCGATTTAACGCCCATGCTGGACGCGCAACGCCATGCCGATCACGAGGATACGCGCGATTTTCATGCCTCTTATAAAGCCGCTTGCGACGCGCATGACGCCGATTACTATCGGCGCTTCAAGGCGGAATGCGATGAATATTTTTTCCTGCCGCACCGCAATGAAATGCGCGGCACGGGCGGTATCTTCTACGATCATTTGGATAGCGGCGATTGGGATGCTGATTTTGCTTTTACGCAAGATGTCGGCCGCGCTTTTGTCGATGTCTATCCCGAGATTGCCAAGCGCCGCATTGACCTGCCTTATGATGCGGCCCTGCGCCAAGAGCAAATGCAACGCCGCGGCCGCTATGTGGAATTCAACCTGCTCTATGATCGCGGCACCATGTTCGGCCTGAAAACCGGCGGCAATGTGGAGAGCATATTGTCATCCATGCCGCCTATGGTTGCGTGGGCGTAAGCCGCTTTTTCAACTCCGCTTGCACCGCATCGGCGTCAGGGAAACCCTGCTCGACCCACCAATCCTCCAGCGCTTTTGACATGACGCCCATATCCGGCCCGGTGGCAATACCGGCCGCTTGCATCATGGCACCGGTCAGCGGGAAGCGCGGTTTTTCAAAAGCAGCGGCAGTGACGAGCGCAGCTTCCAGTGCCGACCTGTCGCCCTGCCCGGCCGCCAGCGCCAGACGCGCCCGATCGGCGACGGCTTGCGCGCCGTCAAAATATAGCGCGTGGCGCAGCTTGGCGACATCGAGCGGGCGCTCCAGTGCCATCATCACCCGCATGGTTTGTTTTTTTGACAGCCGCAAAGTGGCCGCCAGTACATGACCGGCATCGGTTGACGGCATCAACGTCATCAGCCGCAGCAGCGGGTCCTCATCCAGCGTCATCATCGCCGCCAGCATATCGAACTCGACCGGCTCAGCACCCAAAACCGGACGCAGCAAACCCGCGTGTTGCAATGTGCGCGCCGCGCTATGTGCGTGCGGCAGGCCCATGATTTTCAGCATTTCCATTTGCTTGCGCTCGCCCGACAGGCCACGCAAACCGGCCGCCGCCGCGCGACAGGCCGCCAGCGCGTCTTCATCGGGCGCGGTGTCGGGGGTCATGCGAAAATGGAAACGGAAATAGCGCAGCACGCGCAAATAATCCTCAGCGATACGCGCTTGCGCGTCACCGATAAAGCGCACGCGCTGCGCCTTAATATCAGCCAGCCCATCACCGGTCGGGTCGTGCAGCGTGCCGTCAGCATCGGCGTAAAGCGCATTTATGGTAAAATCGCGCCGCGCCGCATCGCCCTGCCAGTCTTGCGTAAACGCTACTTCGGCATGACGTCCATTGCTTTCAATATCGACGCGTAATGTCGTCACCTCATAAACCAGCGGTCTCTCTTTTTTTTCGGGGGCGGTGTCATAAAGGATGGCCGAGACCGTGCCGTGCTTAATGCCGGTCGGCACGGTTTTGATATGCGCCGCTTCGAGCCGCGCCATGACTTTCTCCGGCGACAAATTCGTCGCCATATCGACTTCCGTGTCAATATTCGCCTGGCCCATAAGCGTATCGCGCACACAGCCGCCAACGCAGCGCGTCACCGCGCCGTCACCGTTCAGAACGCTCAAAACGGTTTGTGTTTGCGAACGCTGCAGCCATTCGCTGTGCTGTGGTTCCAGTTTTTCCATTTACTTGATCCGGCTACTTAATCCGGCTTTTGGCCGCTTATTCAAATCTGCCGGGAACGACTTCGCCATCTTTGAAACTGGGCGGCACATATGTGCCCTCCGGGGCATTGCCTGTGGCTATACGATAGCTCAATAGGCTGGCCACCACCAGCGCCAAACCGACCAGCGCGGCAATGGCATAAGTGCGGCGCCTTTTTTCATCCGGATGGTTGATCGCGATAAATTTCATCCACGCCCATGCCGCGATAAACGGCGCGCTGAACAGCAACAGATTTATTAAAATAATTCTTATCATTCGGCTATCCTCCGGCTCATATGCATTAGCACGCCTGCCGTCGCTCCCCAAATATTATAGCCCTGATAGTCCAAAGAATAAAAGTTCCACATGCGGCCCTTCCACTCGCGCGAGCCGGTTTCATAGCTGGCCTCGGTCAAGGCAATATGCGCCGGCACCTCGAAAATATCAGCCACCTCATTGGCGTCGGGCGTCAGCGAGAAACCGGGGCGCACAAAACCGACCACGGGCAGGATAAGAAAACCCGTGCCGGTCTGATAGGTTTCCAACACACCGGCAATTTCGACATAAGCCGGGTCAAGGCCGATTTCTTCCTCGGCTTCGCGCAAAGCCGTCGCAATGGGGTCGGCATCGCTGTCTTCCACCTTGCCGCCGGGAAACGCCACTTGGCCGGAATGTTTATCGAGATGGTCGGCGCGGCGCGTCAGCAAAATCGACGGCTCGTCATCATGTTCGACCAGCGGCACCAGCACGGCGGCCAGCCGCAAATCTTTGGTCAATTCGTCGATTTCCGTCTCGCTCAAATCATGTTCGACGCGCTGATCGCGCAATTGTCCCAGTCCGGTCAATTGATCGGGCGCGGGCAGATCGCGGCTGACAATAGCCTCAAGTTTGGCGCGATAATTCATTCTGCCGCGTCGACTTCGGTCGCGTCGGTAATCGGAAAAAACACGCCATGGCTCCAAACGCCGAACTTATCGCCTTCCACCACACCAAGCTCAACCAAATCATAAAAAACCGCACGGCTGATCAGTGCCTCGAGGCGGGCGCGAACATGAACATAAGGCGACGGCTCGCCGCTGGCCGCATCAATCTCAAAACGCATGGCATGGTCGGGGCCGGCCTCGGCAAAATCACCGACATTGGTTTCAAAGCGCAGCACTTGTTCTTGGCCGCTGCCGGCCACCTGCATCAGTGTCGCAACAAAGGGCGCGTCTTCTACCTCAACGCGGATTTTTTCGACCGGCGTGACCAAATAATGCTCGCCATCCTTATCATGGCGCAAAATGGTCGAGAATAAGCGCACCAGCTTTTTGCGGCCAATCGGCGAATTATCGTAATACCATTGGCCGTCACGGGCGATCTTCATGCCGATATCGCCGCAATAATCCGGCTCCCATAAATGCACCGGCGGCAGACCTTTTTCGCCGGTCTTTTTATCGGCACCGGCTTTCTCGGCATCGGCGATGACTTTCATCAGCGCATTGGCGGCGTCTTGGGTCATGTGCGTTCCTTTTGAGGCTGCCCCCTCGGTTCACTGAATAAGTAGCACATTTAGGGCGCCGGGCGAACCTTACCGGACAATGCGGCACAAAGGGTCGCATGTTCGGGCGCGTTTGGGCGCAGCAAAAGCCGCGCCGCATCGACCGGCCCGGGCAGCCGGACAACAGCAGGTGCAATGGCAAAACCGGCTTTTTCATAATAAGGCAGGTCGCCGACCAGCAGGGTAAAGGGAAACCGCGCCGCATTAATCGTCGCCAGCGAGGCAGCCATCAGCGCCTGCCCGACCCCGCGGCCTTGCATATCGGGGTGCACGGCCAGCGGCCCCAGCAACAGGCCGATATCAGCCCCAATAGCGATCGGCCAATAGCTGATTGTGCCGACCAGTGCACCGTCGGCACTGCGCGCGCAATGGCTATGGTCGGCAATGGCCTGATTGTTTTCGCGCAAGCGCTCGGCCGTGCGGGCCAGCCGGCCCGGCCCGAAACTTGTGTCGAGAAGAAGGGCCAGCTCATCCGCTGCCGCATCTTTTTGGCTGATATCAAAAAAATTCATGATGGTTCCGCTATGGGGACTGGCCCCGAAAAATGTGAAATTGGCGCACGACAACACCGGCCTTCAAAAGGACCGGACTTTTATCGTCGTCGCAAATTTACAATCACATTCATCTCCGCAGCGTGTGTGATTTTGATTTAGCCGATTAAGCCGAAAAAATAAAGCCCATATAGGCGGCATACAGCGCCAGACATAAAAGCCCCTCGCCGCGCGCCATGCGTCGCCCCGACACCATGAACAACAGGCCAAGGCAGGCCACGCCGCACATGACCGGAATATCGCGCATCGCCATATCCGACGAAATCGGCAGCGCGGCCACCAAAGACGTGCCGCCCAGAATAAGCAATATATTGGAGATATTGCTGCCGATAATATTGCCGACCGCCAAGGCTGCATGACCACGCATGGCGGCCACCATAGAAACCGCAAGCTCGGGCAAAGACGTGCCGATGGCAACAAGGCTAAGCGCGATCACCGCCTCGGGAATACCGAATTGCCGCGCCAGACCGACCGCACCGTCGACCATCAGGTCGGCCCCCCAAACAATGCCGGCCAGACCGGCCAACAGCACCGGAATGGCAACAGCCAGCCCGCCCGGCACTTGGTTTTCATCGACACCGGCCTCGGCTTCCGCCGCATCGGCGGCAGAGCGCGTGCTGGTGTAAAGATAGACCGTAAAGCCGACCAGCACGGCCAACATAACCAGCCCGATGGGCAGGCTGATAAAGCCGTAAAGGCCAAGCGCGAATAAGAGAAACGACACGCCGAGCATAAAGCCGCCATCGCGTGTCAGTGTCGTGTCCTGCACGGTGAACGGGCTGACCACGGCCATCATGCCGAGCACCAGCAAAATATTGGCGATATTGCTGCCCACCACATTACCGATGGAAATATCCGGCTGGCCGCCAAGCGCGGCATTGACTGAAACGGTCAATTCAGGCGCCGATGTGCCGAAAGCGATAATGGTGAGACCGATAATCAGCGGCGATATATTGAGTTTGGCCGCCACAGTGACGGCGCCGCGCAAGAGCGCCTCGCCGGCAACACCCAAAACGACAAAACCTGCCAGCAGAAAAAAGATCGGTGATTCCATGCCCTCTTCTAGCACGGCTCGGAGGGTGAGGAAGAAAATTTCGCGTCGGTGACGGTTTCCGCTTGGCACGGGGTTCGCTCTTGCACTAGCATTTAGCCAAATCAAAGCATTTGGGAGGATGTTATGCAGTGGAATTTCGGCGATATCATTGATGCGATTGTGCCGGTTTTGCCCGAGGATCATCTGGCATTGGTGCATGGGGACCGCGAGATCAGTTGGGCTGAGATGAACGTGCGGTCGAATAATCTGGCGCGCAATTTGCGGGCCAATGGCGCTGAGACGGGCGATAAAGTCGGCTTTTATATGCGCAACCGCCCGGAATATAGCGAGCTGCTGGTGGCGTGTTTTCGGGGCCGCCTGACGCATGTGAACGTAAATTACCGCTATGTCGCCGATGAGGTGCATTATATTTTCGACAATTCCGATGCCACTGTCGTGGTTTACGGCAAAGAGTTTCGTGACAATGTTGAGCAATTGCGCCCGCGCCTACCCAAGGTCACGCAATGGATTGAGGTTGGCGATGGGCAGGATTTGCCCGACGGTATTCTCAATTATGAGACGCTGGTCAATGCGGGCGACGGCAGCAATCTCGATATTGAGCGCAGCGGCGAGGACCAGCCTTTTCTCTATACGGGTGGCACAACCGGCATGCCGAAAGGCGTGATGTGGGAGCACCATAATTTGCGCGAAACGCAAACGCTGGCCCTGCGCGCGCTCGGCGAAGTGCCTGAAACCATGGATGAGCTGGTCGCCGGCCTGAAGGAAAAAGGCCCGGGTCAGGTTTATATTCCGGCCTGCCCGCTCATGCATGGCACCGGTCTGTTCACCGCCATGGGCGTGTTGATGAATGGCGGCACCATTGTGACGCTGGAAGCCGCCTCGATGAACCCGAGCGAGCTGTGGTCAGTGGTCGAGCGCCGCAAAGTCGATTATATGGCGATTGTCGGCGACGCTTTCGCCAAGCCGATGCTGGCCGAGTTGAAAGACAATCCGGGGCGCTATGATGTCAGCTCCATGGCCTCGATTATTTCATCCGGCGTTATGTGGTCGATGGAAGTGAAGCAGGAAATGCTCGATTACCTCCCCGATGAATGCATGCTGGCCGACAGCTTCGGCTCGTCGGAAGCAATCGGCTTCGGCTCTTCCATCACGATGAAGAATATGCCGGTCAAAACCGCCAAATTCACCACAAATGAATATTGCAAAGTGTTTGACGAAAACGACAATGAAATCCCGTGGGGCAGCGAGACGCCGGGCTTTATTGCCTTTGGTGGACCGATTCCGCTGGGCTATTACAAGGATGAAGAAAAAACCGCCAAGACCTTTAAGACGATTAACGGTCAGCGTTTTTCTATCCCGGGCGATTATTGTCTGGTCTCGCCGGAGGGTGAATTGACCCTGCTGGGCCGCGGCTCCGTGTGCATTAACTCAGCCGGTGAGAAAATTTATCCCGAAGAAGTCGAAGAAGCACTGAAGCTGCATGATGCGATTGACGATGCGCTGGTGGTCGGTGTGCCGGATGAAAAATGGGGCCAAGCCGTTACGGCTGTGGTGAAAACCGTCGAGGGCGGCGGGTTTGACGAGGCCGAATTGAAAGCCTTTTGCAAAACCAAACTGGCTGCCTACAAAACCCCGAAACACGTCTTCCAAGGTGGCCCGCCCTTCCGAGCACCAAACGGCAAGGCGGATTATAAATCGGTTACTGAATTTGCCGTCGATGAAGTCGGCAAACGTGCCTGAGCAACGCGCCTAAAGGAAATCAAATGAGCCGACATATCGCCGTTTTCGGCCAAATGGGCGCGCGCTACGCCGCCATTATCGCCGAAACCATGGCCGCGCATGATGATGAGTGGGTGGTCGATATTTGGCCCTGCGATGATGATTTGGCCGCGCGTGACGCGATTATTGCGCGCTGCGAAGCGGCGGTGATGAGCGCTGATTTTATCCTGACACAGGGCAATTTCGCCGCGCTCATGGCCGCCCCGAATTTGAAAATCCTGCTGCAACCTTGGGTCGGCACGGATTGGCTCGACCCCGGCTTCCTGCCCCAAGGTCTGGTGATTTGCAATGCCGGTGGCCATGCAGCGCCAATGGCTGAATATGTGCTCGGTGCGATGCTGGAACACGCGCTGGAATTGCGTGCTATGCATAATGACATGCTGAACGGCCAATGGCGACGTGCCGGTCGCAATGCGGCGCCCGAGGCACGGCATGGCGATTTACGCAGCGCCCATGTCGGGATTATCGGCTATGGCGAAATTGCGAAAGCCGTCGCAGCCCGCGCCGCAGCCTTTGGGATGAACCTTTCCGCCGTGGCGCGCAGTGCGCGCGAGACAGCCCCGGCCCCGCTTGATTGGATTGGCGTGCAGTCTGACCTGCCGCGCCTTTTGGCCGAGAGTGATTATCTCGTCGTCACATGTGACCTGAATGATGAGACGCAAGGCATGATCAATGCCGCCGCTTTCGGGCAAATGAAAAGCAACGCCTATATCATCAATGTGGCGCGCGGCGAGGTAATTGACGAGGATGCGCTATTTGCCGCCCTGTCGGAAAAACGCATTGCCGGTGCCGCGCTCGACACTTGGTATCGTTATCCCGGCAATATTATCACGCCTGAGGCTGACCCGGATCGCGGTGGGCCGTATCAAGGTTCGAAGCATGATTTCAACAGCCTCGATAATGTGCTGCTGACGCCACATATGGCGGCGCATACAAATGGCGCCGACCGCGGCCGCTATGAATCAATTGCGCAATCGCTTTTGAGCTATGCCAAGGGCGAGACCCCGGCACGCTATGTCACCAGCGGCACGGGCGAAAACCTTGAGGGTTTTGAAATCCCGTAAAGCGCAATGCTGCGGCCAGATGCCACGCGGCGCAAATCGCCAAGCCCTTGCCCTGCGCCGCGAAAATGCTAAAGTTTTGCCACATAGTTTGAGGAGGAGATGGATATGACCGCTCTTGATACTTTCCGCGAGGAAACCCGCGCTTGGCTGGAAGAAAACTGCCCGGCCTCAATGCGCACACACATGCCCGAACGCGAAATGCCCTGGGGCGGGCGTAATCCGAGCTACCCGAATCCGGACACGAAAATCTGGATGGACCGCATGGGCGAACGCGGCTGGACCGCGCCGACCTGGCCGGCCGAATATGGCGGCGGCGGGCTGTCAAAAGAAGAAAACAAAATTCTGCAAGAAGAGCTTGGCCGCATTAAAGCGCGCCCGGCCTTGACCAGCTTCGGCCTCTGGATGCTTGGCCCGGCGCTGCTGGAATTTGCCAGCGAAGAGCAAAAGAAAAAATACATTCCGGAAATCGTCAAAGGCGAAATTCGTTGGTGCCAGGGTTATTCTGAGCCGGGTGCCGGCTCTGACCTCGCCGGTCTGCAGACCAAATGCGAGGATAAGGGCGACCATTATCTGGTCAATGGCCAGAAGGTTTGGACCTCCTATGCCGATAAAGCCGATATGATTTTCTGTCTCGTGCGCACCGATACGACGGTTAAGCATGACGGCATTTCTTTCCTGCTGATCGATATGGAAACCGCAGGCGTTGAAGCGCGCCCGATCAAACTGATTTCGGGTGCCTCGCCGTTCTGCGAAACATTCCTGACTGATGTGAAAGTGCCGAAAGAAAATCTGGTCGGCGAACTGAACAAAGGCTGGACCATTGCCAAACGCCTGCTCGAGCATGAACGCAGCATGATTTCCGGCATGGGCATGGGCGCCGGTGCTGCCTCAATGGGCGGCATGGAAGCCGTGGCCAAAGAAAACTTCGGTGCCGATGGCGATAAGATTGCCAATACCGGTGTCCGCAGTGCCATTGCCGAGCACAAAATGGACCAGCAAGCTTTTGGCCTAACGCTGAAACGCGCCAGCGCCGAAGCCAAAGCCGGCCAAGGCATGGGCGCCGCTGCTTCCATGTTCAAATATTACGGCACGGAAGTGAATAAGCGCCGCTTTGAACTGCTGCTCGACGTTATGGGCTCGCAAGCTCTGGGCTGGGAAGGCGAAGGCTTCGACTCGAAAGAGCTGGCCGTCACCCGCAGCTGGCTGCGTTCAAAAGGTAATTCCATTGAAGGCGGCACGTCTGAAGTGCAACTTAATGTGATTGCCAAACGCGTTCTCGGCCTGCCCGACGCTTAAGACATAGTGCTGACCACGCTCTGAATATTGGGAGGAATAAACGATGGCACTCGTGCTTTCAGAAGAACAAACTATGCTGCGGGACATGGCGAAGGATTTCTTCACCGAACAGGTTCCAGTCACAAACTTGCGTAAATTGCGCGATGAAGAAGACGAAAACGGCTATGACAAAGCCGTCTGGCAACAAATTGTCGAGCTTGGCTTTGCCGGGATTTTGATCCCGGAAGAGCAAGGCGGCACGGGCTTTGGCCCGATAGGGCTGGGCATTGTCATGAAAGAGGCCGGGCGCACATTGGCCGCCACGCCGCTTTATGCGACGGGCGTGCTGGGTGCCGGTCTGGTCATGAAAGCCGGGTCGGAACAGCAAAAAGCCGATTTGCTGCCGAAAATCGCTGCCGGTGAATTGTTGATGGCGCTGGCTCTAGAGGAACGCGCGCATCACAATCCGGCCGCCATCACCATGACGGCGACCAAAGACGGCGGCAATTATGTGCTGTCCGGCGAAAAAACCTTTGTGCTGGACGGCCATATTGCCGACAAACTGATCGTCGTGGCCCGCACGGGCGGTCAAGCCGGCGACACACAGGGCCTGTCCATGTTCTTGGTCGATGCCGCGGCTGACGGGGTCAGCACGCAGCGCACCATGATGGTTGATCATCGCAATTGCGCCAATATTAAGCTCGACAATGTCACTGTCTCGGGCGATGCGTTGCTGGGCGGCGAAGGCGGTGCTTTTGCCGATCTTGAGCCGGTTCTGGATCTGGGGCGCATTTGCCTGTCGGCTGAAATGCTGGGCGGTGCCGAAGCGGTTTTTGACACGACGCTGGATTATCTGAAAGAGCGCAAGCAATTCGGTAAAATCATCGGCACATTTCAGGCGCTGCAACACCGCGCCGCCGAAATGTTCTGCGAGATTGAGATTTGCCAATCGGTTCTGCTCGACGCTTTGTCGGCGCTTGACGAACGGCGCAACGATATCCCGCAATTGGCCAGTCTGGCGAAAGCACGCATTGGTGAAGCGGCGCGCCTCATCACCAATGAAGGCGTGCAAATGCATGGCGGTATCGGCATGACCGATGCGGTTGATATTGGCCTGTATATGAAGCGCGCCCGTGTGCAGGCGCAAATTTTCGGCGATAGCGGCTTTCACCGCGATCGCTATGCGGATTTGGGCGGCTATTAAGCCAAAAACCGCCTCTTAACAGCTTTCAAGGCCTCGACATTTGCGTGTCGAGGCCTTAATTGTTTAAAGAGTGATTCACGCGAGAGGGACTAAAATATGACCGATGAGGCCAAGCAACCGGAACGCATTACCGTATTGGCGGAAGAGTTTACGCCGGCGGCCATGGAGTTTCACCGCCGCAATATGAGCGCGCGCGGCTATCGCATGGAAGGTCAAATTACCCCGCGTCGGTATATGATGATTGATGGCCCCGGCGAACCGACTGACTTGTTCGACGGCAAAGAATATTTCGCCGTCACCTTTATTCGTAAAGACGGCGACGAATAAAACGCCTGCGGCATTTCGGCTAAATACCTTTGTAAGCTGGCATTTTACCTGCGTATGCGGTAAGTCTTAGCCATTAGCCAAGAGGCAGCGAGAAAGATATGTCCGTCGATTACGACAAATATATGAACCAAGCGCTGGACGCCCTGCACGAAGAGGGCCGTTATCGCGTGTTTACCGATTTGGCCCGTCGGGCCGGCGATTTTCCGCGCGCCATTGACTATTCCATGACCCCGCCGCGCGAAATTACGGTTTGGTGCTCGAATGATTATCTCGGCATTGGCCAGAACCACGAGGTTATGGACGCCATGAAAGCCGCGATTGACAATATGGGCACAGGCGCCGGCGGCACGCGCAATATTTCCGGTACGCATCATTTGATTGTCGAATTGGAGCGTGAGCTGGCCGATTTGCACGATAAGGAAGCCGCGCTGGTCTTTACCTCGGGCTATATCTCCAACGAAGCAACGATTTCGACTCTCGGCAAATTGCTGCCCGATTGCCTTATCCTGTCTGATGCGCTCAACCATGCCTCAATGATTGAAGGCGTGCGCCAAAGCGGCTGCAGCAAGCTGATTTGGCGACACAATGACCTGGCGCATTTGGAACAGCTTTTGCGGGAAGCCGATCCGGAGCGCCCGAAAATCATCGCTTTTGAAAGCGTTTATTCGATGGATGGCGATATTGCGCCAATTGCCGAAATCTGCGATTTGGCCGAAAAATACGGCGCGCTAACCTATCTCGACGAAGTGCATGCTGTCGGCATGTATGGCAATCGTGGCGGCGGCATTGCCGATCGTGACGGCCTGATGCGCCGCCTCGATATTATTGAGGGCACGCTGGCCAAAGCCTTTGGCATTATGGGCGGCTACATTACCGGCAAGCGCAATCTGGTTGATGCCATTCGCTCTTACGCGCCGGGCTTTATTTTTACTACCTCGCTGCCGCCGGCCATTGCCGCAGGCGCGATTAAATCTGTGCAACTGGTCAAGCGGGCCAATGATTTGCGCGCGCAGCACCAAGAACGCGCCGAGCGTCTGAAGACATTATTGGAAATGGCGGGCCTACCGGTTCTGCGCACCAATACCCATATTGTGCCGCTTATGGTCGGCGATCCGGTGGCGTGCAAAGCCGCCTCTGACCGCCTGCTGAAAGAGCATAATATTTATATTCAACCGATTAATTATCCAACCGTGCCGCGTGGCACGGAGCGTCTGCGTATCACACCGACCCCGCTACATAATGATTTGATGATGCATGCGCTGGTCGAAGCGGTGAAGGAAGTCTGGGAATATTTGGGCATTTCACGCGACATGCCGGATAGTGTCTCCATCCCTGCCGCCCAGTAACGCGCCATGCTGCCTGATACGCACCCCCCCGTCGCCTTTGGAAAAACCGGTCTTTTGCTGGTCAATCTCGGCACGCCTGACAGCCCCGATAAAAAGGGCCTGAGACCCTATCTCAAGCAGTTTTTAAGCGATCGCCGAGTTATCGAAACGTCGCCGCTTATTTGGCAGCCCATTTTGCGCGGTATCATTTTGAACACACGGCCGAAAAAGTCGGCCGAGGCCTATGCAAAGATTTGGCGCAGCGAAAGCAATGAAAGCCCGTTGCGTTATTTCACCCGCCGTCAGGCAGAACTGGTCCAGGCCGAAATGGGCGATAAGGTGATGGTCGATTGGGCGATGCGCTATGGCAAGCCGTCGATTGAGGATAAGCTCAAAGCCATGCGCGAAGCGGGCTGCGAGCGTATTTCCGTCATGGCCCTTTACCCGCAATATAGTGCTTCTACCTCGGCCAGTGTCTATGATGATGTGTTTCGCGCGCTGTTGAAGCTGCGCTGGCAACCGGCCGTTCGCACCGCCGCACCGTGGCACGACCATGACGCATATATTGAGGCGCTGGCCGCCTCAGTCAAAGAGCATTTGGCGACGCTGGATTGGACGCCGGATGTCATTATCGCCTCGTTTCACGGCCTGCCGCAAAGCTATTTCGAAAAAGGCGACCCCTATCATTGCCATTGCGCCAAGACGGCGCGGCTATTGCGCGAAAAGCTCGGCATGGATGAGAGCCAATTGCGCCTGACTTTCCAGTCCCGCTTCGGGCCAACCAAATGGTTGGAACCCTATACGGATAAGACCGTCGTCGAATTGGCTGAAAGCGGCACAAAGAAAATCGCTGTCGTCACACCGGGCTTTATCTCCGATTGCGTCGAGACGCTGGAAGAAATCGGCATTGCCCTGCATGAGGATTTCGAAGCAGCCGGCGGCACGCATTTCACCACTGTGCCCTGCCTCAATGACAGCGCGCCAAGCGTGTCGCTTCTGGGCCAACTCGCGCAGCGCGATTTGCAAGGCTGGATTTAGCTTACCGATTTAACTGGCGGTTGACCTGACCTGCCCTTTGAGGCAGTTTCTTTTGACAAGGAGAGGTCATGTCGGAAGTACTCGCCGTTTTTGGGTTTCCGCCGCACCCATTTGGGGTGGCGTTGATTGTCCTTTGTTCACTGCTCTGGGGGTTCCGTAGCCGTTTTAAGAACCGGCCCTATTTGCTGGCTCTGCAGGCCGCAATCGTCGCCGGGCTTGTGGCGCAGCTGGCCATTGCCCTTCAGGCAGGCTCGATTTCTCCGACCCATTTGATCATGGATATTGCAAAGCTGAGCGTCGGCCAATTGATTATGTTCTGGTTTTTTTGCTGGCTCATCATCAAGCTTATTTTCATCATTCGTGGGCGCAATGACAGCGCCAACATCTTCACCCGAAACCGCAATTCATGAGCACGGTTTCTTTCTCACGGGGCTTGAAGGCCTATACGGTCGGCCTTTTGACGCTGATTTACACCGCCAATTATGTTGACCGGCAAATCGTCGCCATCCTCTTACAATCGATCAAAACCGATATGGGCCTGACCGATACGCAGCTCGGCATGTTGACCGGGCTGGCATTTGGCATTTTTTACGCCACTTTGGGCATCCCCATCGCCTATTTGGCTGACCGCGTATCGCGCAAGAAAATCATCATCGCCTCGCTATCGCTGTTCTCTATTATGACCTTTGCCTGCGGACTGGCGCAAAACTATCTGCAATTGCTGCTGGCGCGGATTGGGGTGGGGATTGGCGAGGCCGGCACCAACCCGCCCTCGCACGCCATGATTGCCGATATGTATGGCCCGTCAGAGCGCGCCACCCCGCTGGCCGTATTTGCGCTGGGCATTAATCTCGGCCTGTTTGTGGCCTTTTTGGGGGGCGGCTGGATCAATGATAATTATGGCTGGCGCACCGCCATTCAGGTCATCGCCCTGCCCGGTCTGGTGCTGGCCGTCATTGCTTGGTTTACCCTGCGCGATCCGCCGCGCGGGATGAGCGATAATAAATCCGGCACTGACGCGCCGCCCATGATGCAGACCTTCCGCTATATGTGGCGCACAAAGTCGATCCGCCAATTGATTATCGGCTCAACCCTGCTGATTATTGTCGGTTATGGCGCTGTCGCCTGGCTGCCCAGTTACTTTATTCGTGTGCACGATATGTCGGCAACAAAAGTCGGTGGCATTTTGGCCCTGATGATCGGTATTGGCGGCGGGCTTGGCACGGCGCTTGGCGGCATGGTCGCCGACAGGCTGGGCAAGCGCGATGTGCGCTGGAATTTCTGGCTGGTCGGCGGGGTCGGTATTTTCACCGCGCCGTTTTCTTTCATGGCTTATATGTCAACGGACCTGCAAAGCGCGCTTATCTGGCTGTTCATCCCCATGCTTATGGGCGCGCTGTATTTCGGCCCGACACTGGCCATGCTGCATACGCTTGTAAAGCCTGAAATGCGCTCGCTCGCCTCGGCCATTATGCTGTTTATCAATAATATTTTCGGCCTTGGCATTGGCCCGCTTGGCGTTGGCATGATCAGCGACGCTTTGGCACCGCAATATGGCACACAAAGCCTGGCTTATGCGCTGGCCGCCTTCATAATTATTGGCATTTGGGGCAGTTGCCACTATTTCATAGCAGCAAGAACCTTAAAGCAGGATATCGCGCAAGCTTGATGGCCGCGCCGCCTGGCTTATTCTGGGAGAGCGCATGAAACGCCTTAACATAGCCGGTTTGTTTTTCCTTTTGGCTTTGAGCCCCGCCCGTGCCGATGATATGCGCCATTTTACCGCCGAATACCGGCTTTACCTTCGCGGTGTGCTGCTCAGCGAGGTCGAGTTGCAGCTTTCGCTTTCCGACACTGCTTATCGCTTGAGCGCGCATATCGGTCCGGCCGGTATCGGTCATATTCTGTCGGACGCGCATGTCGTCACCACCACAAAAGGCGCTATTGAGGACGGCAGCTTTTTACCGGCGCGGCTTGACCTCGCATGGTCAAATGATGAGGGCGTCAAAGCCACTTATATGGATTACGATAGGGGCGTGCCGGTAAAGTTTCATTCGGGTTATGAATTGCCGCCCGAAGCCCTGCCGAAAAACCGCGTCGACATTACTGAAGTCGGCGGCGGATCGGTTGACCCTTTCCTCGCTATGCTCGCCCCCCTATCAGGCGACACGCTGGACACGGCGTGCAATGGCGAAATACGCGTTTTTGACGGGCGTCGCCTGGCCACGCTGACAGCCGCCACACCTGCCGCCATAGAAGCCGCGGCGCATGATTATGTCGCCCCGATACCGCTGGTGAGCTGCACTATTGTCTGGCAGCCCATTGCCGGTTACTCCGAACGCAGCATGGAACGCGCCAATGACCTGCCGCCCATTGAGGCTTATTTCGGTCGCATCGCCGATCTCGCCTATGCCGCACCGCTGGATATGCGCGCCGAGACCAAATACGGCAATATTTCACTTTATGCCGTGCGCTATTTCGAGCCGGTCGACGCCCTGCCCGCGCCATTTGATATTAATGATTATCTGTATGACGCAATTCAGGAAGAATAGGCTGTAACCGGCTGTTTGCCTCATAAATGGCGGTATAAACGGTCATAGGCAAAAAAATCTTCAAAATCTGCTCGCCCTTTCCCGATTGCGGCCTATCTCTGTTAATGAAGCAACGCGTCCAATCCATGCGCCTTACTCGGTTGTGGCGGCTCACCTGCTTCGGCGCGCTTTCAAATTAGTGGAGGCGATTATGAAAACTGGAACAGTTAAGTGGTTTAATTCAGCCAAGGGCTACGGATTTATCACACCGGATGATGGCGGCGATGACTGCTTTGTGCATGTTACGGCCATTCAAGCATCTGGCTTTAAACAATTGATCGAAGATCAACGTGTGGAATTTGACATGCAGGAAGGCCGCAATGGTCGCCAAGTCGCATGCGACATTCAAGTTCTTGAAGACAGCAGCAGCAGCGAGGCCGCTGCCGAGTAAGTTTTGCCTTGCATCATCCGGCGTTTTTTAAGAGTTTAGACGCAGGAGTTCACATGGCCAAAATTGAGATCTACACCACACCGATATGTCCTTACTGCCATGCAGCCAAGGACCTATTGCAGCAAAAGGGTGCTGACTATGACGAAATTAACGTCATGCAGCAGCCCGGCGCGCGCGATAAAATGACCAAACGCGCCAATGGTGGGCACACAGTGCCGCAAATCTTCATCGACGACACGCATATTGGCGGTTGCGATGATCTTTACGCGCTCGAAAAAAAAGGCGCGCTCGACGCCCTTCTCGGCTAAAGCTGGGTCATCATCCGGAAGTAAAACCGCACCGTATCATTCAGCGTCTTAATGCTGATGCGTTCATTGGTGCCGTGGATCGCCCCCAAATCACTGCTCGGCAATTGCATATAAGTGAAGCGGTAATGGTTCGGCGTAATCTTGCGATAATGACGCGTATCGGTTGCCGCCACCAGCAGGCGCGGCGCGATGATAATGCGATCCGGAGCCGCCGTATCGCGAATGGCCGAGGTCAAATGCTCCCAGCCAAAACCGGCAAGCGGCGAGACCGGGGACGGTGCCATGCCACGCTGACCGGAGCCGTCAAATGTTACCTCAACGCGATCGTCATTTATCACTTCGATCACGCGCGCGCGCACCGTCTCCGGTGTCTCGCCGGGCAGGATACGGAAATTTACCTTGGCCGTCGCATCAATCGGCAGCACATTGGCTTTGATGCCACCGGCGATCATCGTCGCCGCTGTGGTGGTGCGCATACCGGCCATGCCCTGCTTGTCATCGGCCAAGCTGGCCATCACCACCGGCTTGAACAGCCACAGATTATTCATCACCAAGCGGCTGGCAAACGGCATTTCATCGGCCACGGCTTCGAGGAAGTTTTGCGTATGCGAGAAATCCGTATCGAATTGATCGGCCTCAAGCGCGGCAATCGCGGCGGCCAAAACACCGATCGAGGTTTGCTTTGGCGGCATGGAAGAATGACCACCGGCGCCGATGGTCTTCAATTGCAAGGTCACAATACCCTTTTCGGCCGGCGCGATAATCGCCATTTTGCCGTCAATGCCGGGCACCACGCCTTGCGTTACCAACCCGCCCTCATCGACCAGAAATTCGGCTTCAATGCCGCGCGCTTCCATCAGCTTGGCAATCTCCAGCGCGCCGTCAATCCCGCCTTGTTCTTCGTCATGACCGAAGGCAAAATAGATTGTCCGTTGCGGGCGAATGCCCTGCGCCAGCATGTTTTCTGCGGCTTCTAGCAGACCGATAATATTAACCTTATTATCTAACGTGCCACGGCCCCAAATAAAGCCATCGGCGACGACCCCCTCAAAAGGCGGTTGCTTCCAGTCGCCCTCCGTGCCCGGCACCACCGGCACGACATCATGATGGCCGAGAAACACAACTGGCTTGTCGTCGCCCGTGCCCTCAAATGTGTAAAGCAGGGAGTATTTATTGACGATTTCGCGTTCAAGGTTTTTGTGCACCAGCGGGAATTGCCGCTCGAGATAATCGATAAAGGCCAGCAATTGCTTGCCCGAAGTCGGCTTGTCGCGACCATAGGAAATGGTTTCATATTTGACCGCATCACTCATCAGCCGCGTGACGCGCTCGCTATCGGGGGTGAAATCAAACCCCTCACCGGCATTCTGGGTCACGCCGGGCGCCATGGTGCGCACCAGCAATACAACCACCAGTAAAATAAGCACGCCGCCAATAGCCTGAACGGCTTTATTTTTCAGTATTGTCATTATCCCCTCCTATCGCGGCAGGTCGGCCGCGCTTTGTCTATGCATTGCCAATATGACGCCCATTCCAACCATAAAGGTCAAGAGTGAAGTGCCACCATAGGAAATGAACGGCAGCGGCACGCCAACCACCGGCGCCAGCCCCATCACCATAGCCAGATTGACAATAATATAAATCGATAGCGAAAAGCCAAAGGCCGACGCTGCCAGACGCGAAAACGGGTTACGCATATCCGACGCCATACGGAAGATGACAATCAGCGTGATACCAAACAGCACCAAAAGGCCAATACTGCCGAGAAAGCCCATTTCCTCGGCAAAATTGGAAAAGATGAAATCTGTATGCCGTTCGGGCAGGAAATTGAGCTGGCTTTGCGTGCCCTGCGCCAGCCCTTTGCCGAACAGGCCGCCCGAGCCGATACCGATTTTCGACTGGATAATATGATAGCCGGAACCGAGCGGATCGCGCTCCGGGTCGAGAAACACCAGCACGCGCTGCTTTTGATAATCGAGCAGGTTTTGCCAAACAATCGGAATGGCGGCGATAAGCGCAATACCGCCGGCAAGGAAATAACGCCATGACACGCCTGCCAGCCAAAACACGCTCAACCCGGTGGCGGCGAGCATGATACTGGTGCCCAAATCAGGCTGATTGAGAATTAATAATGCCGGCATGCCGACCAAGGCAAGCGGCACAATTAGTGAAAAGGGTTGCGAGACATCGGCCGGGTGCACACGGTGGAAATAGCGCGCCAGGGCCAGCACCAAAGCCAGCCGCATAAACTCCGAGGGTTGCACACGAAATAGGCCGAAATCGAGCCAACGCTGCGCCCCCATGGTTTTTGTGCCGAATAATTCGACCCCGATCAGCAGCGCCAAAATGGCGAAGAAAAACGGATAGGCCAGGATGTAAATCGTGCGCAATTCAACCGATGCTATAATATATATCAGGCCGAAACCGATAATAAGCCGCGCGCCGTGCCGCCACGCCCAAGGCGACATGTCGCCACCGGCCACCGAATACAGCACCAGCACACCGACCAGCCCCATCAGCGCAATACAGACCAAAAGCGGCTTATGCAGCTCCTCAAACGGCACCAGAATACCGGCCTGTCTGGTCTGGCTCATCAGCCCTGCTCCTCGTCAAATGCGTCCGTATTGCGCGCCTTCACCGCATCGGGGCTTGGCACTTTCGGCGCCGTCACGCCGGTATCAAAGCGGCCGGAGGATAAGAGCCGGATCATCGCATCGCGGGCAATCGGCGCGGCGACATAAGCCCCGCCGCCGCCATGTTCAACCACCACTGTGACGGCAAAGCGTGGCTTATTATGGGGCACATAGCCGACAAAGAGCGAATGATCGCGCAAATGCCAATCCAACTCGCTATTGGGAATAACCCCGGTCTCGCGCTCAGCCAACGAAATGCGACGCACTTGCACCGTGCCGGTTTTGCCCGACATGCGCTGCCCGTCAATCAACAGGCTGGACGCATAGGCCGTGCCGTCGGGTCGATTGACGGCCGCATAAAGGCCATAGCGAATAAGCGCCAGCGCATCCGGATCGACGGCCAGTTGACGCGGCTCGACCGCCTCTTGCGGCTTGGTCACGCGCGGCGTGACGATTTTGCCACCATTGGCCAAAGCCGCCGTCATAACGCTCAATTGCAGCGGCGTGGATAGCAAATATCCTTGCCCAATGCCGGTAATCACCGTCTCCCCCGGGCGCCAGCCAATATCATAATTGGCCCGCTTCCAATCGCGCCCCGGCACAATGCCGCTCTTTTCACCGCCCAAATCAATACCGGTCGCTTGGCCGAAGCCGAAACGTTTGGCCATTTCTTCAATACGGTCAATGCCGACGCGCAGCGCCAAATCATAAAAATACGTGTCGCAGGATTGCTCAATCGCCTGCACCATATTTGTCGGGCCATGCCCGTCATTGCGCCAGCAATGAAACTGTTCGCCGCCATATTCATATTTGCCGGTGCAGGAAACCTCCTCCTCCGGTTTAATCAAATCGGCTTCCAAAGCGGCCAAGGCGACCAGCATTTTAAAGGTAGAGCCGGGCGCATATTGGCCGCGCAGTGCCTTGTTCATCAGCGGCTTTTTCTCATGCGTCAGCAACGCATCCCATTTTTTGCCGTCAATGCCGCGGCTGAATTCATTCGGGTCGAAAGCCGGCGTCGAGACCAGTGAAACCAGCTCGCCCGTATCGACATCCATAATAATCGCCGAGCCGCTATGGCCCTGCATACGTTCGGTCAAATAGCGCTGCATATCGGCGGAAATCGTCAAATGCAAATCCTCGCCCGACTTACCGGGACGGGTTCGCAATTCGCGAATGGTGCGGCCATAGGCATTGACCTCGACATGACGCACACCCGGCTCGCCGCGCAGCGCATCCTCATATTCGCGCTCGACGCCGCTGCGCCCCACCACATCACCGACAATATTTCCCAAGCGGCGCACATCCTCCACCGTCTTGGTGCCGACATAGCCGACCAGATGGGCCAGCGCCTGCTTTTCAGGATAAATCCGCTTATCGGCGACTTTGGCTTCAACGCCGCGCAGGAAGGGAATATTGAGATTGAATTTGGAAAAGTCTTCCCAGCTCAAATCATCTACCGCGACCAGCGGCTTGAATTTCGGGGCGCGCTTAATGCGCCGCCTCAAATCGCGCATTTGTCGGCCAGACAGCGACAACACATCCTGCAACGCCGCCAATATCGCCTCCAGATCACCGGCCTGTTCGGGCACGAGGATGATTTGAAAACGCTGATCATTATCGGCCAGAACCTCACCGAAACGGTCACGGATACGGCCGCGCTCGGATGATAATTCATTAATATTGACCCGATTGGCCTCGGCCAGTGTCGAATACGTTTCCGATTGGGCGACTTGTAAATATTGCAACCGCCCGGCCAGGACAGCAAATAGCCCGCCCTGCGCCGCAGCCAAAAACAGGTGGCGGCGTGAAAACATCCCGTCATCATTATTGTCGAATAAGGGCATTACAAACCCTCCTGCGTAGCCTGCGCATTGTTCAACATATTGAGCGGCGCGGCAATAATCGGATAAAATAAACCGGTAAACAGCGCCGATAGGATATGCCCGCCAAATCGCAAGGTCAGATCATCGCGCAGCAGCGCAATGGCGAAACCGGCCAGATAGACAATCAGGATGACGATGAAAAAACTGAGCCAATGCGGGCCGAGCGAAGCATTTTGCAAGACCTGCTTTTGGCCTGAGGAGAGGATATAAAACAGACAACTCAAAAATGCCCAATAGCCAAGCGGTGCCTCGGTAAGCACATCAGCCAGCAAGCCCAGCAAGATAAAAAACACCGGCGTCAAATCCGCCTCGGCGCGCATGGCGACACCAAATAGCGGCACCAGAAATAGCCCCAGAGATAAATGCGGTAATTCGACAAGTCCCAAAGGCAGGCCGTTTAAGACAACACATAGGATGGCAATAATATAGGGAAGGCTGCTTTGCAGCGAGGTCTCGCGCGGCTGGTTCCCGAAGCTGCTCATTGTGGCGTATCTAGCGCAATGGCGTCGCTCGGCGGCTGAATGGTCTCGGCGCGCACAATCCGCACATAGGTCAGCCCGATCGGTTGATCGAGCAGATCGACATAAAAATCGCCCGCTTCATCCAATCTGATTGTGCCGATTGGCAGGCCGATGGGCATTTGCCCGCCGCTACCTGAGGTGACCAGCAAGTCACCATCCTTGAGCCGCGCCTGCTTTGATAGAAATTGTAATTGCGGCCGATCATCATTGCGCCCCGACAAAATGGCTTGCGCATTGCTCGACAGAGCCAGCACCGGAATATGACTGTTGAAGTCAGTGAGCAACAGGATACGCGACGAGGTGCCGCCGACCGAAATGACGCGCCCAACCAGACCATTGGAACCGAGTACGCTATCACCTTGGGTCACGCCCGCATCGCGGCCAATATTGGCCACCACTGTGCGCGCAAACGGGCTGGACAGGTCGGCGACGATGCGCGCATTGGAAAATTGCAGCACCGGTTCTTCAGGCAGAGCCAGCAAGCCGCGATATTGCTCCATCAGCACACGCGCTTGCGTCAGCTCGTTAATCTGCTTACGCAGCGTTTCATTTTCTTGGCTCAGGCGCGCATTTTCGGCCTGCAAATCAAGCATCGTGCTGACGCTTTGCGAACTGCGTTGTGCCGCTTGAAATGGCAGCGACGCCAGTTCGATAACCGGGATTACCATATCATATGAAAACTGCCTCAATTGCGCGACCCGCGGGTCGGAGCGTGGCAGCAGAAACAGCAATATGGCGGCAAACAGCAAACACACCAGCGCGATGCCGATCGCACTGATATATCTGTTCTCAGACTGTGACGCGCCAATCTTGGCCAATTGGGCCTCTTCTCCGGCGGATTAATAAGCCGCCGACAAAACGTGTTTCATGGTTTTAATATGTTCGAGCGCACGGCCGGTGCCCAACACAACGCAAGACAACGCCTCATCCGCAATCGAGACGGGCAAACCCGTCGCTTCGCGCAAATAAGCATCGAGATTATGCAGCAAGCCGCCGCCGCCGGTCATGACAATACCCTTATCGACAATATCTGCCGCCAATTCCGGCGGTGTGGCCTCGAGGGCGACTTTTACCGCTTCGACAATCGCGCCGACCGGCTCGGTCAGGCTTTCGGCCACTTCGCGCTGGGTGATGACCACTTCGCGCGGCACACCATTCATCAGATCGCGGCCTTTAATCTTGACGGACTCGCCCTCTTCACCCGGTGCCATCATGGCTGAACCGACTTCCTTCTTGATGCGTTCGGCACTCGATTCACCCAGCAGCAAGTTATGATTGCGGCGAATATGCGCGATAATCGCCTCATCCATTTTATCGCCACCAACGCGCACGGAACGCGAATACACAATGCCGCCCAGTGACAGCACCGCCACCTCTGTGGTGCCGCCGCCAATATCGATAACCATAGAACCCGTCGGCTCCGTCACCGGCAGGCCCGCCCCAATCGCCGCCGCCATCGGCTCCTCAATGAGGAACACACGACGCGCGCCGGCCGACATGGCGCTTTCTTGAATGGCACGACGTTCCACCGCCGTGGCCCCCGAAGGCACGCAGACGACGATTTGCGGATTGGCGAAAGAGCGACGATTATGCACCTTACGGATAAAGTGCTTAATCATTTCTTCCGTCACATCAAAGTCGGCAATCACGCCATCGCGCATCGGGCGAATGGCTTTGATATTGCCGGGCGTGCGGCCCAGCATCATCTTTGCTTCATCACCAACGGCGAGCACACGATTGCGGCCATTTTGCTCGATAATCGCAACCACGGAGGGCTCGTTCAAAACAATACCGCGGCCTTTTACATAAACCAGCGTATTGGCAGTGCCGAGGTCAATCGCCATATCGGCGGAAAACATGGCCAACAACATATTCAACATATCTATCCCCTCCGTGGGCCCTAAGCGGTCATGCTATCGGGCGCCCGCTTTTCTCTTTTAATCAGCAATTTATTCAACGCACTCAAATAAGCGCGGGCAGACGCCACCAATGTGTCTGTATCGGCAGCGCGACCGGTAACGGTTTTACCGGCTTCTTCCAAACGCACGCTCACCTCGGCTTGTGCGTCTGTGCCCTCGGTCACAGCGTGGACTTGATACAGTTGCAAGGCGGCCTCGTGCAGAAACAGCGCCTTAATGGCGTTAAAGGTCGCATCGACCGGACCGTCGCCCGTGCTTTCGACCTCAACTTCGCTGCCGTCAATATCCAACTTCAAAATAGCCTGTTGCGGGCCTTCCGAACCGGCCATCACACGCAAGGAGACCAGCTTGATGCGGTCCGCCCCTTTGGCGACTTCGTCATCGACCAGCGCGATAATATCATCGTCAAACACATGTTTTTTGCGATCGGCCAAATCCTTGAAGCGGACAAAGGCTTCCTGAATTTGATTGTCGCCCAATTCATAACCCAGTGTCTTGATTTTATCGCGGAAAGCGTGACGTCCAGAATGCTTGCCCATGACCAGCGAGGTCTGCGAAATACCGACGCTTTCCGGTGTCATAATCTCGTAGGTCTGGTTGTTTTTCAGCATGCCGTCTTGGTGAATGCCGCTCTCATGCGCAAATGCATTCTGACCGACAATCGCTTTATTATATTGCACCGGAAACGCGGTGACCGACGATACCAACTTGGAGGCACGCGACAACATATTGGTTTCAATATTGGTCCATTGCGGCATCAAATCATGGCGCACATTCAACGCCATCACGACTTCTTCCAAAGCCGCATTGCCGGCGCGCTCGCCCAGTCCGTTAATCGTGCATTCGATTTGCCGCGCCCCCGCCTGCACACCGGCCAGCGAATTGCCGACCGCCAGTCCCAAATCATTATGGCAATGGGTCGAGATAATCGCTTTATCGATATTCGGCACACGCTCACGCAGCATGGTGATGATGTCGAAATATTCCTGCGGCATGGTGTAGCCCACCGTGTCGGGAATATTGACCGTCGTCGCACCCGCTTTAATGGCGGTTTCGACCGTGGCGCATAAAAAATCGCGATCCGTGCGTGTCGCGTCTTCCGGCGACCATTCAACATTATCAGTATAATTGCGCGCATGGCTGACCGAGAACGCCACCGCTTCCATGACATCCTCGGGCTGCATTTGCAGCTTGTGCTTCATATGCACCGGACTGGTGGAAATGAAGGTGTGAATACGCGGGTTTTTCGCGTGTTTCACCGCCTCTCCGGCGCGGTCAATGTCTTTTGCACCGGCCCGGGCCAAGCCGCAAATTTGCGCGTTCTTCACCAGCTTGGCAACTTCCGAGACGCTTTCAAAATCGCCGTTTGAGGCAATCGGGAACCCGGCTTCGATCACATCGACGCCCATTAAGTCCAGCAATTCCGCAATTTGCAGCTTTTCTTCCAATGTCATGGAAGCGCCGGGCGATTGCTCGCCATCGCGTAAGGTGGTGTCGAAAATATAAACGCGGTCGCTCGCAGCGCCGGTTTGTTTCATTGAATCAGTCATTTGGTCATCCTTTCCTGAGGCTTTCGCCTGTGTTGTTTGCTTTTTCCACCCCCTGAGAACGCGCCTGTCATTGGCCTGTCCGATCTCAGGGGCAGGTAAGGAGAAGGATGGTTAGGGTCAGATTGGCAGGCACGGCGCGCGTGTTTACAACACCGGTGACCGGTGCCGTAGGCACTGCTACGTGCAGTGTCGCGTCAATTGTGCCGTGCTGGCTCATTGCAATTCCATTTCCAATCGACTCATGATGTGGAAAACTTCCACATATACTTGTTTATCCAAGCAAATCAGCCAAGGCAAGCACTTTCCGCCTATTTTCTAGGCCGGTATATGGCCGGCCAGACGCGGTGTCGCGGCGGCGACGGTTTCGACCAGAAAATCCATCACGGCGCGCACATGGCTGAGGCTCGCCAAATCGCCGCGCGTCAATAGCCAAAGCTCCAATGTGCCGACCATATCCGGGCCCAATAAGGGCTGTAAATCGGCCCTTTGCGCTGCGATAAAACAGGGGAGAGCGGCGATGGCCGTGCCGGTTTCCACCGCGCTCAGCCGCGTCGCCACACTGGAGGAGCGCATCACCACGCTGGCAGCTTTTTCGGCCCGCGACAGCCACCAAACCGGACCGACCGGACGGTCTTCTTCGGAAAAACCGATAATCTTATGGCCGCTCAAATCGCCATTATCGGGCACCGGCCCATGCGCGGCGACATAAGCCGGCGAGCCATAAAGGCCGTAAGCGACGTCGCATAGCTTGCGCACCAGCATATCCCCTTGCGTCGGCCGCTCGAGGCGCAGCGCAATATCGATATCGCGCAGCACATTCAATAGTCGCGGCGTGGCGCTTTGCGAGGTCAGGCTGGGGTCGGCGATAATATCCAAAGCAATATCAGGATGCGCCTCGAAAAACGGCGGCAAAGCCGGCGTCACCAGACCGCCGGCGATGATCTCGCTGGCGGAAAGCCGGACCTGCCCGCGAAAGGCGCTGCTTGCGGCCTGAAAATCGCGCTGCAGCGAGGAGAGCGAGCTATCCACCGGCGCCAAAGATTGCAGCAGCCGCGTGCCGTCTTGGGTCAGCGTATAGCCGCTTCTGAGGCGCTCAAACAGCCGCGCCTCCAGCGCATCCTCGAGATTGCCGATGCGGCGCAACACGGTGGTGGTGTTGACATTCAGCTCGCGCGCGGCGGCCGACAGGCTACCTGCGGCAGCCACGGCGAGGAAAAAGCGCAAATCATCCCAATCGAGGTCTTTCATAACCGCAATAGAATAGCTGCAAATATGCAAAATTGCAATTTTGCAAGCAGCACCTTGCGAAAACCTAGTTATCGAGGCTCAATGCCCGATCGAGCGAGAGCGGCCCGGCCCCTTTAACCACCAGCAGCGCCAGAATAAACACCCAAAACAGCCTTTGGTCGAGGATAAGCGCATCAGATGCGCGGTCGAACCAGCCACCTGCCGCAACATCATGACCGGTTATATCGACAATCGATTGCACAATGACAAAACCGATCATGGCCAAGGCCGCGCCGCGTGTGAACAGACCGATAAGGATGAGCAAAGGCAGAATAATCTCGGCCCAACTGCCCAACAGCACAATCAGGGTAAAAAACCCACTGATTTTATCGAGGTCATAGCCGGCCGCCTCGGTAATGCCGGGAAGGATCTGATAATGCGCGCCCAATGTCGGCGATAAAAAGCCGAAAACACCATCCGAGAATTTGGTCAGCGCCGACGACCAATAATAGCCCAGCAGCACGGCGATAAAGGCAAAGCGCGCGCCCAATGGTACAAACCATGCACCGGCGATAAGCTCCAGCCGCGCGCCCGCGGCTTGATATGTTTCAAGTAAATTGCGCATATTTTCCTCCTATTTTATGTCAGCAATCAGCCCGGCCAGCAAAAGGCGGGTCAGCATGTCGGTCATGGCCTCGGGGGCCAGCCCGTGCGCCGCGTGGGCCAGCGGCATACCGGCCTGTATATCCAGCAGAAAGCGTGCGCCGTCTGGTGGCAGCAATTCCAGCGCCACGCCGCCGGTCGGCATGCGGTAAATCATCAGCGCTTGGGCTTCTGCCATATCGGGGGCCGATTGCAGAACGCCGTTCAAATAGAGATAAAGCTCGTGCAGCGGCCAATCGGACGCCAACACATGCAGGGTCGGTGCCAGAATAGCGACCGCATCAGGCAAAATATCAGGATTTATGGCGGCCGCCTCGATGGCTTGGTGCGCCACCGCATCCGCCGCACCGCGCATGGCCAGCTCCAGCCGCGCCACATCGCCGGCATAGGGCTGCGCGGCAAGCGGCGCGAAAGTGTCGATAAAATCGGGCAGCACCGCACCATAAGCAAATATAAGCGGGTCGCTTGGTGGATGGGCGCGCGCGAAGGTTTCCGCCAGCTCATCAAAGCGCGCATCACCCAATAGCTCGAGCAGCAGCGGAAAACCGGCGCGCAGATTTTGCATCAGGCCGTAAACGACATTATTGCGATAGACGGCCAATCGCGCCGCCGCATTGCCGCCCTGCGGGTGGCGTAGACCGTCCGGTGCCGGTTTTTCAGGGTCGAACAGAGCCGCCATAAATGCTGCCTGCCCGCTCATGCGACGCACTCTTTTGTCGATTGATAGCGCATTAAATGCGCTGCCGCTTTTTCGCATTCGTCGCGCAACACATCCCATTCGGGGATATGCGTATCCCACTCAACCAGGCTGGGCAG
>CBFHSX010000013.1:0-37660 GCA_965658615.1 Alphaproteobacteria bacterium | reverse complement strand
CGGTCAGATTGCGCTTGGTGGCATCGGGTTTGATAATCGAAAAAGTACGCTCAAGAGCCATCGGGAGATCCTCATTTGGGTTAAACTGAGGGTCTTATAGTCTTGCTTCGCGGCCTTGGCAAGCTAGCTGTCCATTGGCCTTTTAACCAAGAAATAATAGGTCGTGAGACCGACACCCCCCAATCCACCGAGCGCATATTTGAGTGCTTCATTCAAAATGCCGAATATTGCGTCCGCATGTCCGAGCCATGCCAGAGTGCCGATAAAAATAAGGAGCATCATCACAAGCGAAACGATAAATCTTTTCGTCTTGGTGGATTCTCGCTCCACTGTTTCCCTTTGACCGGCCCTGTCTTCCTTCTCGGCTTGCAGTGATGCCAGCGCCACTTCTTTCTGATTGTCTAAATCCGCTGCCCTTGCTTGGATCTCTGATCGGCGAACATCGATCTCACTTCGCTGGACACTAAGCATATGGCGCACTGTTTCTTCGCTTGGCAGCTCATCTTTTTCGTCAGACATTATGGCGCCCTATGCGAATAGTGAGGCCATTTCCATTTTAATCGAAAATACCCAAAATGTTTCTCACCCAAACGCGGCGGAACGAATTCAAATGACTCCAAATCAGATTGGCGTGTCTCAACTATTTGCAAAAATTCCTTTGATGAAACACGCTCGGGCTCGTCTTGCGAGAAATCGAGGATAGAATTCTTTTTTCGAATTTTTTCGGCCTTCATAAGCCAAACTCCTTTTTGTTTTTCTTTATAAGAAGTTACCACAAAAGCTAAGCCAAAGTAAGAAATTCGTCGACTAGGCTTTTTGCTCCCATTTGCCTTCCGGGCTTTGCTGCCAATAGGTCAGCTCGTGGCCGCTATCTTTCAACCCGGCCCAATGGCCGCGGGCGCGGGCGAGGCTTTCTTCGTCACGGCCGTCAAACATGAAGACAACGCGTTGAAACGCGTCAATGGCGTCGCGTGCGGCGCCATCGACCAGAAAAAGCACATTGGCGTCATTCGGTGTCTCGGCTTCTGCCGTCAGCCATATGGGCTGCGCCTCGGCGTGGTCGGCAAAGCGCGCATCGCCGGCGGCGGCATGGGCCAAAAACGCCTCATCCTTGTAAGTCCATAAATGCTTGTCCAGAGCCGCCACGCGCTCCGGCGAGCCGGCTTGCACGACCGCTTTCCAGCCGCGCTTCAGCGTCGCCTCGAGCAAGAGCGGCAAGGCCTGTTCCAGCGTCTGACGCTCCAGATGATAGAACAGAACCTCGCTCATCAGCCTATTCGTAATGCGCTTTGACCAGACGATCGAGCAGGCGCACGCCATAGCCCGATGCCCATGTGCGGCTGGTCGAACTTTTCGGGCTACCCATCGCCGTGCCGGCAATATCGAGATGCACCCAAGGCACATCATTGGTGAAACGCTTGAGGAATTGCGCTGCCGTTGACGAACCGGCATAGCGGCCACCGATATTTTTCATATCGGCGTTCGGCGTGTTGATCATTTTATCGAAATTCTCATTCATCGGCATGCGCCAGACCTGCTCGCCCTCGGCTTTGCCGATGCTGTCGAGTTGCTCGGCCAGCTTGTCATCGCTGGCAAACATACCGGCATAATCTTGCCCCAGCGCGATCATAATGGCGCCGGTCAGCGTCGCCAAATCGATCATGAATTGCGGCTTAAAGCGTTTTTGCGTGTACCAAAGCGCATCGGCCAAAACCAGACGACCTTCGGCATCCGTGTTCAAAACCTCAATGGTCTGGCCGGACATGGAGGTGACGATATCGCCCGGACGCTGCGCATTGCCGTCGGGCATATTTTCAACCAGCCCCAAAACACCGATCGCGTTAACCTTGGCTTTGCGCGACGCCAAAGCGTGCATCAGGCCGGTCACGGCTGCCGCACCGCCCATATCGCCCTTCATATCTTCCATGCCACCGGCCGGCTTGATGGAAATACCGCCCGTGTCAAAGCACACGCCCTTGCCGATAAAAGCCACCGGCTTTTTCGATTTGGCCGCGCCATTCCATTGCATCACCACCATTTGGCTGGGTTGCACACTGCCGTGGCCGACGCCCAGCAGCGAGCCCATACCAAGCTTTTTCATCTGCGCTTCAGACAGCACTTCGACTTTCACACCAAGCTTACTCAGCGTTTTGGCGCGCTTGGCAAATTCCGGCGGCGTCAGAATATTTGACGGCTCATTGACCAAGTCGCGGGCCAAAATCGTGCCCTCGGCCACGGCTTTCAATTCGGCATAGGCCTTTTTGGCTGCCGTCATGGCTTTCGTTGCAACGGTGAATTTTGACGGCCCGCCCTCAGTTTTATTCTTGGTCTTATAGGTTTCAAATTTATAATCGCGCAGCAGCGCACCGGTGGCAGCGCGCGCCGCAATATCTGCGTCACTAACGTCTTTATTACCCATTGGCTCAAGCAAAAAGGTCACCACGCCTTCGGCTTTTTCAACCGCGCCCAGCGCCGTGCCGCCCATTTTTTCAGCATCCAGTGCCGAGAGCTTTTTGCCATCGCCGATCCCCAATACGACGATACGGTCAAGCGTGGTTTTGGCCGGTGCCAGCAAGGCAAACATGCTGGCCGGCTTGCCTTTGAATTTTTTGATTTTAATGGCTTTGGTAATGGCACCGCCGGTTTTTTTATCCAGTGCCTTGCCGATTGTGCCCAGCTTGCCGCCATCGGTCGCGGTGATGATTAATGTGCCTTTTTCCGGCAGTTTGTCAGATGCAAAATTTATTGTCAGGGGCATATTTTTCTCCGCAGATAGGACACTTGAATTGGAAATAAGTTTCCAACATTATGGTGTAAAGAACTGGTCGTCCAGCGTCATTTACGCTATGCATGGTTCCACCTTAATATGTCGCTTCCGCGTTGAAAAACGAGTCAAAAATGAAAAACATCGTTGCCGCCCTCTCCACCGCCGCCCTATTGCTGGCTCTGCAAACAGGGCCGGGCCATGCGCGTGAGGTTGAGGGCATTGCCGCTATCGTCAATGACGAGGTCATCTCGCTTTATGATGTCGACCAGCGCGTTGACCTGTTTTTTGCTACATCGGGGCTGGAAAAATCGCCGGAAATGACTGAACGCATGCGCACCCAAGTGCTGCGCTCTTTGGTTGATGAGAAGCTGCAAATGCAGGAAGCGAACCGCGTCGAGATTGAAATCGAAGGTAGTGAAATCGAAAAGCAAATGGAACGCCTCGCCCGTGAAGGCAATATGGATCTTGACGGCATTAAAGAATTTTTGAAAGAAAACGCGGTCGAAGATGAGACGCTGACCACGCAAATCCATGCCGAGCTGGCGTGGAACCAATTTGTGCGGCGCAGTTTCAGCGCTCGCGTCAAAATCGGCGATCAGGAAATTGACGAGCAATATGCCAAAGCCGTGCGCGCGGTAAACCAGACGCGCTATTTGGTCAGCGAAATTCTGCTCAATCTCGATGCCTTCGCCAATCAGCAACAAATCGCGCAATTGTCGAATGAGATTGTTCGGCAATTGCAATCCGGTGTCGATTTCGCCGCCATTGCACGGCAATTCTCGGTCGCACCGACGGCAGCACGTGGCGGCCAATTGGGGTGGATTACCGCCGATCAGCTGGCACCGCGCCTTGGCCAAGCGATCCAACAAATGCAGCCCGGACAAGTCTCGGCCCCGATCCCGACCCCGGCCGGTGTCTACATTCTTGGCCTGATTGAAAAACGCGCCGGTGGCAATGATCCGGGCAAAAACAAATTTGATGTATTGACCATCAGCTTTGCCGAAAACACTAAAGACAGTCGCGTCGATAAATTTATCGCCGACTTCAAAACCTGCCGCCGCGCCCAAGACGCTGCCAAAAAAATCAATGCCGATGCCAAGCGCACCGGACTTCGCGAATTGCGAAGCTTCGCCACGACCATGCGCAATGCCGTTGCCTATCTTGAGGCCGGGCAATTATCGCAACCCGTCTCTACACCACAAGGGCCGATGCTGTTTATCGTGTGCGACCGCAAGGATGATTTGGGCGTCGATATTTCGCGCGATTCCATTGCCGACAATATTTTCTCGCAACGTATATCGATGTTGGCGCGCCGACATTTGCGCGACTTGCGCCGCGACGCTGTGGTGGAATATCGCTAAATGCACGATGCGCCAAGCCATGCGCCAAATGATGACGGCTTGCCGCCTTTACGCGACGTCATCAGCCAATATGACCTCAGAGCCGATAAAAAATTCGGCCAGAATTTCATCCTCGACCTCAATCTGACCCGCCGCATTGCGCGCGAGGCGGGCGATTTATCCAATTGCGACGTGATTGAAGTCGGCCCCGGTCCGGGCGGTCTGACGCGGGGCCTACTGATGGAGGGGGCACGCCATGTGCATGTCATTGAGGCGGATGAGCGCTTTTTGCCGGCGCTGCACAACATCGCCGCCGCCTATCCGGGACGTCTGTCCATTCATCAAGGCGATGCGCTGAAAATGCGCCCGCAGCATATCACCGACGCGCCGTATCGTATCATCGCCAATCTCCCCTATAATATCGCCACACCGCTCCTCACCGGCTGGTTGGATGAAGGCTGGAAAGATGGCGTCTGGGCGCCCGATTTTCTGTCCATGACGCTGATGTTCCAAAAAGAAGTGGCGCAGCGCGTCACAGCGCAGCCCGGTGACAAGCATTATGGTCGCCTCGCCGTGCTGGCCGGATGGCTGAGCGAAGCGCGGCTGGCTTTCGATGTCGACCGGCAGGTTTTTGTGCCGCCGCCGAAAGTCACCTCAGCCATTATCGATTTGCGGCCGCGCAAAACCCCTTTGGCCGTCGCCAAGCCGGCTATTCTGGCAAAACTGACGGCTGCGGCATTCGGTCAGCGTCGTAAAATGTTGCGCGCCAGCCTGAAACAGATAAGCTCTACCCCACACGCCCTGCTGGCCGAGGCCGGAATCGCCGAAACTGCGCGGGCGGAGGAATTAGAGATTGAGCAATTTTGCGCGTTGGCGCGCCTGCTCGACCAATGACCGGAGGGAGACAGTCATGAAAAGCCAAGCCATCACCGCATATGGAGCCGCATTGGAAGCCGTGGAGGCCGAAACACCGACGCCGGGCGGCAGCGAAGTGCTGGTCGAGATCAGCCATTGCGGCGTCTGCCATTCAGATGTGCATTTTCATGACGGCTATTTCGATATGGGCGGCGGCAATCAGCTCGATGTGCGCGGCGCGCGCCAAACCCCTTTCACATTGGGCCATGAGATTGAAGGCACGGTCATTGCCATTGGCGATGATGTGAAGGATGTGCAGGTCGGCGACCGTCGCGTCATTTATCCGTGGATCGGTTGTGGCGATTGCAAAGATTGCGATAATGGCCGCGAGCATTTGTGCAATGGGCGCGCGCTGGGGGTCAATCTGCCAGGCGGTTTTTCAACCCATTGTCTGGTGCCGCATGAGCGCTATTGCCTCGATGCCGGCGATATCGCGCCGGGTCTGGCCAGTACCTATATGTGCTCGGGCATTACCGCCTATTCGGCGCTGAAATATCTCAATACAGGCGATAAGGGCGAGCCTGCCTTGATTGTCGGGCTTGGCGGTGTCGGCATGATGGCGCTGCAATTTGCGCTGGAAATGTTTGACGAAGCGCCTTTAGTGGCCGATTTGGATGAGAATAAGCTGCAAGCCGCCATGGGGGCCGGCGCCAAAGCGGCTTATAATCCGGGTGATCCGGCTGCGTTAAAGCAATTGCTGGCCGATACGGGCGGCGGTGTCGCCGGTGCCGCCGATTTTGTCGGCGCGGAAGGCTCACTGGGTTTTGCCACAGGCGCGTTGCGCCGCGGTGGCGAAGTGAAAATTGTCGGCCTGTTTGGTGGCGCTTTCGCCCAGCCCATCCCAATGTTCCCGTTCCGCGCCATGTCGATTGGCGGCGCACTGACCGGCTCTTTGGCCGATACGATCGAAATGTTGGAGATTGTCAAAGCCGGCAAAATCAACCCGATTCCGGTCGAGACCCGCGCCATGAGCGAAGCAAACCGCACATTGGATGATTTGCGCGAGGGCAATATTATCGGCCGCGTGGTGCTCGAAAACTAAAGCCGCCAATCTGTAAAGCGCGAGGCATTATAAAGAGTCGCGCAAGCCTTTGACGAAATCGGAAAGGCCGGTCTGGCGGCCGCGCTTCAAACGTTCGGCCGTCAAAATACCCTTGAGCTGAATCAGGCTGGCTTCGGCGTCCTGATTGACGATAATATAGTCATATTCAGGATAATGGCTGATCTCGTCAGAGGCTTTCGACATGCGCGCCGCCACCACATCAGCGCTGTCTTGGGCGCGCGAATTGAGACGCTTTTCCAGCTCCGCCGCCGTTGGCGGCAGGATGAAGACTTTCACCAAATCATCGGCTGCGGCTTCCTGCAATTGCTGCGTGCCTTGCCAATCAATATCGAACAACACATCACGCCCGGCGCGCAAAGCCGCTTCAACCGGGGCCTTTGGCGTGCCGTAATAATTATCAAACACTTTGGCGTGTTCCAGCAACTCATCGCGATTGCGCATTTCGCCAAAGGCTTGTGTGTCGAGGAAATAATAATCCTGCCCGTCAATCTCGCCGGACCGCGCTTTGCGCGTCGTCACCGAGACCGACATATCAATATCATCATCTGAGGCCAACAGCCCGCGCGCCAAAGTGGTTTTGCCCGCGCCCGACGGCGAAGACAGCACCAGCATCAAACCGCGGCGGTGAATGGCAGACATATGAGCTCCTCGAATCAAAACGATTAAGCCCTACTATAACGAATTATCGCTTCCGCTGTTTTTCGATTTCGCGCCAGCGGCGGACATTTTTATTATGCCCCGACAAAGTCTCGGCAAACACATGCCCGCCCGTGCCATCAGCGACAAAATACAGCGCCTTGCTGGCCACCGGATTGAGCACGGCCGCAATCGAAGCGCGCCCCGGATTGGCAATCGGGGTCGGCGGCAGGCCGTTAATGCGATAGGTATTATACGGTGTTTTGCGACGTATCTCGCTGCGCCGTATCGGTCGGCCCAATTTGCCCTGCCCGCCGACAAGGCCATAAATAATCGTCGGGTCGGATTGCAACCGCATCCCCTTACGCAGCCGATTGGTAAACACGGCGGCGACCAGCGGGCGTTCTTTAGCGAGGCCGGTTTCGCGCTCAACAATCGAGGCCAATATCAGCGCCTCTTGCTTGGTTTTGACCGGCAGGCCTTTTTGACGTTGCGGCCATAAAGCGTCCAAGGCAGCTTTTTGGGCCTGCTGCATTTGCTTGACCAGCGCAGCGCGCGACATGCCGCGCGGCACATTATAGGTCTCGGGCAAAAGACTGCCCTCGGCGGGGACGTCCACCGTGCCGCTCAGCACGTCTTCATTGCGCACTTGCGCGATAATTTGTTGGCTGGTCAGCCCCTCGGCAAAGGTAATTTTGTGCAGCACCACATCGCCGCGCACCAATGTTGTCAGCAGGCCCGGCATATTGGCCTTGGCCCGCATATCAAACTCGCCGGCTTTCAGCGCCCCGGCCTGGCCGTTAAGGCGCACATAAAGACGAAACAAAAACGCGCTGCGCACGGCACCGGCCTCATCCAACACGCCGGCGACAGCGCGCAGCGACGCGCCGCGCTTCAAGATAATGCGCTTATCCTCATTGTGTGGTCCGGGCATATAAACCAGACCGATAAGCACAGCCGACACCAAGACACCGATAAAAGTCAGCGGCACCAGCGCAGGCTTCAATGTGTTAAAATAGGGCATGAGCCGTTGCACGGCTTTTTACTCGACGGCTTTGAACACCAGCGATGCATTTGTGCCGCCAAAGCCGAAGCTATTGGACAACACGGCACTGATCTTCTTCTCTTGCGCTTTATGCGGCACAAGATTTATCGGCGTCTCAACCGAAGGATTATCGAGATTAAGCGTTGGCGGCAACACGCCGTCGCGCATGGCGAGGACGGCAAAAATCGCCTCCACCGCGCCGGCGGCACCAAGCAAATGGCCAATCGCCGATTTGGTCGACGACATGGCCAGACCGCCTGCCGCGCCGCCGAACAGGCGCTCAACAGCTTTCAATTCAATCTCATCGCCGAGCGGCGTCGACGTGCCATGCGCATTGACATAACCGACCTCTTCCGGCGCCAGACCGGCGCGTTTCAGCGCCGCTTGCATGGAGCGAAAGCCGCCCGAGCCGTCTTCGGCTGGCGACGTGATATGATAGGCGTCACCCGAAAGGCCATATCCGGCAACTTCGGCATAAATTTTCGCGCCGCGGGCTTTGGCGTGTTCATATTCTTCGAGGATAACCACCCCTGCGCCTTCGCCCATGACAAAACCGTCGCGGTCTTTATCATAGGGGCGCGAGCCTTTTTCCGGCGTGTCATTAAAGCCGGTCGACAAGGCCCGACAGGCCGCAAAACCGGCAATGCCGAGCCGCGTAATCGCTGACTCCGTGCCACCGGCGACCATCACATCGGCATCATCCAGCGCAATCAAACGCGCCGCATCGCCGATCGCATGCGCGCCGGTTGAGCAGGCGGTGACAACCGCATGGTTCGGGCCTTTCAGCCCATGTTTGATGGATACTTGACCCCCGGCCAGATTGATCAGCGCGCCCGGAATGAAAAACGGACTGAGGCGACGTGGGCCGCGTTCATGCACGGTCAGCGCACCATCGGCAATGCCGTTCAGACCGCCAATACCGGCACCGATCATAACGCCGGTGCGCCATTGCTGTTCTTCGGTTTCGGGTGTGTAGCCGCTATCGGCCAAGGCCATATCGGAGGCCGCCATGGCATAGATGATAAAATCATCCATACGCTTTTGTTCTTTCGGAGCGACATAGAGATCGGCGTTAAAGCCGTCGCCGCCGTCTTCAGATTGCCTATCAATATGACAGGCAATCTGACAGGGTAAATCCGACACGTCGAAGCCGGTCATCGGACCGGCCCCGGACTGGCCGGCAAGCAAACGCTGCCAGCTTTTTTCAATCGTCTCACCTAGCGGGTTTACAGACCCTATACCGGTTATAACGACGCGTCGCATTTTTCGGAGCCTTAGGACGCCTGATCGATGAATTTGACCGCATCAGCAACCGTCAGGATGGTTTCGGCAGCGTCATCCGGGATTTCAATACCGAATTCTTCTTCGAAAGCCATAACCAGTTCGACCGTGTCGAGGCTGTCTGCGCCCAGATCGTCGATGAAGCTGGCTGCTTCGGTTACTTTGTCGGCTTCAACACCGAGGTTTTCAACTACGATGCTTTTTACGCGTTCGACAGTATCGCTCATCTTAAGCTCCTTCAATTTAGTGCGCTCATTCCTACAAGCACTTTCTCTCACTGAGTATGCATAAATCTTTATGCTGCGGGTTTGACTATCACCGTTCGCCCGCCATGTCCATAGAGGCCGGAGACCTCTTAATGCCTAAATCATCGCCATGCCGCCATTAACATGCAGCGTTTGTCCGGTCACATAGGCCGCCTCATCGCTGGCCAGATACAGACACGCTGATGCAATATCATCGCCACTGCCCAAACGCCCGGCCGGAATGCCGGTCAGCAGGGCTTGTTTTTGCTCATCCGGCAACACATCGGTCATCGGCGTGGCAATAAAACCGGGGGCCACACAGTTAACCGTAATATTACGACTGGCGACTTCTTGCGCCAGCGATTTCGACATGCCGATCATAGCTGCTTTTGAGGCAGCATAATTTGCCTGCCCCGGATTACCCGTCGCACCGACCACAGAGGTAATGCCGATAATGCGCCCGTGACGGCGTTTCATCATGCCGCGCAATGCGGCACGAATAAGCCGAAAGCTCGAGGTCAGATTGACCGACAGCACCGCATCCCAATCCTCATCCTTCATCCGCAGCGCCAGATTATCGCGCGTGATACCGGCATTATTGATCAAGATATCCAGCCCGCCGAGTTTTTCTTCAGCATTGGCCGCCAGTGCCGCCGCGCCTTCTTCCGATGATAAATCGGCGACCAGCACATGCGCCCCCGCGCCCAGCTCATCGGCCAATTCTTGCAGCACGGCTTGGCGCGTGCCGGCAAGGCCGACATTGGCCCCGGCCGCGTGCAGCGTTTTAGCAATATCGCGCCCAATGCCACCCGATGCGCCGGTGACAAGGGCATTTTTTCCGCTCAAATCAAACATAATCTCTCCTTAGCCCAAAAAGGCGTCAATATCTTCAGCCGTGTTGAGCGCTTTGCCGCTCAGCCGCGCATCAATGCGCTTGGCCATGCCGGTCAGCACTTTGCCGCTGCCGATTTCAACCAATTCCGTAACGCCCTGTTCGGCCGCCCATATCATGCTCTCGCGCCAGCGTACCGAGCCGGTGACCTGCTCGACCAGCAATTTGCGAATGAGCTCGGGGTCGCTGGTCGCCTCTGCCGTGACATTGGCAATCACCGGCACGACCGGTGCTTTAATCTCGGTCTCGGCCAAAGCGGCTTGCATTTCTTCTGCTGCCGGTTGCATCAGCGCGCAATGAAACGGCGCACTGACCGGCAATTCCATGGCCCGCTTGGCGCCACGCTGTTTCGCCAAATCAATGGCGCGGGCGACAGCGGCGGCATGGCCGGAGACCACCACTTGTCCATTGGCATTATCATTAGCGGCCGCACAAATCTCGCTATCGAATGTTGCTTCGGCAGCAATCTCGGCCACGGCGTCAAACTCAAGGCCGAGCAAGGCCGCCATCGCGCCGACACCGACCGGCACAGCGCGCTGCATGGCTTGGCCGCGCAATTTCAGCAAGCGCGCCGTATCCTCAAGCTGCAATGCCCCTGCGGCGGTCAGTGCCGCATATTCGCCAAGGCTGTGACCGGCGACATAAGTTGCAGCATCGGCCAGATCGAGACCGCGCGCCTCCAAAACCCGCATCACCGCCATGGAGACGGCCATCAGGGCCGGCTGGGCATTTTCAGTCAGGGTCAGCTCATCGGCCGGGCCATTGGCCATCAGGCCGGACAGGTCTTGGCCCAGTGCCGCATCAACCGCGTCGAACACGGCGCGCGCCTCGCTATGTGCGTCGGCCAGCGCTACGCCCATGCCGACGGCTTGGCTGCCTTGCCCAGGAAATACGAATGCTTGTGTCATGAACCCCTCCGGTTTGAATCACCCCGCCACTTTAAGCGATTGAGAGCGCTGTTTACAGGGTCAAAAGCCACTTGCCAAGCATGGCATGAAAGTGTATCACCGCCTCATTGAATTTCGGCTGGAGGCTGAAAGGATAAGGCGGTTCTTTTGAACCGTTGGGAATGGTCCCGATCCCTTGTCTCCGCTCTCGCGTGTCTGTGAGCCTCTCCCTTATGGTAGATAGCTCGCCAGGGGCTCGGCGCCGGAAAAAAGAAGGAGAGAGGCTATGGCTCTATACGAGCATGTGTTTATTGCACGCCAAGATATTTCCGCCCAGCAGGTCGAGGGTCTGACCGATATGATCCAAGCTGTGCTGGAAGAAAATGGCGGCAAAATTACCAAGAACGAATATTGGGGTTTGAAATCCCTCGCCTATCGCGTGAAGAAAAACCGCAAAGGCCATTATTCACTGCTGAATATTGATGCGAGCCATGCTGCCGTGTCTGAATTGGAGCGTCGCATCAGTTTGAATGACGATATTATCCGTCACATGACCATTCGCGTCGACGCGCATGAGGCCGATGAATCGGTGCAAATGCGTAATAAAAACCGTGACGATCGCCGTGGTAGCCGTCGTGACGATGATGACCGTCGCGGCCCGCGCCGTGACCGTGACGAGGCCCCGCGCCGCGATCGTGACGAAACCCCGCGCGAAGGAGATGCATCATGAGCCAAGGACGCCGCCCTTTCGGTCGCCGCCGCAAGTCTTGCCCGTTTTCGGGTGCCAATGCGCCGACCATTGATTACAAAGATACACGCCTGTTGGGCCGTTACGTTTCTGAGCGCGGTAAAATCGTGCCGCGCCGCATCACTGCTGTTTCGGCCAAGAAACAGCGCGAGCTGGCCCGCGCCATTAAGCGCGCCCGCTTCCTCGCTCTGATGCCGTATACGGTTGACCAATAGGATATCCGGCAGGAGCGCCGTATGGCCAATAACCTGCTGTTACGCATAATTCTGGCGGCGATCGGCACATTTGTGCTGTTCGCCGCCCTTATTTTTCTGCCCTTTGCCGGCCTTCCCATGGCCGCGATCGGCCTCGCTTACGGGGTCACGCAAGCCGCCTTGGTGGCATTGGCCGCCATGATTATAATGGGCGTTATCCTCGCCCCCTCTTTATCCATTGCTTTTGCCATTCTTTTTGCCGTGCCGATTTTGGTGACGCTGCGCCAAGCGCTGCTGTCGCGGCAAAACGAGGCGGGTGATTATATTTTCTATCCGCTTGATCGCTTGATTTTAATGGTGATCGGCATTTGCGGTTTCGGCGCCGTCGTGCTTTTCACCCTAATGGGTGGCGCGACCGGTCTACCGCAATCCTTCGCCAATGCGCTGGCAAGTTCACCGGAGATCCGCGAGCTGCTGGGGCAAATGTATAATCTATCGCGTCCTGAGGATATCCTGCGCGTCGCCAATATTATGCTGATCACCGGTTTTGCCAGCTGGCCGCTTATCGTGCTCGGCAATTTGCAAATCGCGCAAGCGCTGCTGGTCAAAACGGGGCTCAATATGCGGCCCAAAACCGATTATGAGCGGCTGCAATTGCCGCAATGGCTCAGTCTTATTTTGGGCGCACTGCTTATCGGCGCGTTTTTCACAAGCGGCACACTCGCCACTTTGTTGGCCACATTGGCGGCCATTACCATTGGCGCATATTTCTTATTGGGTTTGGCGATTATTCATGCTATTTCCCGCCACTGGAATGCACGCGGCTTTTTTCTGGCCGGTTTGTATTTCCTGATTTTCATGATGGCTTGGGTGATCATCCCTGTCAGCCTAATGGGTTTGTTGGATACGCGTTTCGATTTTCGAAAGCTGAAGCAACACCCTGACAAGCCGTCCGACGAAACCGGGGATAAGGAGTAAAACCATGCAGGTTGTCCTATTAGAACGAATTGCAAAACTGGGCCAAATGGGTGACGTGGTTAACGTCAAAGATGGCTATGCCCGTAACTTTCTTTTGCCGCAAGGCAAAGCGCTGCGCGCCAATAAAGCCAATATGGCACGCTTCGAAGAAGACCGTGCCCAGTTGGAAGCGCGCAATCTTGAGCGCAAACAAGAAGCCGAAGGCGTCAATGCCAAGCTGGATGGCGAGAGCTTTGTCGTTATCCGCTCATCGGGTGACACCGGTCAGCTTTACGGCTCGGTCACAACGCGCGATATTGCCGAATTGCTGAGCGCAGGCGGCTTTAACACAGCCCGTAATCAGGTTGTGCTGGAAGCGCCGATCAAAGTGCTCGGCCTGCACAATGTATCAATTGTGCTGCACCCGGAAGTAACATCAAACGTCATCGTCAATGTGGCCCGCACGGAAGAAGAAGCCGGGCGTCAAGCCGCCGGTGAGGATGTCACGGCTGAACGCAGCGACGAAGAAGATCCGGCCATTGCCGCCGAAGAAATCTTCGAAGAGGGCGTGGAAGTTGATTTGGAAGCGGATGCCGCTGAAGAAGAAGCGCTGCTGAAGAGGCACCGGCTGAAGAAGAAGCTGCTGCCGAGTCAAGCGAAGAAAGTGAAGCGACGGAAGAATAATTTTCACTTTTCCCCATTACTAACAGGCCCGCCGAAATTTATTTCGGCGGGTCTTTTATTTTCTGTGGCAGCACGGCAACAGCTTGTCTAAGGTCATCGTCATGGAAACACCCGTCACACCGCTAAACCCGCCGCATCAAGCCGAAGACTTCAAGTCAATGCCGCATAATATTGAGGCGGAGCAAGGGCTTTTGGGCGCGCTGCTGATCAATAATGATGCGCTGGACCAGGTTTCGGATTTCCTCAAACCGGATTATTTTTTCGACCCCGTGCATCAGCGTATTTTCGAGGCGATTTCCAAGCTGGTCGGCAATGGCAATCTGGCCTCACCGGTGACGTTGAAAACCTATCTGGAAATGGATGAGGGGCTGGCCGCCTTGGGCGGTGTCGGCTATTTGGCGCGTCTGGCCTCCAATGCCACCACGATCGCCAATGCCAAGCAATATGGCCAAACCATTTACGATTTGGCCATTCGCCGCCAACTTATCGAGGTTGGCAATGAAATGGTCACCGACGCCTATGACGGCGATATTGACCAAGACCCGAACGCGCAAATCGACAAGGCCGAGCAAGCGCTTTACGGCATTGCCGAAAAAGGTGCGCATAATGCGGGCTTTATGGGCTTTGACGTCTCGCTGACCGGGGCCATTGAAATGGCCGAAAAAGCCTATCAGCGCGAGGGCAATTTATCGGGCATTTCGACCGGCTTTCAGGGGCTGAACCAGCGCCTTGGCGGCTTGCAGGAAAGCGATTTGATTATCCTCGCCGGACGTCCGGCCATGGGTAAAACCGCTTTGGCCACCAATATCGCCTTTAATGTGGCGCATGATTATCTGAAAGCCAAACGCGCCGGTAATGTCGAGCACAAGCCCGATGGCACGATGGAAGTGAAGGATGGCGGCGTGGTCGGCTTCTTCTCGCTGGAAATGGCGGCCGAACAGCTGGCCACGCGTATGCTCGCCGAGCAGGCCTCGGTCTCCTCCTCCGATATTCGTAAAGGCGAGATTACCGAGGATCAATATGGCCGTTTGGTCAGCTCGGCGCGCGACTTGCAAGACGCACCGCTTTTCATCGACCATACCGGCGCCATCCCGATCGCTACTTTGGCGGCGCGGGCGCGGCGGCTGAAACGCCAGCATGGGCTGAAGCTCATTGTGGTTGACTATTTGCAGCTCATCCGCGCCGGTAATTCGCGCGATGGCCGTGTGCAAGAGGTCAGCGAAATCACACAAGGGTTGAAAGCGCTGGCCAAAGAATTAAACGTGCCGGTACTGGCGCTGTCGCAGCTTTCGCGTCAGGTTGAGGCGCGCGACGATAAGCGCCCGCAACTTTCGGACTTGCGCGAATCCGGTTCCATCGAACAAGATGCAGATATTGTGATGTTCGTTTATCGGGAACCTTACTATCTGATGCGCGAAAAGCCGATGGAGGGCACGGAAGAGTTTCTTCTTTGGCAGGAGCGCATGAACGCCGTGCATGGCACGGCTGAGGTGATTATCGGCAAAAACCGCCATGGCGCGGTCGGCACGGTTGAATTGGCCTTCGAGGATAGCTTTACCCGCTTTAGCGATCTCGTAAAGGAAGACCATTTGCCGGAGCGTTTTGACTAAATGACCTATTCGGATAGCGCCGAGCTGCACATTAATCTGACGGCGCTGCAGGACAATTACAATCGACTGGCCACCATGGCTGCGGGCGCACAGACCGCCGCCGTGGTGAAAGCCGATGGTTATGGTCTGGGGCTTGAAAAAACCGCCACCGCGCTCAGCCAAAGCGGCTGCAATGTGTTTTTTGTCGCCCAAACCGATGAAGCGCTGGCCCTGCGCGCGCTGCTGCCCGAAGCGATTATTTATGTACTGAACGGCCTGCCCGATGGCGCGGCGGCCGATTATGCAGCGCACGGTCTGCGCCCCTGCCTCATCAGCATGGCGCAAATCGCGCAATGGCAAGCGCATTGCAAAGAAACACGCGCCCATCCGGCTTGCTTGTTTATCGATAGCGGCTTCAACCGACTGGGCCTTGGCGAGACGGATATTGCCGATTTGGCCAGTAGTCCGGCGCTGTTTGAGGGCTGGGAGCTGTCGCTGATTGCCAGCCATTTGGCCTGCGCCGATGCGCCCGAGCATCCGATGAATGCGGCACAATTGGAATATTTTCGCCATGCGTTGACGCAATTACCCGACGCACCCGCATCGCTGGCCAATTCCGGCGGCATTATGTTGGGTGAGGCTTATCATTTCGACATGGTGCGCCCGGGCATTATGCTTTATGGCGGCGCGGCAACAGCGCGCGCCGAAGACGCGCTGGCCCCGGTCGCCACATTGCGCGCACCGCTTTTGCAAATCCGCGCCCTATCGCCCGGCGATGCAGTCGGCTATGGCGCCGGCTTTACCGCCTCATCTGATATGAGCATCGGCATTTTGAGCATCGGCTATGGCGACGGGCTGGGCCGTCATTTCGGCAATCTTAGCCCGTCGAAAGCGCGCTTCATGCTGAACGGCCACGCCGTGCCGCTCATTGGGCGTATCTCAATGGACAGTCTGGCGGTCGATTTGACCGATTGCCCCCTCGCGCCACAAACCGGTGATCTGGTGGAAATCTTTGGCCCGAATAACCGCATTGATGATGTTGCCGCACAAGGCAATACAATTGCTTATGAGCTTCTCACCTCGCTCGGAAAGCGGTATAACCGCAGCTACAGTTAGCCGAATAGGAGAATATCGTGGCAGCACTGGCAACCATTGGACGTTTCTTTCTCGGCTTTTTCGCACAGACCGGCCAGCTTAGCCTATTTGTCGGCCATACGCTGGCGGCCATGGCTCGGCCGCCGATTTATTTCCGCATGATCGGTCAGCAAATTATGCGCATCGGCTATTATTCTCTGCCGGTTGTGGCGCTAACCTCTTTCTTCACCGGCGGCGCGCTGGCCATTCAGATTTATTATGGCGGCAATCAGTTCAATTCCGAGGCCATTGTTTCCTCCATTGTAGCACTGGGCATCACCCGCGAGCTTGGGCCCGTGCTGGGCGGCTTGATGGTGGCCGGACGGGTTTCCGCCGCCATTGCCGCCGAGATCGGCACTATGCGCGTCACCGAGCAAATCGACGCGCTGACCACATTATCAACCGACCCGTATAAATATCTCGTCGCGCCGCGCGTTATTGCCGCCACTTTGTGCATGCCGCTCTTGGCCCTGGTCGCCGATATTCTCGGCATTTTCGGCGGCTTTGTCGTCGGCACACAGAGCTTTGATTTCAACGCGGCAATTTATGTGCAGCGCACGATTAATTTCCTGACCTTTGAGGATGTCAGCTCGGGCCTGATTAAAGCGGCCGTGTTCGGTTTCATCATCGCCATTATGGGCTGCTATAATGGCTATATCTCAAAAGGCGGCGCGCAGGGCGTTGGCCGCGCCACCACCAATGCGGTGGTCACCGCCTCCATCCTTATTCTGGCGGCCAATTATCTGATGACATCGCTGCTGTTTTCGTCATGACCGATAAGATTTCCCTCTCCAATGTGCACAAAAGCTTTGGCTCGAAACAAGTGCTGCGCGGTGTCAATCTGAGCATTGCCGAGGGACAATCTTTGGTGGTGATTGGCGGCTCGGGCAGCGGCAAATCAGTGATGTTGAAATCCATTCTCGGCCTGATCACGCCCGAACAAGGTTCGATCGAAATCGACGGCAAAGAAACCGTCGGGCTGCGGCGCGACAAGCGGGCTGATATTGACCATCAGCTTGGCATGTTGTTTCAAAACGGCGCTTTGTTTGACAGCCTGCCGGTTTGGAAAAATGTCGCTTTTCGCGGCATCCAAAATGACGGTATGAGCGAAACCGATGCGCGCGATCTGGCCGTCGATGCGCTGGCCCGCGTCGGGCTGGGACCGGAACTGCTCGACCTCTACCCCGCCTCGCTATCCGGCGGCATGAATAAGCGCGTCGGTCTGGCCCGCGCCGTTGCCTCCAAGCCAGATATTATTTTCTTCGACGAACCGACAACCGGCCTCGACCCGATTATGACCGATGTCATCAACCATCTGATTCAAGAGTGTGTGCAGGAGCTTGGCGCGACGACGCTGACCATCACCCATGATATGACCAGCGTGCGCGCCATCGCCGATAAGACGGCGCTCCTCTATAAGGGTGAGATTATCTGGCAGGGCAGCCAAGACGATCTCGACGCCTCGGATGATCCGTTTCTGCACCAATTCATCAATGGTCTGCCGCATGGGCCGATCGAGGTTGAAGGCCAGCAGCTTGAAACGGTCGGGTATTGAGCATGGCCCGCGCGGCATCTGAGTATTCGTGCAATCAATGCGGCAATGTCACGACCAAATGGTCAGGCAAATGCGAGGGCTGCGGCGCGTGGAACACAATCTCCGAAGTGGCCGGCTCGAAAGCCCCACCGATCGGGCGCGGGGCCAAAAAAACCAAAGGCCAGAGCATCGAACTGACATCACTGGCCGGTGAGGATAAAGAACCCGAACGCCGCAAATCCGGCCTTGGCGAATTTGACCGCGTGCTGGGCGGTGGCATTGTGCCCGGCTCGGCGACGCTCATCGGCGGCGATCCGGGCATTGGCAAATCCACCCTGTTGCTGCAAGCCGCCGCCGCCATTGGTAAACAGGGCGGGCAAGTGGTCTATGTATCGGGCGAGGAAGCGCTGGCACAATTGCGCATGCGTGCCACGCGCCTTGGCCTTGCCGATGCGCCGGTCCAATTGGCGGCCGAAACCAATGTCGCCGATATTTGCAAGACGCTGGAAAAGCAAGGCGATATCGCGCTGGTGGTGATCGACTCGATTCAAACCATGTGGTCACCGGCCATTGAAGCGGCACCGGGCACGGTCAGCCAAGTACGCACGGCCGGACAAGAACTCATTCACTTTGCCAAGCAAACCGATACGCCGCTCATTCTGGTCGGCCATGTCACCAAGGACGGGCAGATTGCCGGACCGCGCGTGCTGGAACATATGGTTGATACGGTGGTTTATTTCGAGGGCGATCGCGGCGACCAATACCGCATCCTGCGGGCCATTAAAAACCGCTTCGGCCCGGCCCATGAAATGGGTGTGTTTGAAATGCAAGGGGCCGGCCTGATGGAAGTCGCCAACCCGTCTGCGCTGTTTCTCGAAGGCCGCGATGAAGACGTGCCCGGTGCCGCCGTGTTTGCCGGCATTGAGGGCACGCGACCGGTCTTGGTCGAAATACAGGCTTTGGCCGCCCCCTCCTCGCTTGCCACGCCCCGTCGCGCCGTGGTCGGCTGGGATAATAACCGCCTCTCCATGGTGCTGGCCGTGTTGGAAGCGCGCTGCGGGCTGTCTTTTGCCGGCCGCGATGTGTTTTTGAACGTCGCCGGCGGCCTGCGCATTAATGAACCGGCGGCCGATTTGGCCGTCGCCGCGGCCTTGATTTCAAGCCTCAGCGGTGCGCCGATTCCGAAACAAAGCGTCGTGTTTGGCGAGATCAGCCTATCCGGCGCGGTGCGTCCCGTAGCGCAAGCCGGTGTGCGCTTGAAGGAAGCCGAAAAACTCGGCTTTAAAACCGCCTATGGCCCGAAAGCCGGCAAAGCGGAATTGCCCAAAAATGTCGGCCTCAAACAGATTGACGACCTCGCCGCGCTGATCGCTGCGCTGGGGGTAAAAACCGACTGACCCCATGCGAGCCTCGAAGCGTCTGGCCGACTCATGATAGGTCAGAAACATGGAACTCGAACATCTCGATTACGCCATCATCGCCGTGCTGCTGGTTTCAGCATCGCTGTCGCTCATTCGTGGCTTCACCAAAGAGGTGCTTTCCATCACCGGCTGGATTGTCTCCGGCTACGCGGCCATTTTCTTCGGCCCGTCGGTCAAGCCGCTGCTGGCCAATTATGTGAAAATCGACTGGGTGGTAAATGGCGGTGCCATGCTCATCGTCTTTTTGGTCACGCTGATTGCATTTTCCATTGGCGGCGGCTTCATCGCCAAGAGCATGAAGGCCAGCCCACTTGGCCCGCTCGACCGCACAATGGGTATTATTTTCGGTGGCCTGCGCGGCGTGTTTATCGTCTGCATGGCCTATCTCGGCGTTAGCGCGGTCATCCCTGAGAGCGACCATCCGGCCTTTATCAAAGACGCCAAATTGCGCCCCATGCTGCAGACCGGCTCCAAAGCCGTTGTTACCCTTGTGCCGCTTGAGCGCTTGCCGATTAACCTGACCGGCATCGGCCAGACCGTGACGGAAAAAGGCACGGATGCGCTGCAAGAAGTCGGCCAAGAAATGTTGCGCGACGCGATTGACGCAGAGGTGGAAAAATTATCCACCCCGCGCGAGGAAGTGCAAGACAGCGTCCCCGACAAGGGCTATAAACAGGGCGAGCGCGACGATATTGAGCGCTTGATTCGTAACACGGAAGGGGTCAGCCAGTGACATTTCCGCAAACCGATTATCACGATGACCGCCTGCGCGAAGAATGCGGCGTATTCGGCATTTTCGGCCATCCCGACGCCGCCGCTTTGACCACTTTGGGCCTGCACGCGCTGCAACATCGCGGCCAAGAAGCCGCCGGTATCGTTTCCTTTGATGGCAAAAACTTCTTCGCCGAGCGTCGTCTCGGTCTGGTCTCTGACCATTTCACCAAACCGAAAGTATTGGATGGCCTGCTTGGCCAAAACGCTGTCGGTCATGTGCGCTATTCGACCACGGGCGAAACCATTTTGCGCAATGTGCAGCCGCTTTTTGCCGATTTGACCGGTGGCGGTTTTGCCATTGCCCATAATGGCAATTTGACCAATGCGCTGACCCTGCGCGAGGAGCTGGTAAAGAGCGGATCGATTTTCCAATCGACCTCCGATACGGAAACCATTCTGCAATTGGTGGCGCGCTCGAAACGGGTCAACACGCTGTCGCGCCTCACCGATGCGCTGTTTCAAATCGAAGGCGCTTATGCGCTGGTGGTGATGACCAATAAAAAACTGGTCGGCGCGCGCGACCCGCTGGGTATTCGTCCGCTGGTCATCGGCCAGCTGGACGGCGCCTATATTCTGGCCTCCGAGACCTGCGCGCTCGACATTATCGGCGCCAAATTTGTCCGCGAAGTGGAAAATGGCGAGATTGTCGTTATCACCGAGGACGGCATGCAGAGCCACAAGCCCTTCCCACCGATTGAGCCGCGCCCGTGCATTTTTGAATATATTTACTTCGCCCGCCCGGACTCGATTGTCGACGGCAAAAGCGTTTATGATTGCCGCAAAGCGTTTGGCCGCAAGCTGGCCGAAGAAAGCCATGTCGACGCTGATGTGGTGATCCCCGTGCCCGATAGCGGCGTGCCGTCGGCCATTGGCTATGGCGAGGCGTCGGGCGTGCCGTTTGAACTGGGCATTATCCGCAATCATTATGTCGGCCGTACCTTTATTGAGCCGACGCAGAGCATTCGTGCCTTTTCGGTGAAGCTGAAGCACAATGCCAATCGCGCCCATGTGGAGGGCAAGCGGGTTATCCTGATTGACGATTCGATTGTGCGTGGCACCACGTCGGTGAAAATCGTGCAAATGATGCGCGATGCCGGGGCCACGGAGGTGCATATGCGTATCGCCTCGCCGCCCATCACCCACCCGGATTTTTACGGCATTGATACGCCGAGCCAAGACGCGCTGCTGGCGGCCAATCATTCGCTGGAAGAAATGCGTAAATATATCGGTGCCGACAGCCTCGCCTTTTTGAGCGTTGACGGGCTGTATCAGGCCATGGGGCACGAAAACGGCCGCAATGCCGACCGACCGCAATTTACCGACCATTGCTTTACCGGCGATTACCCGACCGGGCTGGCCGACCAAAATGGCGGCGACCGGCTGCAACAACTCTCACTGCTTTCCGAACAGGGCTGATATGGGCGCTTTCGACAATAAGCTGGCGCTGGTAACCGGCGCAGGGCGCGGCATTGGCTGGGCCGTGGCCGAGGCACTGGCGGCTGAGGGCGCGCATGTGCTGCTGCTGGCCCGCACGCAAGGCGCGCTGGAAGAGCTTTACGACAAAATCAGTGCGGCAGGCGGCCCCAATCATAAAGGGATGGCCACGGGCGTACCGATGGATTTGACTGATTATGACGCGATTGACCGGCTCGGCGCGAGCTTGGCCGAGCGTTTTGGTAAGCTTGACCTGCTGGTCGGCAATGCCGGTGTGTTGGGCCAATTAACGCCGGTGGCGCATATTGACCCGAAAGAGCTCGACAAAGCCATGGCCGTGAATGTGACGGCCAATGCGCGCCTCATTCGCGCCATGGAGCCTTTGCTGATGCAGGCCGATGCGCCGCGCGCCGTCTTCACCACATCCGGCGCGGCGCAAAAATGTCGGCCTTTCTGGGGCACTTATTCAACCACCAAAGCGGCGCTGGACGCGTTGATTAAAAGCTGGGCGGCCGAGCACGAAAACGACAAGCTACGCGCCAATCTTTTGTCGCCCGGCCCGGTGCGCACCGCCATGCGCGCGCAAGCCATGCCCGGCGAAGACCCCGACACACTGCCCGCCCCGGCCGATATCGCGCCGCTCTTCCTCGAGCTATTGGCCGAGGGCGAGACGCGCAATGGCGAGATTATCGATTATATCCGCTAGCAAGCAGCACTGGATTCGCGCACCGTTTTTGCGCTAGGCTTTCCCCAATAATAAAAAAGGGAACGCAAATGTCGTTTTATCACATCAACCCCAAACCACTGCCCGACGCGCCCTCCCGAAGCGAGCAGAAGCGCAAAGTGCGGCTAGGGAGATGGGGTGAGTGATGGTGGTCACTTGGAAACAGCAAATTCTCGCTGAGATTATCGACTATTGCAACGCGCATGGCTAGCGCACATTCACGCTTGAAGACTTTCTGAGGGAACGGCTAGGTGTACTCCAAGCCTTTCGGCCCGAAAACCGAAATGTAGACGCGAAAATTCGCCAGCAATTCCAATTTCTGCGCGACGACCAAATTCTCAGCTTCGTCAATAATCGCGGCACCTATACGCTGCGCAATATCCAATATCTTGACCATGAGAAAGAAGCCTTGAAAATTGCTGATTTGTGGGATTTGCGAGAGGGCGATACGAATGGCATGAGCGAGCAAAACAAGCCGCTCATGAAGCACCCGGTCACCCTGCCCGAAACCCGCGAACATTTGATGGAAACCTATGTCCGCGATAAAGGCTGGGCGCGCATGGCGCGGCGCACTTTTGGCACGCAATGCCTGATTACCGATTGCGGCAATCGCTTCAAAAAGCCAAACGGTAAACCCTATATCGAGGTTCACCACATCGTGCCGCTTTGCGAAGGCGGCGAAGACGCGATTTGGAACCTCAGCGTCCTTTGCGCCCACCACCACCGCATGGCCCATTTCGCCAATGAAAGAGACAAAGACGGCATTAAGAAGTATCTGCTCAACGAAGTGGATGCACGATTGGGTGACTGAGCAAGAGTGTAATGGCTGAGGGAAAATTCACCCCATCAACACACCCACACTCTCGACGCAATTGGCGCAAAAGAAGTTTTCAGTATCGTCAATGGGCATAACTGCACCATCTACCTCTTGCGTATTTGGCGAGACAATAACCCAGCCCCGAATTGAAGCATCCCAAACACCCTGGCCCTCAAGCACAATATCGCTTGAGCCGCAATCGGCGCAGCGCGGGTTAATATGTTTTTTACCTCGCATGGCTTCCCTCTTTTTATTGTTAAGGAAACCCTAGGGTGATCTGCCCGCCCCTAAAAGGACGTTAATTTCAGTAAATTCAATGCAGATAGATAAAGAAAAATAGGGTCATTGTTGCCGAAAGCGGCACCGCTTATTTTACCCGTATCACTGTGACCTCAAATCCGCAGCTTTGAGATGAGTCGTTTGTTCACCCGTTTTGCGAACATGCGCCGCTTGGAGTTGCTATGGATTTTGAATATGATGAGGCTAAGAATCGTCAATGCCTCAAAGAACGTGGCTTCGACTTTGAATTTGTAAAAGCCGTTTTTGCTGATCCGGCATATGTAGAGATTGAAGACAACCGACAGAATTATGGAGAAAGTCGATTTCTCGTAACCGGGATGATTGAAGGGCGATTGTTCACCGTCGTTTATACGCCAAGAGATGACAAACGACGCATAATCGCTTCATGGCGAGCCAGCCGACAAGAAAGGAAGCGCTATGCCAACGCGCAGGTTTAAACTGACGAAGCAAACCAAAGGCCGCGTCAACTGGGACAAGGTTGACGCGACAACGGAACAAGACATCCAACGCCATATTGCTGAATATGAAGCCGAAGCAGACGCCGATGCCGCCGCTTATGCGAAAGCTCAAGCGCAAAAGCAAAGCCGCCGAGCAATGGCACGCCAAATGCCACGCGATGCGGCAACAGGGCGTTTCATCTCATCCAAAAAAACCGCATCCGGCAAAAAGCGCCTGCGCGCCTAACCCTTCCCCATCTTAATCGCTACATTGGTTTCGCAGTCTTGGCAGAAGAAGGCGATGCTTTTGTCTGTGGCGGTGATGAGGCCGCTTGGGGATTGTTCGAGCCTCGGTTGCACGGCGCGCCAGGCTTGGCTGGGCAGGTGCCAGACACACTCGCCTTGCAGAATAATGGCGGATGAGCCGCAATCGGCGCAGCGTGGACGGTGGCGGCTTCTGACGACTTCCATGGAACGGCTCCGGATTATTGTTCTTGTCTTCATGCAGACTAGAACAACATGCGCCGCCCTAAAAGAATGTTAAATTCGGATAATTTTCACGAGTGAAAATAGTGCGTTGAGCCTCTAGCGGTCCTCATACGGGTTTTTGCCTTTACGGACAAAAATACGCAAGGGCACACCGTCGAGGCGGAAGGTTTCGCGTAGGCTGTTGGCAAGATAGCGATTATAGCTTTCCGGCACGGCGTGGCCGCGACTGGAGAAAGTGACAAAAGTCGGCGGCCGCGATTTGGCTTGCGTGATATAGCGCAGACGCACCGGCCGTCCCTTATCAGCGGGCGGCGGGTGGCGGTCGATCACTTCGCCCAGCCAGCGATTGAGCTTGGCTGTGCCGATACGTGCATTCCAAATCTCATATTGCTTTTGCACGGCGGGCATCAGCCGGTCGACGCCCTTGCCCGTTTGCGCCGACAACATAATGACCGGCACACCGCGCAGGCGCGGCATGGCGCGCAGCAGCGCATCATTCACGGTCTGGCGCACTTCCTTGCGGTCGAGTTTCAAATCCCATTTATTGATGGCGACCACCAGACCGCGCCCCTCGCGCTCGACCAAATCGGCAAGCTGGATATCCTGCTTATCAAACGGGCTGGTCGCATCGATGAGCAGCACAACAATCTCGGCAAATTTCACGGCGCGCAGACCATCGGCGACAGACAGCTTTTCAAGCTTCTCCGTCACCCGGGCTTTTTTACGCACACCGGCCGTATCCCAAAGCGTAATGGGCCGCGCGCCACCCGGCGCATCAGCGCTTTCCCACGTCCAATTGACCGAAATACTGTCACGCGTAATGCCCGCCTCGGGGCCGGTCAGCAGGCGCTCTTGGCCCAGCAGATAATTGATAAGGGTCGATTTACCGGCATTGGGACGACCCAAAATGGCGACGCGCAAAGGCTTGTCCGGATCATCCTCGAACGGCAGGTCCGGGTCGAAATCCGCGTCATCCTCATCCTCTTCAATGGCATAATAAGCAGCATCCTCAGCCGCTTTCATGCTCGCCACGGCATCGCGGATTTGCGTGTACAGCTCATCAGTGCCGTGGCCATGCTCGGCTGACAGCGCAATCGGGTCGCCCAAACCCAATCGATAGGCTTCATTCAGACCGGTCTCAGCGGCGCGGCTTTCGCTTTTATTGGCGGCCAGCATGACCGGCACATTGGCCTTGCGCAGCAGGCGGGCGAATAATTCATCCTCGGGCAGAATGCCGACCCGCGCATCGGTCAGCATCAGCACCATATCGGCTTCTTCAATCGCCGCCTCGGTTTGGGCGCGCATACGCGCCTCCAGCGAACCGCTTTTGCCGTCTTCAAAACCGGCCGTATCGACGATTTGAAACCGCAAATCGCCAAGCTTGGCATCGCCAAAGCGGCGGTCGCGGGTGACACCAGGCTGGTCATCCACCAGCGCCAAACGTCGCCCGACCAAGCGGTTAAACAGGGTTGATTTGCCGACATTGGGGCGCCCGACAATGGCAAGAACAAACGGAACGGCCATAGCGAACCCTATCTGAATGCGATGAGCGTGCCGTCATCACTCAAAATATACAGCGTGCCATTGGCCACAACCGGTGCCACATTAATCGCCTCGCCAAGCGCCAGCGTCTCGCCGCGTTCGCCGGTCACAGGGTCAATCGTCACCAAATTGCCGTTTGAAGCAGCCAGAATAATTTTGCCGCCGGCCAGCACCGGCCCGGCATAATTGATCCGCCCCTCGCGCTTATTCGGGTTTTCAAAAGCCGGCAATTGCGTAATCCAGCGAATACGGCCCTGCTCGCGCGATAGCGCCATCAACTCACCTTCCAGCGAGATAACCAGCACATATTCGCCCATCGTCCAAGGCGTCTCAATGGAGCCGACATCTGTCGTCCAAATGCGCTCGCCACTGCGCAGGTCAATCGCCGCCGTGCGACCGCCATGGCTGGTCACATAAATGCGGTCGCGGTCGATCACCGGACGCCCGACTATAGCGTTGAGCTGCGAGAGCGGTGTCACTTGTGTGCCGCGACTGGTCAGGCTTTCCGACCAAGCCGATTGGCCATTGACCGGGCTCAGCGCCACGACCTCGCCGGAATTGAAACCGGCGACCACGGCTTGCTCGACCACCGCCGCACTGGTCGCGCCCATAATTGTCGCGCCTTCATTAATCGCCGAATGATCCCACAATAAGACGCCGTCATCGGCGCTGAAAGCCTGCAAGCGGCTGTCTTGCGAGGCGACATAAATGCGCCCGCCGCGAATTGTCGGCGCGTTGGAAAACGCTACGGCACTTTGCACCCGCCAAATAATCGCGCCATCATCGGCGTTGAGCGCAAATAATTCGCCAAAGCCGGTGGTCACATAAAGCCGCCCGCCATCATAGGCAATGCCGCCGCCAAAGCCGTCGCGCAATGCGGCGGGTTTTTCCGCCCGACCCAGAAACCGCGTCAGGCTGCGATTGGGTTCGGTATAATTTGCCATCACGGATTGCGACCACAGCCGCGCGCCGGTTTGCGCGTCAAAGGCCGCCACATCGAGGCCCGCCCCCATGGCAAAAACTTTGCCGTCAGCGACAACCGGTACGGATTTGATGCGTGTCAGCCCGCTATTGCCGGCCACCGCGTCAATGCGAAACGCTTGGTTCAACCCATCCAATTCAAGATGATAGGCGGCGTGGCTGGAAAAGCCGCCCGGGTTCGGCCAGCTGGAATTACGAAATGCCGGGATAGGCGAAACAGCTTTATCCTTCAGGCGAGGATCGGCACGCAGGGCCGTCTCGTAGCTCAGCACCGAAATACGGTCGCCTTCAAATTTATCCTTATTGCTCGTGCCGCCACCGCAGGCCGAAACCAGCAATGCGGCAAGCATCGGCACGATTAGATGGTGGGCGGGTTTTGACTTTTGCGCCATTATTCGGCCTCAGTCTCGCGCGCTGCTTGCGGCGGCGGTGCCAATGACCCGCTTAGCTTATCGAGCATAATGGTTGCGCGCTGCTGCGCCAAAGATGAGGCATTGGGATCGTTGATTTGCGCTTGAAACAATTGCCGCGCTTCCAGCGGCTCGTCATCGCGCATATGCGCCAGCGCCATGGTCTCACGCGCCACCGGCAGAAAACCATTATCATCATCCAGTAAATCTGCGAGGCGGGCGCGAATATCGCTCAGCGCGCCCTGATTGTCGAGCAGCACAATAGCGGCTTGCAGATTGGCATAATCGCGCAGACTGTCCGGCACACTGCCATTATCGGCCAGCGCCGTGAAAGCCGCCAGCGCAGCCTCGCTATCGCCGTTTTCAACCGCGCCATGCGCCACGGCAAAGCGCGCCAGAATGCCATAGCCGTTATCCTCTGCCGCCCCAAATTCAGCCAGACGGGCCAAGCGGCTGTTCGCATCCATATCAACCAGCTCGGCCTGCATCGCATCATAGCGCAGCGAGGCCGCCTCGTTTTGCGCCTTTTGATAGCTCGAATAAAAGATACCGGCCGATGTCAGCACAATAATGGCGACAGCAATGCCGATAATATAGCGGCCATATTTGTCCCATGCCTCACTCATGCGGTCGCGGCGCAGGTCGGCAGTTACTTCTTCAAAAATATCAGTCACTCAAATTCTCCGGATGCAGCGCTGATGCGCTCTCAGTCTTCTTTCATACCATATGTGTGCTGCGCTTCGGGAAATTTCCGCGCCCGCACATCATTAGCATAGGCTTCCGCCGCATTGGCAATTTGTTGCCCTAAAGTGGCGAATTCTTTCACAAATTTCGGCACGCTTGGCGACAGGCCCAGCATGTCTTCGGTCACCAATATTTGCCCGTCACAGCCGGCCGAGGCGCCAATGCCAATGGTCGGCACATTGATCTGCGCGGAGATTTTATCGGCCAATTCGGCGGCTATGCCCTCCAGCACAATAGCGAATGCGCCGGCTTCAGCCAGCGCCCGCGCATCGGCTTCCAATTGCGGCCATTGGTCTTTGGTACGGCCTTGCGTTTTAAACCCGCCCATCACATTGACGCTTTGCGGCGTCAAGCCAATATGCCCCATCACCGGAATACCGCGCTCGGTCAAATGATGCACCGTATCGGCCATGCGTTCGCCGCCTTCCAGCTTCACCGCCTGACAACCGGTTTCTTTCATGGCACGCGCCGCATTGTGAAAGGCTTGCGCGCGGCTTTCTTCATATGTGCCGAAAGGCAAATCGACCACCACCAGCGCGTTTTCAGAGCCGCGCACAACGGCGGCACCATGCGCGATCATCATATCCAGCGTCACGCCCAGCGTATTTTCCATGCCATACATGACCATGCCAAGGCTGTCACCAACCAGCAGCAAATCGACATGCGGGTCAATCAGCGAGGCGGTATGCGCGTGATAGGAGGTCAGGCAGACGATCGGCTCATGGCCCTTGCGCGCCATTAGCTGCGGAACGGTGAGGCGCGCATTGCGCTTTTGAACAGACATGTTGGCCCTGCCTTTTTGCTGAATCTGGCGGAAAACTAGCCGAAATCGGGCCGGAGTGCAATTGCAGAAGGCTCAAGAAGCAAAGCTAATGCGATTATCTATCGTGCCGTGTTTTTCGGTAAGGTGCAGGCAAGATTCCCACAGACGAGCGGCGGCAATATCATTGGTCGCCGGATCGGCATTGCCGAGTTCGGCCTCGCCAAGCACATTGTGATAATAGCTGCCATGGCTGAGGTCTTCTTGCGTTGCGCAAAGCAGGCTGGTTTGCGCGCCCAGCGTCGCATCGATGAATAAATTGCGCCGCAACTGACGCGATAAAAAACCGCCCGATTTATCCAGCGCCGTCGCCACCAGCCCCGGATGCACCGCATAGACATTAAATTCGGGGTGACGCCGCTGCAATTCGCGGGCCATCCAAAAATTACCCAATTTCGAGCGGTTATAGGCCTTGAGCGCGCCTTGTCGGCCGCGCCATTTAAACTGCGGCGTGCAGGCTTGTGCCCTGATGTAATTATCGCCGGTCAAAATGATAATGCGCGCATGCGGCGACAGCATGCCGGTCATCAACCCCTGCCGCAGGGCAAAATGACCCAGCACATTGGTAGCAAAATGTATCTCTACACCCTTATCCGCCTCGGCATAATGCGCCGCCATAATACCGGCATTTTCGATGAGAATATCGATATGACGGCCGTTGAGCTGCGCGCGAAGGTTCGCAATCGCCGCCTCCACGCTTGCCATGTCGGCCAAATCGCACCGGATGATATGCATCAGGCGCGCATCTAAGCCATGGGCGATAAATTCCTGCTTCACCACTTCGGCCTTATCGCCATTGCGGCACAGCATCACCACATCGGCCCCACGCAGCAAAAGACCGCGCGCGGTCTCCTTGCCAATCCCCGATGTCGCACCGGTGACGAGCGCCATCCGGCCGCTCAAAAGCGGCATATCCGGGCAGATTTGCGTTTTGCTCGTTTGACCAATTATGCAGGCAAGCAGGCGACGCACTGGACTTATACTCAGGCGAGTTGTCATAGCGGTTCCTTCTGGGTGTTTTACGCCCGGGACACGCTATTGGATTGCAAGAAGCTGAATTAAGCCGGCATTTTGGCGTAAATATTGACCAAAGTGACACCGGCGACAATCAACCCCATACCGAGAATGACCTGCCAGCTGAGGCTTTGCCCGAGCAGGTAGAAGGATAAGACGGAAATGCAGAAAATCCCCATGCCGCTCCAAGTGGCGTAAACCACGGCCAGCGGCAATTTACCGAGAGTGAAAGTCATCAAATAAAACGACAATGTGTAAAACACCACCAGCCCGACCGAGGGCAGCGGCTTGGTGAAGTTTTCGGTAAAGGGTAGCAACATCGTGCCGCAAACTTCCAGCAGGATGGCGCCGATCAGATACGCATAAACAAGGCTCATTTACTGCAACCGCCCGGCTGTGATGAACTCGCCGAAACGCTCGCACCAAATAATCACGGCGGGATATTGCGTCGGGTCAATGCTCATCGGCACGTCGAGGCGGAAATTTTCAAAGCCGGTAATATCAGCGACCCGCTCCGAGCGGTCTTTAAGGGCCAGAAAGCTCGCTTCATCCTCGACATATTCGGGCGTCAGATAGAGCTTGTAATCCGGCCCGGGCGACACTTGCCCGTCCAACGTGAAGAAATATTGCCCGCCCTCGCGGGTTAAATGCAACGTCCCCTCACCCCAATGAAAACCGTCACTGCCTTTCAAATCGCGGCGGAAGCTTGCCGAAATCGTGGCCTCGGATTTGGCCGCCGCGACTTGCGTCTCGCTGGCCCCCTCGCTGGCCACCAATATCGGTAGATAGTAAACGCCCAGCCCAAACCCAATGGGCAGCGCCGCCAGCCCGCCCAAAACCAGACCGATAATAAGAGATTTATTGATGAATTTTGTCATTGCTTTGCCTCCTTGCTGCGCCGCTCCAGCCGCGCCACATCTTCCTGCGTCAGCGCCAGAAACGCTTTCCAATTATCATCCATTTGCGGCTTCCATTTGACCATGAGCGGTGTCGTCGCCGCGGCTTCGGGTACGCCTTTAAAGATCAGATATTTTAGCATGAAAGCCGAGACGCGAGCATTGACTTGGCAATGCACCAGCACTTGTTTGTCGGACAGCGCATCCATCAGGCCGATAAAGGTTTTGAGATGCTCGGCCGTCGGCGCTTCCCACGGCACAGGCATATGGATGTAACTCATACCCGCTTGGCTGACCAAAGCGCCCTCCTCATCAATCGCATCATCGGCATCGTGCATGGCCAGATTAATCACCACCTCATAACCAGCCGCCGCAATGGCCGGAAAATCCTCCGGCTTGGGATGACCCGCTGTGCCAATATGCGGCGTGATTTGATGGAAATTTTTCAACTGCATCATAGCACCGGAAGTTCTTCATGCGGCCCATCGGGCAAATGCACGCTAATCGGCGCTCCGGCTTCCAGCACACCGCCTTGCAGCACGCTGGTCATAATTCCGGTTTTGCGCACTGCCTCCCCATTGTCGCCCTTCGTAATCATGTGCGCCAAAAGGCCGGCTTGGTATGTTTCGATATGACGGCACGGGCTGCGCAGGCCATGCACCAGCAAGCGCACTTCATCGCCAATCGCCAGTTCGCTATGCAAGGGCAAATTAATGAGATCGAGCCCGGAAGTAGAGATGTTTTCACCCAGCGCGCCCGCCGGCACGTCATAGCCAAGCGGGTTCAACTCGGCCAGCGCCTCTGCCGCAATAAGATGCACTTGCCGCAAATTGGGCTGCTTCGGCGAGCGGCGCGCATCCCAGCGATGTTTCACATAAGCGCCGCAATGCGCGTCGCCCTCAATCCCCTCGCCGGTGATGAAGGTAAGGCATGGCGCTTCATATTTCGAAAAGCTGTGGCTGTCGGAACGAAAAAGTTTCTCGACTGTGCCCTGCATATGCGGCCCCCGTTTTCACATGCTGTTTTCACATGCTCTTTTGCACGAGCTTAGACAGGCCAGACCTATCGGGCAAGCCTAGTCGAAATACGAGCAGCAATAATTGGCGATTGTATGCACCCTCAATTTGAACGATGCATTGGCCGGCACGTCAAAACTTTGCGGCCCGGTAATACGCTGCCAGTCATCAGCGCCGGGCAACAAGACATCCAATTCGCCGGAAGAAAAATCCATTTCCTCGGCAGCAGCTGTTTCAAACTCATAATCGCCCGGCAGCATGACGCCCAGCGTCTTGCGCGTGCCATCGCTCAGATGAATGGTGCGACTGGTCACCTTGCCGTCAAAATACACATTGGCCTCGCGCGCGACACTCGCATTCAAAAATTCGGCATTCTCAAATTCGGCATTTTCAAAATCAGACATGCTTCACTCCAAAGCTTAAGGATGGACACGCCGCGGCGCGGCAAAGACCGGTGAACAGATAAATGAGAAGCGCGCGCGGCGCAAGAGATGAGCTTTATGAAAGCTTTATCAATACCAGCGCACCACGCCGATAATCCCCGCCGTAGCGTAAAAAAATTGCAATAGCAGCATGCCGTAATGTTTGCACAGATAGGCCCATGCGGCGATGGACAGGGCCGAGATAAACAAGAGCGCAAAGCCGATCACCTCATAGCCTGTATTGGATGCGACCAGCAGCGAATAAGCAATAGCGGTCAAAACGCCAAACCATTCAAGCACCCTTTTGCGATCCATCATTCCCACTCAATAACCACCGTATTGTAACTTATTGATTTAATTATCTTTTTTAAACTCGTGGTAACTATGTGGTAACTGCCCTTAACCGACAACACAATATTTCCTCATAAAACTTACCACTTTGGTAACGGAATTATGAGCCCTTTATAGCGTGATTTGAATAGCCGTTAAACCCACGGCGGCTAGAACACGAATAGCTCGTCTCTCTCATCTTTTATCATCTCAGCAGTATCATCCATAAATTTAACTATTATTTTTTATTCCTCTAATAAGCCAGTAAGAAATTGCTGCACCAATAATCTCTAAAATTAAATATATTATGAAAATTGTATCTGGTGTGCCATCAATAACAATACTTAAGAACCTTCCTGCTCCTGCACCAATATAAAAAACAAACAAGCTCCAAAGTGCACCTATTCGCATTGATTGAATTAAAGCACCACTTATCCAAAAAATATTAAAAGCAATATACATCCCCATAATTGCTCTAAAGACGTTAGCTAAATTATTATTAGTTATCTCTATGTCATAAAAAAAAGGCAGACTAACACTTGGATAAGCGCCATAAACCAAAGCAATAGGAAAAACTCCTACAGCAGAAAATATTAAAAAAAAACTTTCTTTATTCATGTCTATCTCCTGATATTAAAGAATTAAATTTTTTATTTTAATATGCATTTTTCTTATTCCCACTCAATCGTCCCCGGGGGCTTTGAGGTGATGTCATAGACGACGCGGTTAATGCCGCGCACTTCATTGATGATGCGGGTCGAGACGCGGCTTAGAAAGTCGTGGCTGAACGGATAATAATCCGCCGTCATGCCATCGGTAGAGGTGACCGCGCGCAGCGCGCAGACATAATCATATGTGCGGCTATCGCCCATCACGCCGACCGTGCGCACCGGCAGCAACACAGCGAAAGCCTGCCAAATCTCATCATACAGGCCGTGATTTCTGATCTCATCGAGATAGACCGTATCGGCTTTACGCAGGATTTCCAGCTTCTCGCCGGTAATCTCACCGGGGATACGAATGGCCAGCCCCGGCCCGGGGAAAGGATGCCGCCCGACAAAGGCTTCAGGCAACCCCAGTTCTTGACCCAGAGCGCGCACCTCATCTTTGAACAATTCGCGCACCGGCTCGACCAATTGCATATTCATCCGCTCCGGCAAACCGCCCACATTGTGGTGGCTCTTAATCGTCACACTCGGCCCGCCGGTGAAAGAAACACTTTCGATAACATCAGGGTAAAGCGTGCCTTGGGCCAGAAAATCGGCCCCGCCGACCGCATTGGCTTCTTCTTCAAACACGTCGATAAATGTGCCACCAATGATTTTGCGCTTTTGCTCCGGATCGGACACGCCGTCCAGCTTGCCGAGGAACAGCTCTGACGCATCTTTATGCACCAGCTTAATATTGAAATGGTCGCGGAACAGCCCGACCACTTGCTCGCTCTCACCGGCCCGCATCATGCCCGTATCGACGTAAACACAAGTTAGTTGTTCGCCAATGGCCTCGTGCAGCAGCACCGCAACCACCGAGCTGTCAACGCCGCCCGACAGGCCGCAAATGACACGGCCTTCACCGACTTGCGCGCGAATATCGGAAATGGCTTTTTCGCGAAACGCCGCCATGCTCCAATCGCCTTTGCAGCCGGCAATTTTATGGGTGAAGTTTTTGAGCATAGTCGCGCCATCCGGCGTGTGCACCACTTCCGGGTGAAACTGTACGCCGTAAATCTTCTGCGCTTCATTGGCAATCGCCGCATAGGGGGCGTTTTCCGACGTCCCGATAATCTCAAAGCCGTCGGGCAATTGACTGACGCGGTCGCCATGGCTCATCCAGACCTGCACCGCATCGCCCTCAATGCCGTCAAATAGCGGCGATGGGTTTTTGATATCCAGCATGGCGCGACCAAACTCGCGTTCGTCAGACTGCTCGACCGCGCCGCCCAATTGCGCGCAAAGTGTCTGCTGACCATAGCAAATACCGAGGATCGGCAAGCCCGCATTCAAAATACTTTCCGGCGCGCGCGGCGTGTCTATATCGGCCACAGAATTGGGGCCGCCCGACAAAATAACCGCCTTTGGTGCCATGTCGGCAAAGGCTTTTTCGGCGCTGTTAAACGGCACAATCTCGCAATACACACCGCTTTCGCGCACGCGGCGCGCAATCAGCTGCGTGACTTGCGAACCGAAATCAACAATCAGAATACGGTCCATACTCAGTCCTCTTGCGTGGCGCTGCCGGCCTCTTGGGTGGCGCTGCCGGCCTCTTGCGCGGCGCTGCCGGCCTCTATCGCCGCAGCCAGATCATTGGCCGCCTCGCAGGGCGCCTTACAAACGGTACGCAAACGGGTAAGCGCGGTTTGTGCCTGCTCGACATCACCCAAGGCCAACGCCGCCTCGCCCTGCAATTTCAGCGCCGCTTGATCGCCCGGCTCAATATCCAGCCCGACCGCGATGAGGCGCAACGCCTCTTCCTTATTGTCCAACTTGCCTTGCGCTTGGCCTTTCATCACATAGGCTTGCGCATTGCCCGGGTCAGCCGTCAGCGCCAGATTGAGCAACTCATCGGCTTGCTGCGGTTTGCCCTGCAATAATTCTTGCTCAGCATTGGTGGCCAGTCGCGCCGACAGGTCGCGATAGCGGTCGGAAATGGCATGAGCCGCGCCGGTGCCCAACAGGCTTGCCAGCAGGGCCAAGGTAGTAATTTTGCGTGATTTCATCATGACTTTGTCTCGCAACTTTACGGGCTAAAATCAAGCCCCGTCCTTTTCCAGCACGGCGCAAAACAGCCCATCTGTGTCGGCATTGACCGGATGCACTTGCGCCATCCCCTTCTGCCCCAGACAGACAGCCGTTTCTGACAGGCTAAATGACTGATTTTCCTCGCTAAAGCGCTGCACTTGGTCGCGGTTCTCGCTGGCCAGCACAGAGCAGGTCATATACGCCAAGCGGCCGCCCGGTTTTACCAATGTCGCGGCGTGGCGCAATATATCGGCTTGCAGAGCACGCAATGCGTCCAGTTCGTCTTGCGTGAGTCGGACCTTGGTCTCGGGCGCACGCCGCCACCGTCCGGCCCCGCTGCATGGCACATCGGCCACCACCAAATCGCATTGGCCCTCGAGGATGTGCAAATCCTGCGGCGCGACGGTCTCGATAATCTCAACACCGGCGCGCTTGACGCGCGCGCCCAGCCCTTTCAGTCGCGGCGCAATCGCATCATGCACCAGCAAGCGGCCTCTATTATTCATCGCAGCAGCCATGGCCAGCGCCTTGCCACCGGCACCGGCGCAGAAATCCATCACCGTCTCGAAAGGCTGCGCCGCGCACATGGCAGCGACGGCTTGCGCCCCGCCATCCTGCACCTCGATAAGGCCCTTTTTAAACGCCGCCGCCTCGGCCAGACGCGGGCTTCCCTGAAGCCGCAAGGCGCCCTCAATCCGGCTATGCGGCGCGGCGGCAAAGCCGTCTTCTGCCAGTGCCGCCAAAGCCTCCTCTTGCGTCGCTTTCAGACTATTGACCCGCACATCCAATGGCGCGCGCTGCGTCATCGCCTGCAAGACCGAGGCCGTCGCATCGCCAAGCTGCGCCTCGATATCGCCGAGCAGCCAAGCCGGCACGCCAAGCTGCGCCGCTTTGTCTTTCGGCTGCACAGTCGCGGCATGGGTTAGGGTTTTGGCATCCGCCGCGCTTAACGGCGCGGGCGCATATTGACTGCCATCAGCCAGTGCCAACACGCCCTCCAGCGTTTCGCCCTCAAGATAATGCGTGGCCAGCATGGTGACCAAAAGCGGGGTATCCGTGCCGAGCCGCGCCGTCAGATTGGGGTAATGACGCAATATGGCAAACAGGCGGTCGGAAATATTGCGCCGGTCTTTGGAGCCGGCATAGCGGTTTTGCCGCCCCCAGCCCTGCACGATTTTATCCGCAGCTTGGCCGTCTGCCAGCACTTTGGCCAATAAATCGGCAATCGCCTGAAGACGCGCAGCCGGACGCACTAGTTTTTACCGGACCCCGGATAATTCGGCGCTTCGCGCGTAATCGTCACATCATGCACATGGCTTTCAGCCAGCGAGGCCGAGGTCATGCGGACAAATTTGGCGCATTTGTGCAAATCGTCAATCGTCGCCGCGCCGGTATAGCCCATCGCGGCGCGCAAGCCGCCGACCAGCTGATGAACCACTTGCTCAACCGGCCCTTTAAACGGAATTTGCCCTTCAATGCCTTCCGGCACAAGCTTATGCGTATCCGAAATATCCTGTTGGAAATAGCGGTCAGCCGAGCCGCGCGCCATCGCCCCGACCGATCCCATGCCACGATAGGCCTTATAGGAGCGGCCCTGATAGAGAAAGGTTTCGCCCGGGCTTTCTGCCGTACCGGCCAGCAAAGAGCCGACCATGACGCAGCTTGCCCCGGCCGCCATGGCCTTGGCCAAATCGCCGGAATATTTAATGCCGCCATCGGCAATAATCGGCACACCGGCTTTGCGGCCCGCCTCGACCGCATCCATAATGGCAGTCAATTGCGGCACGCCGACACCGGCCACCACGCGCGTGGTGCAAATCGACCCCGGGCCGATACCGACCTTGATCGCATCCGCACCGGCATCAATCAACGATTGCGCGCCGTCTTTTGTGGCCACATTGCCGGCCATGACCTGAATGGAATTGGACAGGGCCTTGATGCGCGACACCGCTTCGCCGACACGCACCGAATGACCATGCGCCGTATCGACGACAATCAGATCAACGCCGGCATCGACCAGCGCTTGGGTGCGTTCATAGCCGTCATCGCCAACCGTGGTGGCGGCGGCAACGCGCAGACGCCCCTGCTCGTCTTTTGCGGCATTTGGGTGCAATTGCGCTTTTTCCATATCCTTGACGGTAATCAGCCCGATGCAATGATAATCATCATCCACCACAAGCAGTTTTTCGATGCGATGATGGTGCAAAAGTCGCTTGGCTTCATCATGCCCAACGGCCTCTTTCACCGTGACGAGATTTTCATGCGTCATCAATTCCGAGACTTTTTGCGACGGGTTGGAGGCAAAGCGCACATCGCGATTGGTCAAAATACCCACCAGCTTGCCGTTTTTCTCGACCACCGGCACGCCGGAAATACGATTGGCGGTCATCAGGTCGAGCGCCTCTTCCAATGTCGCATCGGGTGCAATGGTCAGCGGATT
>CBFHSX010000012.1:0-38251 GCA_965658615.1 Alphaproteobacteria bacterium | reverse complement strand
TGAATTTCACCATTGGTGCGGATAGCCAGCGGGCTTCCGGCGCGCATGTGAAAGTCGGAAATGCGATATTCTTTCGGCAAATTATCGAGATAGCCGTAAACCGGATTGTCGGATTTATAGGGTTCTTCGGACTCTGACATGGCGACCGCGCTACTACTTTACTGATGTCGAATATATACTAAGCTAGCAGGCTCTTGACCAGCACCAAACGCTTTTCGGTGTGCTTGGTACGCCTAGATGAGAGCTTTTTATGACTGACCCGTTTCTGCTGTCCCTGTTCGCCGCGCTGATCGGTGCGTGTCTTGGCAGCTTTGCAAATGTTGCAGCGCTCCGTAGCCTGTCGGGCGCTGATTGGGTGAAGCAGCCTTCGGCCTGTTTTAGCTGTGGCGAAAAGCTCACTGTGACGCAAAATTTGCCGCTTTATGGCTTCCTGCGCCATGCCGGTAGGGCCGCGTGTTGCGGTGCCGACTTGCCGTCGCGCTATATTTGGGTGGAGCTGACCATGGCTGCGCTGGCGGCTCTCGCGGTGATTGTCTTGCCATGGCAGGTGGCATTGGTTTTTGCGCCGTTTATTGTGTTGCAGATGGTCCTGTTTTTGACCGATTTTGACGATTTCATCATCCCTGACTGGACCAGCGTCGGCGGCGCGGCTTTGGGCTTGTTTCTCAATCTGTTTCACCTGCCTGGCCTGCCCAGCATGCAGATGGCCCTGCTTGGCGGCGCGGCGGGTTTTGCGCTGATATACACGATTAATGCCGCCTATAAGCTGCTGCGCGGGCAAGACGGCTTGGGCTTTGGTGATGTCAAATTAATGATGTGTTTCGGCGTCTGGCTGGGGCCGACGGCACTTTTGCCGATTCTGTTTGCGGCCTCTTTGGGGGGCGCGGCTTTCGGCATTATGGCGATTTTATGGGCCCGCCGAAGCGGTCAAGACGCGCCGGTACAATTGCCGTTCGGTTGCTTTTTGGCACCCACTGCGCTGGCTTGGTTATTTTTCGCGCCGCTGGCTTGGTGGCCCTTCTAACTATCCACCGATTTTGCATCAAGTGTGCCCGAAACCCCTATATAATCAAAGCTCCCAAGAGATTCGTTTTGGAGAGGGTCGAAAATGAACACGCTGCGTACGCAAGACGACTATAAGCGAGCCATTAAGGAGCTTGTCCAACAGGCCGAGCATAGCCTTGAGACGGATTTGAGCGATCGCGATGGCGCGCATGAAGCCGCCATGAGTGACGCGCAAATGGCGCATTATATGCAGGGTCTCGACCTCGCCATTACGGAGGAGGCGACGATCGCGCTGCGCGCCGAGTTTTTGCGCTATTCCAGCGTGTTTGACACAAATCGCTCGCGTGACACCATACGCCGCGCCGTGGCCGAGATTACCAAGCCGCTGATCGAGGATTGGATCAATCGCAATATGGCCGATATTGCCCGCGAAGTGATCACGGAAGCGATCGGTAAAATTTCGTATGTGCGCCCGACCGGTGCCATGCGGCGTCCCAAATAGGCGCCTCATAGAGGCGTCCATAAAAGACAGACGGGTTCAGGAGTAACAGTTTGCGTCACACCGGATATTCAATGGCTAGGCTGGGTCGTCTGACCCTTGTGGCCGTGTTGTGTCTGGATGTCTATGCCTGCGGGGTGCGTCCGGGACGCGATTTGTCCATGAGCGGTGCCGTGTCGAAATTTGACGACCGCCGTGCCGGTGTGCGGGCGCAAGCCGCGCAACTCGACGCGCAAGCCCGCCGCGCCATGGAAAACGATATGCGCCGCAAATTAAAGCCGCTGCCGCAGCGTCGCGAATTGTTGCAAGTGCGTGTGCCGGCCACGATGACCGTGGCCGATATTGCCGATGGCGTGGTGGCGACCAGCATTGCCGGCGCCATGCCCAGCCGGATTGAGGCGCAAAGCCCCGGTGCATCGCCTGCGCCCTCTGCTGCAGGCACACGGGCTTTGAAAAGCCAAATCCGCGCCCTAACCAGCCAATTAACCGTCTTGGAGCGCGATTTGCGCGGCAAGCGGGCGGTCTATGAGCGCGAAAAATTGCTGCTCGACCAAATCGATATGCGGCAAGCCAAAGAGCGCGATTTATTGTTGCAGGGCTTTAAAATCAATAATGAAGAATTGCTGCAAACCAAATTGGCAGCGCTTGATGAGCAATATGGCACTGTCGAGCCGACCACGATTTTGGGCCTTAGCGATAACAGTGAATTGGCGCAATTGGCCTTGTTCGGTCGCAATGAGTTGGCCCGGCCAGATGAATATGTCTCGCTCGATAAAAGTTTCGTCTTTATCGGCAATGATGTGACAACCGGTGTTTCGCTGGGCCGCATGGATGAATTGCACGACGAGATCGGTACGCGCAGTTTGAGTGTTAATCTGGCGGGCTTGCGCCTGCCGACGGCGCTTAAATCACTGGCCCGCTCGATCAGCCTACAAGTCTATCTGTCGCCTCTGGTTGAGGCTGCGACGCAAAAAGTGCGCCTCGATATTGCCCGCGCCGATGCGCTGGATGTGTTCGATATTCTGATTGATAATTACGGGCTGGTCATGGCTTATGACCGCAAAATGAGCATTGCGCGGTTCTATACGCGCGAGGAATTTTCTACCCGCGTGCAAGAGGCGGTGACTGTGGCCGAGCAGCATAATCGCCGCGCCCGCGATTATCGTCGCATCAATGTGCTGGAAAATGATGCCGCTGAATTGCGCCAAATTTATAAGACTTATTTCCAGCACCCGGATGATGCCGGGCGTGCGCGCTCATTAACCAATGATGCGATTATCGAAACCGACCGCTCGTCTGCCGTGGCGGCTGCCATTGTCGAGTTCAAAAAGCAGGCGCTGGTCAGCGAAACGGCGTTGGATGAGTTGGACAAGCAACATGCCGAGGCGCGTCAGGAGCAAGCCACGCTGACGCAGCAAGCCAAGTTTGAACTGGATGACGCTTTGCAGGCCGTGGCGTTGAAACAGGCCGACCGCGCGGCGAAGGATTTGGAATTAAACGAGTTGCAATTGGCCTTGGCGCAAGAAGCACCGGCTGACGTAAGTATGGTCGAAACCATCGCCGAAGCCGCACCGCAGCCCGAAACGATGCCGGAGCAGCGTTTCATGGCCGGCCCGGATGCGGATTTGCTGCGCGGGCGCATTATTCAGGATGCCAATTTGAAAACCTCAGCGCCGATTTATACTGAGAAATTCACCATTTATAATAGCGAGGGCGGCAGCACGTGTAACGCTGAGGGTGGCAACCGGGCTGAGGAGATTAAAACCCAGCTGACCGATTATTACACGCAGCTTTATCCCGATGCGCTGCTGGCTGCCGAAAACGCCGCCGAACGTAGCGCCGAGGCCGCTGCGCGCCGCGCCGCACAAAGACGGGCGCAAAACGGTGACCAACCCGATGATACGGATTTGGCCAGTGTGGATATCGGCGATATTACGACAGATGCGCTGGTTGAAGGCGCGGGCGAGGCCGAAAACGCGCCGCCGCCGGAAGCCGATGACGCACCGGAAGCCGATGCTGACGGCGATGACGACCGCTTGACCGATAGCGGTTTCCGCCGCCCGACTGTCACCAATGTGGCGGATACGGTTATCATTACCGGCTTCAAACATGATGTCGACCTCGCCGCCTCGCTGATTGAAAATCTCGACACGCCGGATAAGCAGGTATTGGTCGAAGTGTTTATGGTCAATGTGGTGAAAAACTGGCAGCGGCAATTGCAGGGCCGTCTGCAAAATGCGCTGCGCCTCGACAGTAAGACTGACCCGGATGTCGCCGCCATTAGTCCGTCGGACCGCGAGCAATTGCCGGGGCTTATCGAGGTTCGCAATGGCGGCCTCATCGGTGTCCGCGGCGCATTGAACTTCGCCGATCGTGCTGCCGCCGCCAATAGTTTCACCTTGAATAATTTCCGCCTTGGTCTGGCTTGGACGATTGATTTCATGGAAACCAATTCGCTTGGACGAAAGATTTCCAGTCCGACCATTTTGGCGCTGGATGGCTGCGCGGCAACGATTGAAAAATCGGAAACCCGCTATTTGCCTGTCACCACCACTTCGGCGCCGGTTGTGACGCCGGGTGGCCAGACCGTGCCGGGCGAGAGCACAACCAATTATGAAGAACGCCAAGCGCAATTGAAGTTGGCGGTCACGCCGGACATTAATCCGTTGAATGACCATGTGAAATTGAAAGTCGATTTCAATGATGATTTCTTTGTGTCGACGGATCCGAATTCCGACAAAATCCAAAGCAAGATCTCGACTGAATTTATCGCTGCACCGGGCGATGTCATCGTGCTGGCCGGGCTTTATACGGAAGATAATTCGAAAACCCGCAATGGTCTGCCCGGCACCACGAGCCTGCCTTTGATTACCAGCCTTTTCGGCACCACATCAGACGCTCAAAATACGCAGGAAATGGTGATTTTCCTCGCGCCTGAGGTGATTACACCGGATGCGGCGACCATGCCTGTCAATTCGGCGGTCTATTATGACACGCGCTGACAGAAACACGGACAGACATGAAGAGCGCGGCTTTTCGCTGGTCGAAGTGGCGGTGGCGCTGGGCATCATCTCGACCGGTATTATCGGCACTTTGTCGATGATCGGCGCCAATCGGGCGCTGATGGAAAATAGTTGGGACCTGGCGCGCCTCAATATGATTGCCGATAGTGTGATGGCGCAGGTGGCGATCGAATTTCACAGCACCGGCAGTCTGACCGTGACCTCTGATTATGACTGGGATAATGACGCGGCGAATTTGAAACTCAATGCGCTGTTTACCGATAATGGCTATCGCGCGGATGCTTCCAGCCTTTCGATTACTGCCGCCTCTGCGCCCGTGAGTTACAATGTGGCCTTGACCGTCACCGGCCCGAGCGATCGCTCGATCAGCCGCAATCTATCTTTTTATCGCGCGCTCAATGATACGGATTGATCAATAGCGGCGTTGACGCACCAAGGAATAGCTGCCGCCGCTGGCGTAAAATACGGCAATGGCGGCGCGTCTGTCGGCATCGGTAAAGCCGCAGCCGAAAATATGATAATCCGTGCCATCCTTGCGGATAAAATAGCGCCGCCTAATATCGCTTTGCGTCGTCGCTGAGGAGACATAGAAAGTCAGATAATTGCTGTCGCGTGTGGCCAGACAATTATCACGATCAGCAATCGCCAATGATGTGCTATCACCGGTCGCGCCGGTCAACCAGTCGCCATCCAGCCCGTCTTGGGTATAAGTATAGTCCCAGCCTTCCGACAGGGCGGTCTCGGCGGCGATCAGGACAGCTTGGCTATCGGCTTTGCGCAGTTCGCTGACGATCGCCGTGTTCAAACGATTGCCGACCGTGCCGGCCAGCACCGAGATAAGCACGATAAACCCGATCGCCATATAGAGCGCAAAACCCTGCTCGTCTTGACGTGCCTCGCGACATATGTGGTGCGTCTCATGTCTCATAGGCCGACCATGGAAAACAGGGCAAGGCGTTTGCGCATGGTCAGGGTGACGGTCTCGTCGGTGCCGGTTACAATGCGCTCGAGGTCCAATGTGACATCCAAGGTCGCGCTGGTGCTGCCGTTAATCAGCGGGCGCGAAAAGACCAGCCCGTCAACGACTTGGTCGCTAATGTCCTCCCAATCGGTCGGATTGGACGGAGCGGTGCAATCGGCATTTTCGACTTGGCGGGTCTGTAAGCGTTTATCATCGACGCGAAACCCGATTTGCCGCCGCATGCTGTTATCCGTGTCGAAACAAAATTTAATGCGCGCGCCGCTATCGAGGATTTCAATCGCATCATTGGCTGTCAGCGCGTCGGTCTTTTGCTTATGCCCGGCCAGCGCCGCCCACGGCTCGATCATATCCATTACGTGACGCCCGGCCAGCAGCAGGTCGGCTTGCGTATTCATCCGTTCGCTTTGTTGGTTAAGATTGTTCATCACGCCGATGAGCGCCGCCGAAATAATGCCGATAATGGCCAAAGTGGTCATTAATTCGGTAAGGGAAAACCCGGCTTGGAGGGAACGCGACAACAGGCACCTCTTCAGCTCAAAAATGAGCTTATACTTGCGCGGCAAACTCCCGCGCTTTGATGACATAGACTTCCGGCGCAATCAGGCCCGCTTCATAAAGCTCGCGCAGTGCCATTAAACGGCGCTCAATCTCGCCAAGGCGCGCGCATTCGGCGGCATCTTTATGGGCACTGCCGTCTTTTTGCATGACCGGCATATCGGGGTTTGACGGCGTCATATCGAGGCTGATGGTCGGAGCGTTTTCCTTGTTTTTCTTGCCGAGCCAGCTGGCCGAGAAAAACCGCGATTGCTTGGGCGGCGGTGCTTCACCGATTTTCGGAATGGTGATGTCGTCAATATCGTCAAGCTCGCTCGCATCAGCATCAAAACGATGGGCGATGGCCTCATCCAGCTCGTCAATCACCAAGGGCTGCTCATGCGCCATATCAGAGCTCATATCCGCCTTCATATCGGCGATAATATCGGCGTCGTCGAAATCATCCACCATGGTCAGATCAAGTGGATCGCCATCGGTCATGTCGAGCGCGATATCGTCATCATCCCCAATCGTCGGGGCTGCCATTATGGTGTTGGCAGAAGCGGCTTTTTTGGCTTTGCGATTGCGCAATACACGCGCGATGAACACAAGCAGCAAAAGCCCAATAACCGCCGCACCGGCACCAATGAAAACGGTTCCGTGCGTATCCATCATGCGTCCGAAAATGCGTAAGAGGCGATCTGTGTCCATGGTAAAATCCTTAGGAGAGAATCATATCGCAGAAAGCGGCGATTCTCATCCCCTTTTATTGGCTATAAATCCATTTCCAAAAAATCGCGTGTGACAAATGCCGCCGGCAAATCGGCTTGGGCTTGACGTTCAATCTCAGCCAAGGCGCTATCGCTGCGCTCCGGCTCGTGATGGAAAATGCCGAAACGTTTCACCTGCGCTGCCATGGCCAAGCGCACACCCTCTTGCCAGGTCGAATGTCCCCAGCCGCGTTTGCCCTCAAACTCACTATCGTCAAATGTGCAATCATAAATCGCCATATCCGCACCGTGCATAAAATCGATAAGCGCCGCATTGGGCCGGCCCGGTGTGTGTTCCGTATCCGTCGCATAGACAAAGCTTTTGCCCTCGGCCGTCGCCTTCAGCGCATGCGCGCCGCCCGGATGCGGAATGGCCATGGCGCTGATAGCCAGATTGCCAAGCACCAATGTGGCGTCTTCATTATGGTGCACAAAGCTGACATCGGCCAGAAAATCGGACAGGGTGATAGGAAAAATAGGGCGGCTCAAATAGCTGGAGATGGCCTCTTCCAGTGTTGCTTCATTTTCGCCAAAGCTATGCAGGCGGATGGCGCAATCCGAGTCGAAAAACGGTTTGAAAAACGGCAGGCCACAAATATGGTCGGAATGAAAATGCGAAAAACAAATATCAATCGATTTGACGCCTTGCGCGCTCAGCCGACTGCCCAAATGGATAAGCCCTGAACCGGCGTCAAACACCACTGTGTTTTCGCCCGATTGCACTGAAACGCAGCTCGTATTGCCGCCGTAAATTTTATGCTCCGGCGTGTTCATCGGCAGCGAGCCGCGCGTTCCCCAAAAAAACAATTGCATCGATAAAGACCCCTTATTTACTCAGCGCAATATAATGCCCGTCCCAGTCATCCCCGGGCGGCGTGATGCGATAAGATTGAATCCGTTCAGTTAACATTTCGTAATAGCCTGCCATAAAGGCATATGACACAGCCATGGCCTTGGCCGCAGCTTCAGCCTCATCCCAGGCTTGCGCGCGATAAGCGTCTAGCAGGGCGGCTTGATCTTGCAGCTGTTGGTGATAGGCCTCGCTTCGCGCCATGGCCGTATCGCCCAAAACCGCGTAAATGCGCTCCGGCAAAACCTTGCCTTTCAGCGCAATCAGATCAAGCTCAAGAAAAGCGATCGGGTCTGCGCCTGCTTCAATTGTCGCTTGCGCTGCCGCATATGTATTGCTGCCGATCAATGTCAGCACGCCATAATCTTTGGTCTGGCCCTCCAGCCGTGAGGAAACGTTCACCGTGTCGCCCATGACCGAATAATTGAACCGCTGGTCGGAGCCGATATTGCCGACCAGTGTCGGGCCGCTATTCAAGCCAATGCCGACCTTGACCTGGCCCTGCCATCCGTCCAGCAGCGGGTCAACGGCGAGCTTTTCATTCACCTCAATCAGCGCCTGCTTCATCTCCAAAGTGGTACGGCAGGCTTCATAAGCATGGTTCTCCACCTCGGCCGGGGCGTTCCAAAACGCCATAATATTATCGCCGATATATTTATCGATTGTCCCGGCACGGTTTTGAATCGCCGTCGACATGCCGGTCAGGAAGATGTTGATGACATGGGTTAGCTTTTCCGGCGCATCTGCAAAGGCTTCTGAAATCGTTGTAAAGCCGCGAATATCGCAAAAGAGAATCGTCAAATCGCGCGTTTCACCACCCAGTTTCAGCTTGTCAGGGTCGCTGGCAATCTGCTCGACCATATCGGGGGCGAGATAATATTGAAACGCGTTGCGCACTTCGCGCCGTTCGCGCGCGGTTTGCAAAAAGTGCAAAAATGCCGCCGTCAGAAAGGTCACAAAAGCTGTCAGGGCCGGTGTGGCCGGGTCGATGAGCACAAGCGCACCGGAAAATTGTTGCCATGAGGCATAGCTGCCGGCCGCCACCGCACCGGCAAAAACCGCCAGCCCGGGCACGATGGAAAACCGCTCAATCATGAATATCAGCAAGAGGCCGACAAGCACAGTGGCGAGCGCTTCATAGAGCTGCACCCAAATGGGCCGCTTTAAGTAAGAGCCGTCGATCAATTGCTGTACGGTCTGGATATGCACTTCCACCCCGGGCGTCGCTTGGTTGAGAGGCGTGGCACGAATATCTTTCAGCCCGGCCGCGCTGGTGCCGATAAAGGCAATTTTGCCGGCCAGAATGCTGGTGTCGAAATCGGCTTCCAAAATATCGGCGGCCGAGACGGTTTCAATTTGCGCGCTATCGGCATAGTAAAGGCGCATGCTGCCATCCGGCTCGATGGGCGCGATAATCTGCCCGACTTTCAGGCGCGATAGGCCGAAGCCCGATGTATAAGAGCCCTCGCCGCGCACATCCGAAGCGCGCAGGACAATCGATCCGGCGCGTTGGGCGACGCGCAAGCTTTCCAGCGACAGGCTGGGATACACATTGTCGCCGGCACGGTATAAAAGCGAGGCGCGGCGAATAATACCGTCCTCATCAATCCGCGCATTGATCGAGCCGAGGCCGATGGCGTTCTCATTCAGGACGCGGCGATTGGCAATGGCGAAATCGCTCGACGGCAGACCGCGCATCGGATCGTCCTCGGCATTATCATCGCCAAGCCTTTGCGCGCGCAGCGCGATACCGGCTTTCGGGTCGGGCAGAGTACGCACTTCATCATTCATCATGGTCGCCATCACCACCGGCGCATCCTGCATGGCGCGGGCCAATGCATCATCAGGGCTGGTGATGAGCCGATTGATGTCGGCGCGCAGGGCCGCCCAATCCTGCGGGTCGGCTTCGGCGCGCAAGTTTTGCCATACCGGCAGGATTTCGCTTGGTGCGGTGCGGTCAGCCTCGGTGAACAGAATATCGAAGGCAATGGCGGCGGAACCGGCATCGGTCATTTTCACAACCAAATCGGCAAATACGCTGCGCGGCCAAGGAAACTGCCCAATGCGCTCGAGACTGGCTTCGTCAATATCGACAAATATGACAGGGCTGCCTTGTTCGTCGCGCGGTTGCCAGCGATTATATTGGTCAAACACCAGATTGCGGACAAATTCGACCGGATAGGGTTGCCACAATTGCAAAGCTACACCGAGCAATAATATGCCCAGCGGTAAAATGAAATTTCGAATACGCACCAATACGCGCACAAGACACCCCCAACCAGAGACGCGAACTTAGCACTTATCGGCGCAAGGTTCAGCCGAAAACGCGTCTTTGCGGCGGTGAATGGGTTATTTTTCCCACGGTCCTTTAGGGCGCTTTCGGGAGCGGTCAATTTGCGGAATATGCCCGCCACGCCGCACCGGCGTCACCTCAAAAGCGCGGCTATGCGGCCGGTCGAACAGCTTAACCCCGGGCTTTTTGAAAAACGGGATCAGCGCCATGCCGGCCATAAAACCGCCAATATGCGCCAAATAAGCAACGCCGCTATCAACCTGGCCGAGGCTCATAAATTGCAGCACCAGCCAGCCGCCCAGCACAAAAAAAGCCGGCACATTAATGGTGCGGAAGAAGATGAAAAAGCCGACCAGACAGCGAATATTGGCGCGAGGGTGCAGCAATAGATAAGCGCCGAGCACACCCGCAATGGCCCCGCTGGCACCAATCATCGGAACGGCGGAATGAATATCGACCAAGGCTTGCGTCAGCGCCGCCGCAATGCCGCAAATAATATAGAAAACAATGAATTTGCCGCGGCCGATACTGTCCTCCACATTATCGGCGAAAATCCAGAGATACAGCATATTGCCCGCCAGATGCATAAAGCCGCCATGCAAAAACATCGACGATATGGTCGTCATCCAAGCCGGTATGGCGTGCGGCAGGCCGTAAGCAGCTTCCGAGCCGAACAGTCGCGCCGGCACCATGCCAAAAGCCAGTATCGCCTCACGCTGCGCCGCGCCGAGCGAGATTTGCCAGAAGAACAGCAGCACGCACAGCCCCAGCAGGAGATAAGAAATATAAGGCCGCGCGCTGGTCGGGTTATCGTCGCGAAAGGGAAAAAAGAACATATAGGCGAGGCTAGGCGGTTTAGCGCAGGGGCGCAAGCGTCACGGCGGTTTGACCGACCGAGGCGAGCAGCAGCCCGTCGGCTTTCAGCAATTGCGCGGCGCGTTTGATATCGTCTTGCGTCACGGCGCGAATGGCACGATTGCGGTCGCGCAAATAGGCTGTTGTTCGCCCGGCTTGCTGCAAGCCGATAAGCTGACCGGCAATTTTGCGGCCGCTGTCAAAGCGTAGCGCATAAGCGCCGGTGAGATAGGTTTTCGCTGCTTCGAGGCGTTTGGCCGACACGCCGTCTTTGGCGATGCGCGCCATTTCGGCGCGAATGACGTCGAGCGCTTCCTGTGCCGTGGCATTATCGCTGGCCACGCCGCCGCGCCACATGCCGCCTTGGTCGCGTATCGACCAATAGCTATAGACGCCATAAGCCAGCCCGCGCGCCTCGCGCACTTGCTCGGTCAGGCGCGAGGAGAAGCCCGAGCCGCCGAGGATTGAATTCATCACAAAGGCCGGGAAAAACAGCTCATGTTCATAGCCGATGCCCTGATGGCCAAAGGCGAGACTGGTTTGCGGCCCGGCGCGCTCAATATGGCGCGTCTGCGGCCCGCTCTTTGCCGTTACCTTCCTGTGCGGTGGTACGGTATTTTGGCGCGGTAAATCAGCGAAACTATCGCGTATGAAGCGGCGTGCCGCGGCGCGGTCCATATCGCCGACAATGGCCAATTGCAAATTATCGCGGGCAAAAACGGCTTTGTGGCGAGCAACAAGCTGCGCCTGCGTCATGGCGGCGAGGCTTTCCGGCGTGCCGTTTTTATCGCGCCCATAAGCATGTTGCGGATAGGCCATGGCGGCGATGGCCGCAGATGCCAGCGAGGTCGGTCTTTGTTGTGCGCGGCGCAGCGCTGCCCCCTGTTCGTCTTTCATGCGCGCAATCGCCTCAGCGTCAAAGCGCGGGGCGCTCAGCGCCATATGCAGCAGGTCAAAACATCGCGCCCGAAACCGGCTCAGGCAGCGCAAAGTGCCGCTCACATGGTCATGGTCGGCAGTAAAGCTCAGTGAAATGGCTTTATCGGCCATGGCTTTTTGAAACGCTTCGGCGTCAAGCGCACCGGCGCCCTCATTCATCAGCCGCGCCATCAGCATGGTCAGACCGGCTTCGGCCTCGCCCGCCGTGCCCGCCTTCCAACTCATTTCAATGGTGATGAGCGGCAGTGTGTCATCGCTGACCAGCCAGGCCGATATATCGCGCCAGGCTACCTGTTGCACGGGGGGCGTCGCCGCGGCTTTTTGCGGTAGGGTAAGGCCCAGGCTTAGTGTCAGAGCCAGCATCAGGGGGGCGATGAAAGAGCGAGTCATTATCGTGTCTCCTCTTGCGGCGCGCCTTGCAAATGACCGGTCAGACTATGCGCCTCGTTTAGAAACAGCGTTGCGGCGGCGCGCACATCGGCCGGTGTCACCGCTTCAATAGTGCGCGGCCAATCGAGGACTTCGGTCGGGCTGATATTGCGCGTCGCCGCTTGGCCGAAAATCTGCGCCATGCTTTGTTGGCTGTCGCGGGCAAAGATCAGCCCCGATACGGTCTGCAATTTGGCGCGCGCCAATTCATCCCGGCTTATATCTTCTTGCCGTATGCGATTGAGCTCGGCCTCAATGGCTTTCCCCAGCGCGGCGAAATCGACACCCGGGCGCGGGCTGACATAAATGGCAAATTCGCCGTTCAGCAGGCGCGCACTATCGCTATAGGCTCCGGCGCTGACCGCCAGACCCTGCTCGACCACCAGCGCTTTATAAAGCCGTCCGGTGCTGCCGCCCAGAACCTCGCCCAGAATATCAGCCGCCGCAAACAAATGTTTGTCATCGCCATTATATTGCGGCAGACGATAAAACCGTCGCCATCCGGCTTGCCGCACGCGCGCATCGCTCAGCACCTCGATTTTATCTGCATCCTCAACCCGCAAATCTGTCGCCGCAAGCAGCGTATCGCGGGGGCGCGCCGCCGGTTTCAGGTCGCCATAATGCGTCTCGGCCAGCCCCACAACCTCGGCCAGCGTGACCGCGCCGGCCACCACCAAAACCGCATTATCGGGCGCGTAATAGCGGTCGTAAAAGGCTTGTGCATCCGCCGCATTGAGCGCGGCAATCTCGTCACGCCAGCCAATGACCGGCACGCTATAGGGTGTGCCGCTGTGCAAGCGGGCGCGCATATTTTCGTTCAATAGGGCGGAGGGGTTGCCGTCAACGCGCATGGAGCGTTCTTCCAAAATGACGCCGCGCTCAACCGCGACAATCTCCGGATTGATAATCAAAGCGCGCATGCGCTCGGCTTCTATCTGCATCATCGTGCCCAGCTTATCGCGATGAATGCGCTGGAAATAGGCGGTGAAGTCATATGAGGTGAAGGCGTTATCCTGTCCGCCAAGCCGCGCCACGGTTTTGGAAAACTCGCCCGGCGCGATATTTTCCGTGCCGCGAAACATCAGATGTTCGAAAAAATGTGCAATGCCGGATTTGCCCTTCGGCTCATCGGCCGAGCCGGTTTTGTACCACAGCATATGGGTAACGACATCGGCGCGGAAATCCGGGATGACGATAATTTCCAGCCCATTATTGAGCCGCGCCGTTTTAACCTGCGGGCCGGTCGGACGGGATTCGCCGCAGGCCAAAAGCAGGCTGCACAGCGCGCAAAGGCCCAGCAGAAATCCAATATTGAGGGTGATGCGCCGCCGCGCCATCATCGCGCTATTCGGCGCCACTTTGGTCGGCAACCAGCTTGTCGACCGTTGCCGTCTCTTCGCTCACCTTGCCGCGCGCTTGATTGTCCAGCTCTTCGCGAATGCCATAGCCATAGGCTTTGCCGGCGGCGGCTTTTTCAACCAAATTGCGTTCAGCCTTGCTGCTGATTTGACGCGGCGCATTTGGCAATACAACAAGGCGGGCCAGCTCGGCACCTTGCGGTGTCGCCGGACGCGCATTTTGGGCATTGGGCGGCAGCAAGTGAAACTCCGGCGGTATAATAAGCGGCGCACGGCGCACGACATTAAACTCATCCGGCACGTCTTTACTATAGCCCAATTGGCCATCATTGCCGCCACAGGCAGCCACACATAGGGTCAGGCTCGCTACAAAGCTGATTTTAATGGTCTTGTTCACGTCAGTCCCCATTTCGTTAAGCGTCTTATCTATAACCGATTATGCGCGGCGCGCAAAGCGTCTCGGCTCACCGGCCCGTCTCTTCTTGTGAAGTGTTTCGCTCGCGCCAGATTTGCAGCAACAACAACACCACGGCCAACGTAATCCACACATCAGCGAGGTTGAACACGTACCAGTAAAACCCGTTCCAATGCAGCGAGACAAAATCGACCACCGCGCCATACCAGAGCCGGTCAACAAGATTGCCCAGCGCGCCACCGGCCAGCAGCGCGTAACCCATGCCATTGAGGCGCGTTTCGCCCGGTTTCAAAAACCACATAAAAAGCCCGATGGCAAAAACCGCCACCGCGCTCAAAAGCCAGCGTCCAAATTCGCCGGACCCGCCGAGAAAACCGTAACTCATGCCGGTATTCCAAACCAATGTCAGGTCAAGAAAGGGCAGCACGGCCATAGGCTGATGCGTTTGAAACGCAAAATAATGAACCACGGCCCATTTGCTGGTCTGGTCCAGCGCTGCCCAAATCAGCGCCCAGCTTATGCCATGCGCCAGCGTAAAGGGTTTAGGCGCTTGCGTCATATTCGGCCACCGCTGCGGCGTCGCGCGGGCTCAAATCCGGATAACCGTCAACCGAGCCGACATCGGGCAGGATTTTCCAAGAGCGCTGGCATTTTTGCCCTTCGGCCATAGCAGGCACAACGCCGACACCGCTCACATCGTCAAGGGTAAAGGCGTGCGCCGGTGCTGCCTCATGGCGAATATCAATTTGGCTGGTGATGCAAATATCGGCCATGTTTTGCCCGGCAATCACGGCTTGCAAATCGGCGTCGTCAATATACAAAACCGGCGCTGCTTCGAGGCTGGAGCCGATGCGCTTTTCGCGCCGCTCGATCTCCAACGCGCCGGTGACGACACGGCGAATATTGCGGATTTTGTCCCATTTGGCGGCCAAAGCGGCGTCGTGCCAAGCGGCGTCGGGGGTGATGAATTGCTGCAAATGCACGCTGTCATCGCCAACGCCAAAGCGCGATTGCCAAACCTCTTCTGTGGTGAAACACAAGACCGGGGCCAGCCAGCGCGTCAGGCAGTGAAACGCCATATCCATAACTGTGCGGCAGGCGCGCCGTTCAATCGAGCTATGTGCGTCGCAATATAGAGTGTCTTTGCGGATGTCGAAATAAAACGCCGACAGGTCAACCGTCATGAAATTGAACAGGGCCTGGTAAATTTTGCGGAAATCAAAATGCGTGTAATTCTCGCGCACCAGCGCGTCCAGTTCGGCCAGACGGTGCAGCATATAGCGTTCAAGCTCCGGCATATCGGCCGGTGCGACTTTCTCTGCTTCGTCAAAATCAGCGAGATTGCCGAGCAGGAAGCGGAAGCCGTTGCGCAATTTGCGATAGGCATCCGTATTGGCTTTAATGATCTCCGGGCCGATGCGCTGGTCTTCGGAATAATCGCACGACATGGTCCAAAGGCGGATAATCTCGGCCCCCGATTGCTGGATAACCTTGAGCGGGTCTACCGCATTGCCCAAGGATTTGGACATTTTCTTGCCCTGCTCGGTCATGGTGAAGCCATGTGTGACGACGTTTTTATATGGCGCTTGGCCGCGTGTCGCGCAAGCCTCCAAGAGCGAGGATTGGAACCAGCCGCGATGCTGGTCGCTGCCCTCGAAATACACATCGGCCGGCCAGTGCAAATCATCGCGCGCTTCCAGCACAAAGGCATGCGTCACGCCGCTATCGAACCAGACATCGAGAATATCGGTGACTTGCTCGTAATCGGCGGCCTGATAAGCCTCGCCCAAAAACACTTGCGGGTCGGTATTGAACCACGCATCAGCGCCTTCGGCTTTCACCGCCGCAACTATGCGCTGATTGACGGCGTCATCGCGCAGCGGTTCGCCGCTCGCCTTATCGACAAAAATCGTCAGCGGCACACCCCAAGCGCGCTGCCGCGACACCACCCAATCGGGGCGGTTTTCAACCATGGACTGAATGCGATTGCGGCCCGTCTCAGGGTAAAAAGCCGTCTCGGCAATGGCTTTCAACGCCGTTTCGCGCAGGCCGTTTTGCTGCATGGAGATAAACCATTGCGGCGTATTGCGGAAGATCAGCGGCGCTTTCGAACGCCAGCTATGCGGGTATTGGTGGCGCAATTTTCCCTTGGCCAGCAGCCGCTCGGCCTCGACCAGCGCGCCGATAACGCCGCCATTAGCATCGCCGACCTTGCCTTTTTCATCGAGCACGCGGCGACCGGCAAAAAGCGGCACATGGTCGTAATAAACCCCGCCCTCATCGACGGTAAACGGCACCTCAATATTGTGCTTCAGCCCCAGTTCAAAGTCGTCTTGGCCGTGCCCCGGCGCGATATGCACCAGACCCGTGCCGGTTTCATCAGTGACGAAATCACCGGCCAGCACCGGCACGTCGAAATCATAGCCTTGCCCGTTAAACGGATGATGGCAGACCAGACCGGCCGGGTCGATATCACCAAGCCGTGTATAGTCCTCGATTTGTGCTGCGCCCATTGTTTGCGCCGCCAGATTATCGCATAAGATCAGCTTGTCGCCATTGGCCCGATACAGGCCATAAGTCAGGCCGCTTGCATAGGCGATGGCACGATTGCCCGGAATGGTCCATGGGGTTGTCGTCCAGATGACCGCATAAGTATCGGCCATGCCCTGCACCGGAAATTTCACAAATATGGTCGGCGAGACATGCTCTTCATATTCTACCTCGGCCTCGGCCAGGGCGGTTTTTTCAACCACCGACCACATGACCGGTTTGGACCCCCGATAGAGCGAGCCATCCATGATGAATTTCTGAAACTCGGCCACAATGACCGCTTCGGCGTCAAACGCCATGGTCGTATAGGGGTTTTCCCAATCGCCCATAATGCCGAGGCGCTGGAATTGTTCGGATTGCACATTCACCCAATTTTGCGCGAACTCCCGGCATTGCGCACGAAACTCCGTGGCCGGCACATCGTCTTTGTCCTGGCCTTTATTGCGATATTGCTCTTCGATTTTCCATTCGATCGGCAGGCCGTGGCAATCCCAACCCGGCACATAGACGGCGTCTTTGCCCATCATTTGGTGCGAACGGACAATCACGTCTTTGAGGATTTTATTCAGCGCGTGACCGATATGAATATCGCCATTGGCATAGGGCGGGCCGTCATGCAGGACGAATTTTTCGCGACCTTTGCTTTGCGCGCGCAGTTTGTCGCGCAGGCCGATGTTGGTCCAATGCGCCAAAATATCGGGTTCGCGTTTCGGCAGACCGGCTTTCATCGGAAATTCGGTTTGCGGCAGGTTCAGCGTCTCGCGCCAATCACGGCTATTTTCTGTCTCACTCATGGCCTGCCTTGTAGCAAGCTCACGCTGTCCTGCCAAGCATTTCGCGCGCCGTATCGCTGTCCTTGGCGATTTGTGCGGTCAGGGCGTCGAGCCCGTCAAAACGCTGCTCGGGGCGAATAAAATGCAGAAGCGAGACGCGCAAATTGGCGTCGTAAATATCGCCGTCAAACGCGAATAAATGCGTCTCGAGGCGCGGTCGCTCCGTGCCGACTGTCGGGCGCATGCCCAGATTGGCAACGCCGTCAAAGGTCTGACCGGCAAAATCGCCGTCCAGAATATCGGCGCACACCGCATAGACGCCGAATTTTGGCAGTACATAATCATTCAGCGCCATATTGGCGGTCGGAAAACCGATGGTGCGCCCGCGTTGGTCGCCATGGTCAACCGGCGCCTCGATGGCGAACGCATGGCCCATAAGCGCCGCCGCGCCTTGCGGGTCGCCGTCGCGCAGCAGATTGCGAATGGCGGAGGATGAATAAGGCGCGGTGCTGCCCGGTTGCAATACGGCCTCGGTGGCGGTGGCCGCGAAGCCCAGCTTGGCACCATAATCGGCCAGCATGGTGAAATTGCCTTTGCGGGCTTTGCCGAAGCAGAAATCATAACCGACCGCAACGGCTTTGACGCCAAGCTTGGCCAGCAGGATATCGGTGATGAAATCCTCCGCTTCGCAATCCGCCATGGCCCCGTCAAACGGCAGGGCGAGGGTGAAGTCGACCCCAAGATCAGCCAGCAGGGCGGCGCGCGTCACCAATCGTGTCAGTCGGAAGGGCGGCGCATCGGGCGCAAAAAATTGTTGCGGATGCGGGTCGAACAGCATGACCCCCAAAGGCGCGTCGAGCTTTTCGGCCTGCGCGCGGGCTTGGGCAATCACTTGCTGGTGGCCCAAATGCACGCCGTCAAAATTGCCGATCGCCAATACGGCACCCTGCACATTGGCGGGCAGGCCTTCTAGGCTACGAAAAAGCTGAACCGGTTTTTGGGTGAGTTTACTCATGCCCTTAATTTAGGGTGTGTTTGTGTGGCAGACAAGTTAGCAGATGCGGCTTACCAAATCAGATGCCGCATGGCATAGGCGGCGTATGTGTTCTCTTCCGCCAGCACGGCGGCAATGTCTTCGGCCGTATCGATCTTGGCCCCCGACGCTCCGGCCAGTCCGCCGCTGATAAACAGCGCGTCAATGCCGGCCGCTTCAGCCCCCGGAATATCGGTCTTCGGCCCGTCGCCAATGGCCAGTACGCGCGGGCTATCCATGTCGCACATATCGGCCAACATGGCGGCGGCGCGCTGATAAACCACCGGATAGGGCTTGCCCATCCAAATAACTTCGCCGCCCATGCTCTCGTAAAGCTCGGCCACGGCACCGGCGCAATAAATGATTTGGTCGCCGACCATCACCGTGCGGTCAGGATTGGGGCAAATCATCGGCAGGCCGCGCGCCTGCATTTCGGTCAGCATCGGGGTGTAATCGGCGGGTGCCTCACTCATATCGTCATACATGCCGGAGAACAGCACCACATCGGCATGCGCCATATCGGTAATGGTAATGTCCAACCCGTCGGTCAAATCGGCATCCTTATCGGGACCGATATGGCAGCAGCTTTGGCCTTGTGCGCCCAGCTCATTGAGTTTGGCGCGGCTGGCATCACCCGAGGTCAGAATATCGTCATAAGAGCTGCGCCGATTGCCAATTGTGTCGAGCCGTTTCAGCGCCGCGGCACCGGGGCGCGGCGCGTTTGATAACAGCAACACCTTGCCGCCTTGCGCGCGATAGGTCGCCAGCGCCTCGTCAACGCCGGCAAAGGGCGCACGGCCATTATGCAGCACCCCCCAAATATCACACAGCACGGCGTCATAATCGGCAGCAATCTCGGCAAATCCGTCAAGCAGGCGGGGCAGGGTCATGGGGCGGGCTCCAAATCTCTTACGCGTCGGCGAAGCTGCCCGCTTTCGTCGGCTGCGTCAAGCGCGACAGATGCTGAAACCATCATGTTGCGGCGCTTGCAGCATTGACGCTTTGAGAAATTCTGCTAGCGTTTCACCAAGTTTAGGGAGGCAAAAATGCAACTATTCGATCTATCCGGCAAAACCGCTATCATTACCGGTGCATCGCGCGGCATTGGCGAGGCGATTGCTCGCCAAATGGCCGATCACGGCGCCAATGTCGTCGTCTCGAGCCGCAAAGCCGCGGCGTGTGACGAGGTAACCAATTCGATCAATGAAAAACATCCGGGCCGCGCGCTGACAGTCGAGTGCAATATTGGCGCGAAAGACCAGTTGCAAAACCTTGTTGACCAAACCATAGCGCATTTCGGGCAGGTTGATATTTTGGTCTGCAATGCCGCTGTTAATCCGTATTTCGGCCCGTCCATGGATTGTCCGGATGATGCTTTCGACAAAATCATGGCCAATAATGTGAAGTCCAATCACTGGCTGTCCAATATGGTGCTGCCCGGCATGTTGGAGCGCCAAGACGGTGCGATTATCGTTATTTCATCGATTGGCGGCATTAAAGGCTCGCCCATGCTCGGCACTTATGGTCTGTCAAAAGCTGCTGATTTCCAGCTGGCGCGCAATATTGCGGTGGAGCACGGCAACAAAAACATCCGCGCCAATGCGATTGCGCCGGGTCTCATCAAGACCTATTTCGCGCAGGCGCTGTGGGACAATCCCGATATTCTCGAACAATCCACGGCCTCGACGCCGATGCGCCGTATCGGCATGCCGGACGAAATTGCCGGCGCGGCGGTCTTCTTGGCCAGCGATGCCGGAGCTTTTATGACCGGCCAGCAATTGGTTATTGATGGTGGTCAAACCATCGCTTAGGCGACAGCATTCGCTGCGAAAGGGGATATTTTCACTTCAGTGAACTTATTTTAAGTCATTGAAATTACTGAAAATATCCCTATTGCGTCGGACGTTTTTATGGCTGAAATAGAGGGCGTACTGGTAACAGTATGCCAATGTGTAAAGCCTGTGGGAAGGCATGTGGTTTTTCCCACCGACCATGCGTCTGACCTCCGCCCGGGCTGCCATTTGGCGGCCGACGGTTCTCTTTTCCAGAAGCCGTCGGCCATTTTTTCCGGTTCTATAAGAATTTGCTCATAAAAAATTGGTTAAAAAATTATTGTCGCGCTGTTGACACATGCGCGCGGCTTTCCTATCTCAATCTAGCAATTTGGCACTCTCATACGGGGAGTGCCAAAACTTACAGCAAGACCCTTATAGGAGAAGGCAGATGAAATTTCGTCCTTTGCATGACCGCGTGCTTGTGCGTCGCGTTGATGAAGACACCAAAACCGCTGGCGGCATTATTATTCCCGACAGCGCGCAAGAAAAACCGTCGCAAGGCGTTGTTGTTGCCGTAGGCAGTGGCACACGTGGCGATGACGGCAAAGTCACCCCGCTGGATGTCAAAGAAAAAGACACGGTTCTGTTCGGCAAATGGTCGGGCAGCGAAGTCACGATCAATGGCGAAGAGCTGTTGATCATGAAAGAAAGCGACATTTTGGGCATTATCGGCTAAGGCCGCCCGTTTCGATTACAGGAGATAATCATGGCAAAAGATGTAAAGTTTGGCTCTGAAGCCCGCGATAAAATGCTTAAAGGCGTCGACATTCTGGCCGATGCCGTCAAAGTAACGCTGGGCCCGAAAGGCCGCAATGTTGTGCTCGACAAATCCTTCGGCGCACCGCGCACCACAAAAGACGGTGTCTCGGTTGCCAAAGAAATCGAGCTTGAAGATAAGTTTGAAAATATGGGCGCTCAAATGGTCCGCGAAGTGGCTTCGCGCACCAATGATGTCGCCGGTGACGGCACCACGACCGCCACGGTTTTGACGCAAGCCATCGTTCGCGAAGGCCATAAGGCCGTTGCCGCCGGCATGAACCCGATGGATCTGAAGCGCGGTATCGACCAAGCCGCCATCGCCGCTCTGGCCGATATCGACAAGCGTGCGAAAAAAGTCAAATCCAATGAAGAGATCGCCCAAGTCGGCACCATCTCAGCCAATGGCGAAGCCGAAATCGGCTCCATGATTGCCACGGCCATGGATAAGGTCGGCAATGAAGGCGTTATCACGGTGGAAGAAGCCAAAGGTCTGGATAGCGAACTCGACGTTGTCGAGGGCATGCAATTCGATCGCGGTTATCTGTCACCCTATTTCATCACCAATGCTGACAAAATGACGGCCGAGTTGGAAGACCCGCTCATCCTGCTGCACGAAGCCAAATTGTCGAATCTGCAAAGCCTCGTGCCGGTGCTGGAAGCTGTTGTGCAGGCCTCGCGCCCGCTGCTGATTATTGCTGAAGACATTGAAGGCGAAGCGCTGGCCACTTTGGTGGTCAACAAGCTGCGCGGCGGCCTGAAAATCGCCGCTGTCAAAGCCCCGGGCTTTGGCGACCGTCGCAAAGCCATGCTGGAAGACATCGCCATTTTGACCGGTGGTCAGGTTGTGTCGGAAGATCTCGGCATTAAGCTGGAAAATGTCACGCTGGATATGCTGGGCACCGCCAAGCGTATCAACATCACCAAAGACGACACGGTTGTTGTCGATGGGGCCGGCAAGAAAAAAGACATTGAGGCACGTGTCGGTCAAATCCGCACGCAAATCGAAAACACCACATCCGATTATGATCGCGAAAAACTGCAAGAGCGCGTGGCCAAGCTGGCCGGCGGTGTTGCCGTGCTGAAAGTCGGTGGTGCCACGGAAGTCGAAGTGAAAGAGCGTAAAGACCGCGTCGATGACGCGCTGAACGCCACACGCGCTGCCGTTGAAGCCGGTATCGTACCGGGCGGCGGCACGGCGCTTCTGCTGGCTTCGAAAGCGGTTGAGAAAGAAACCAGCGAAAATGCTGATATCCAAGCCGGTATCAACATTATCCGCAAAGCGCTGGAAGCACCGCTGCGTCAGATTTCTGAAAATGCCGGTGTTGAAGGCTCGATCGTGGTCGGCAAGGTTTTGGACGGCAAAGGCAAAATCGGCTTTGACGCGCAAAATGAAGTCTACTGCGACCTCATCGCCGCCGGTATTGTTGACCCGGCCAAAGTGGTAACAACCGCGCTGCGTGACGCCGCATCGGTTGCCGGTCTGCTGATCACCACCGAAGCCATGGTCGCCGAAAAACCGGCACCGGCCGGTGCTGCTGCCCCGGCCATGCCGGATATGGGCGGCATGGGCGGTATGGGCGGCATGATGTAAGCCACCCCGCTTTTACGCGATTTGAAGGGCCGCACTTTGTGCGGCCCTTTTTATTGGGGCTAATGGTTGACATCAGGCCCCGCAAGGCGCATCTAAGCGCTGTGCTTTTGGTTGGCTAATGCAAAGGGATTTGGCTAGCTTGCGCGCGCTCGTGATAAACGGGCAGATAAGAAGAAAAAAAAGAAACGGAACCGACGGCGATTTTCGCCTGACCATTAACCGAAAATAAAAGCCGCGCCCGTATTGTGGCAGGTCATAGGTTGTGTTCCGTAAAGGAGAATGTATGTATTCGCTTAAGTTAAAAGGGGCTGTTTTGGCCGTTTGGGCCGCATTTTTTATCACCCCGCTTGCGGCATTGGCGCAATCCGAGGGACAGCAAAAACAAGACATCACAGCACCGGACGCGGCAACGCCGGACGCTGTTATGCGAGACGAAACGCCGCCGCCTCCCGTGCCGGCTCCGTCTGTTGCGGTAACGGTGGTGCCGCCACATGTGGTCGATTTGCAAAAAAAGCTGCGTGACCATCCGGGACAGCGCCGCGCCAGACGGCGTGCTTTAGATGGGCCTAGGCCAGAAGATAAAGCCCGCGCGCCAAAAGAACCGCGCCGACGGCCAGCATAATCCGCTGTGTCCAACTGAAAAACGTCACATCGGCCATACGGTCAAGTACGCGCTTGCCAAGCCTTGTGCCGGTGACGGAGGCCGCCATGGCGACCAGCAGCAGCCATAATTCCGGCCAATCATTGGGTGAGGCACTGGCCGCCAGCCCGCCGTAAAAGATGATTTTTGACATATGCCCAAGTGCTTGTGCCACCGCCTTGGTGGCAACAACTTGATGGCGGGTCAGGGCGACGCGCTGGAAAAACACATCCAAGAGCGGTCCACCAACCCCGGCCAGCAAATTGGTCGCCACAACAACCAGGCCGGCAAATATGCCAATTGGGCGCTTGGTGACATCAAGCGCCAGGCTTTTCGGCAGTGCCCAAGCGATATAGGGCAGAGCGCCGAGCGCCAGCAGCACCATAATGCGGTCGGGCGCAAAAGATACAAAAGCCAGCCCACCCAAAGCCGCGACATTGCCGATCAGCAGGCTGGCGACAATGCCCCAATCGACATCGCGACGATTGAGCCAAGCGCGATAGCCGTTTGACGTAAGCTGGATAAGCCCGTGCAGTACCATGGCCGAGGCAACCGGCAGAATGCTGGCCAATATACCCATGAGGATAAGCCCGCCCAGCATCCCAAAAATGCTCGATAAAAATGCCGTCGCCAGCGTTGCCAGAATGATAATGGCGGCGATGAGCGCACTCATTTAGCGCACCGCACCCATCAGGCGTTCGTAAAGCGGATTGCGTTTTTCATAGACGAAATCCAGCTTGGCGACGCTGGCGCGGGCAAAGCCCAGTTCCAGCATGGCCTCGATGAAATCATCCTGCTGCGCGCTGGGCACTTGGAAATCATAATAGCTGCTGCCCGTCGCATTGGCGGTAAATGCATTGTCTTCCAGCGCGTCAAACCGCGCGGCAACGGTTTTGATATCGAGCGGATTAATCGCCATATTGGCCCTCGTGCCGAGATTAATCTGCACCAGCTCTTGGGCGCGTTGATAGGCGCTAAGGCGGGCCAGTAAGCGTTTGCTGGCGGCCCGTGCCGCGGGCGACCATGCGGCGCGCAAAGAGGCGGCCAAATTGGCCTCGCTCTTCAACATAATACCGTCATCCGGCACACGCAGACCATTGGCCACAAGCGTTGCGCCGGTCGAGGTGATATCGACAATAGCCTCGGCTGCGCCCGAATTGGGGGCGGCTTCCGTGGCCCCGAAACTTTGCACCATGACGTAATCAACCAACCCGTGACGGGCGAAAAACCCGGCGGCGATTTGCGTATATTTGGTGGCGACACGTAGGCGCTTGCCATGGGTGGCGCGAAAATCCCCGGCCACTTCGGCCAGATCGGCCATGCAGCGTACATCGACCCAAGCGTCGGGAATGGCGACCACCACATCGGCGCGGCCAAAGCCCAAAGGCAGGACAAGCTGCACGGCGCTATCGAGATCCGGCACTTCTTCGCGCAGCAGGTCCTCGCCCGTAATGCCGAAATGTATCGTGCCATCGGCCAGTCTTGCGGCGATTTCAGAGGCCGATAAATATTGCACATCAATGTCGTCAATGCCGTGAACCGTGCCCGTATAGCCGCGCGCGCCGGCGCGTTTCAGCTTGATGCCGGCCCTGTCAAAGAGGGCGGCGGCGTTTTCTTCAAGGCGGCCTTTTGACGGCACGGCGAGAATGAGCTTGCTCATGAGCGGCCTCCTTCGAGACGCGAAGCCGCGGCGACGCGCTCCAATGCCAGCGCGCCGCCAATGGCGTTAAGCGGCGCATCAGCACCGAGCGCTTGCAGCAAATCATCATACCGCCCGCCGCCGGCAATTACTGCTTGCGCGCCCAATTCGGGCACGATGACCTCGAAAGACAGGCCGGTATAATAGGCCATTTTGCGGCCCCCCGATGTGTCGAGCGTCACCGCCTTATTGGCCAGGCCGGCATTGGCAATGAGTGTGTGCCAGTAATCGGCAAAACCGCCAAGCTCAGCCTGTGGCGACAGTTCCGCCATGGCGGCCAGCACCTCGGCCGGCGAACCCGACAGGTTCATATAGCGCGAGACCGCCTCGGCTTGCGCCGCACTCAATCCGCTTTCCGCATCGGCGCGCAGGCGGTCAATGCGGGCTTGTATATCGGCCGGTGCGCGACCGGCAATGACCGGCCCGTTCGGATTCAGCTTTTGCGCCTGCAGCCCGGCAGCGCGGGTTTGTTCTTGCGCCATTTGGGCGACAAAGCCCGCAAAATCGGCGCTTTGGTGATAAGCCCGATTGAGCCGCGCGCCGGCCCGTTGGCTGAGCCCCAAACCGTTAAGAAACAGCGGGAGCATGCCAAAATGATTGAGGCGAATGTGTATTTGGCTAACGCCCAAAGCGTTGACGGCTTGCACGACGTCACGCAGCACTTGCGCATCATCACCGGCTGCATCTTCTGCTGCATTGCCGCCGCCGATAATTTCAATGCCGGCTTGGATGAATTCTTCCGGCTTACCGGCGCCGCGCGATTGATAGCGAAACGCCATGCCCTCATAGGTATATTGCTGCCGCCCGCTATCGCCATGGGCCAGATAGGCCAGCGCGGTGGGGATGGTCAGATCGGGGCGCAGGCATAGCTGCTCGCCGCCCGGATCGGCAAATATATAAAGCCGTCGGCGCATCTCCTCGCCAAGCCGGTCAATAAACGGCGCTGCCGGTTGCAGCACCGGCGTCGCCAGCGGCGTGTAGCCCGTATCGGTAAACAGGTCGAGGGCTTGCGTGCGGGGCAGGGCGGCGGCGGCGCGTTGGCTCGGCTGCGCAGCCAGATTAATGCCGCCAAACACTGCATCGGCGACATTGAGACCGCGCGCGGCGCAGATTTTCGACAGGGCAAAATGCGTGCGTGCCGGAAAGCCGAGCTTGCGGTAATTCGATACCGAGCTTTGCCCGACATTGAGCAAATCGGCGACTGTTTTTGTGCCGCCCAGCGCGTCAATAACAGCAGCGGCGGAGCTAAGCCGCGCAGATTGGCCGGATAAGGGGGATTGAGATTTTTCTTCCATAAAGCCGCTTTAGCGGCTTTTTATTCATATGTCAATTAAAATGAACTATAAAAAATATAATTCATTAAATATGAACTTCATAGTCGATGAAAAATTCAATAAAATCTCAAAATTCACAAATTATGACATGATTTCTTGAATCTTCGCCGTCAAATCGCCTTTGGGGACTTGCTGTTGCGCATGCTCGGAGGCGCGCCATTCGGCATTATCTTCAATCTCGGCCGATTTTTCCGCGCCCAATTGCAAATCCTTCAGCGTCACCACACCGGCTTCGCGTTCGTCTTCGCCTTCAATGACCACCAGCCGCGCGCCGCGCGCATCGGCATAGCGCAATTGCGCTTTCATGGCGCTGTCGCCCATATACATTTCGGCACGAATACCGGCGGCGCGCAGCTCGGCCACCAGCGCCATCAGCTCGGGGCGCGTTTCTTTGTCCATTACCGTGACGACAACCAGCGGGTCGGCCGCGCCGCTATCGCCCTTACCGAGCAGGGTCAGCGCAGCAGCAAGGCGCGACACGCCGATAGAAATGCCGGTCGCCGGAATTTCAATGCCCTTAAAGCGTTTGACCAAATCATCATAACGACCGCCGCCACCGACCGAGCCGAAACGGGCCAATTCGCCGTTTTCATCCTCTGCCTCAAAGGTCAGCTCAATCTCATAGACCGGGCCGGTATAATAGCCGAGGCCGCGCACCACGGAGGGGTCGATTTTCAAGCGGTCCGCCTCATAGCCCAGCTTGGTGAACAGCGCCGCCATGGAGACCAATTCATCAAGTCCTGCTTTGCCACTCTCGGTCTCGCCAACCAGGGCGGCCATGGCTTTTAATGTATCGGTGCGATTATCGGCCGAAATGGACACCATTTTGGCGACTATGTCGATTTGCCCTTCATCCAGTCCGGCGCCTTTGGTGAAATCGCCGCTTTCATCCTTGCGGCCCTCGCCCAAAAGCGCGGTGACGCCCTCAATACCGAGGCGGTCATATTTATCCATGGCGCGCAAAATGGTCAGGCGGCGCGCCTCGAAATCTTCCGCCGCCGGGTCGAGGCCGATGGCAGCCAGCAGCCCGTCCATAATTTTACGATTATTGATCCGCACCACATAATCGCCGCGCTCAATACCCAGCGCTTCCATGCAGTCGGCCGCCATCATGCATATTTCAGCATCGGCCCCCTGATTGGCTGCCCCCACCGTGTCGGCATCGATTTGCATAAATTGGCGATAGCGCCCCGGCCCCGGCTTTTCATTGCGCCAAACCGGCCCGTATTGAAAGCGCCGCAGCGGTTTCGGCAGCCGGTCATAATGCTCGGCCACATAGCGCGCCAAAGGTGCGGTCAGGTCATAGCGCAAGCTCATCCATTGCCCGTCATCATCTTCGAGCGCGAAGACGCCCTCATTGGGGCGGTCATCATCGGGCAAAAACTTGCCCAACGCATCGGCATATTCAAAGGCTGATGTGTCCAACTCGGCAAAGCCATAAGCCTCGTAAACGCCGGCAATGGTGGCGATCATATGGTTTTGCAGGCGCAGTTCCGCCCCCGCCATATCGCGAAAGCCGCGCGGGGTGCGCGCCTTGGGCTTGAACTTCTTTTGCTTCTTGGCTTGACGTTTTGACATTTGCTCGCTCATGGGGATTTCCTAAAGGCTGGCAGGGTTTTCGGCAAGTGCGAATTAAAAATCAAATGGGGAAACGCCGCGCACATGTTCATTGACTTGCAGCGAGCGGTTGATCGAGGGCGTGGCGCGCTGGTTGCAATCGCGGCGCTCGCAGAGCCGACAATTGACGCCGATCGGCGTATCATTGCCTTCATTTTCGGGCGCGGTGCCGCGCGCATAAATCAGCTTCTCAGCATGTTTGATCTCGCAGCCCATGGCGATGGCGAACTGATTATCGGGCACGCCAAAACCTGAATTATCGCGGCTCACTGTCCGCGCAATGGAGAAATAGCGCGTTGCATCCTCCATTTGCACAATCTGGGTCGATATTTTGCCGGGGATTCGGAACGCGTCATGCACGTGCCAGCGCGGGCAGGTGCCGCCGAAGCGAGCGAAATGAAAGCCGCCATTGGAAAAGCGCTTCGACACATTTCCGGCATTATCGACCCGCATCAGAAAGAACGGAATGCCGCGCGCGCCGGGCCGCGCCAGCGTGGTCAGCCGATGGCAGACCTGCTCAAAGCTGGTGCCGAAACGCCGTCCCAAGAGGGTAATGTCATATTGATTGACCTCGGCCGTGCGCAAAAAAGCCTCATAGGGCATCAGCACGGCGGCGGCGAAATAATTGGCCAGCGAGATGCGCGCCAGCGTCCGCGTCTCTTCGCTCTCAATGCCTGAGGCGACAATAATATCGTCAATATTCGCCATTTGTTCAAAATAGGCGAGTTGATAGGCAAGCTGGAAAGAGCGTCCCGGCTGGTCGAGCAATTCGGACAGGAAAATCGTTTGCCGGTGCCGGTCATAGCGGCGCAGCGTGTTCTCCATCACCTCGACCGGCGCGATGCGCGATTTGACTTTGTGGCGCGCCTCGAGGCGTGCGCGCAGCGCCAGATAGGGCTCGTCATGATCGGCCATAATAGCGCCGTTCAACGCCTCGGCTTCCTCGTCCAAAGCGGCGAAGTAATTATTTTGCGCGGTGATGAAGTCGCGCACCTCATCAACCGCCATCACCGAACCGGCATTGCCGGCTGTGTCGTCGCCGGCCAATTGCTCGGCCAGCAGCGCATTGGCGGCGCGGCCTTGCAGCAATTCTTGATACAGGCGGGCCACCGCATCAGCCGCTGCCGGACTGGCCGCGGCCATGTCCTTCAGCTCGGCTTTTGACAGCGGTGTGTCGCGAAACATCGGGTCCGAAAACACTTCGTGCAATTGCGCCTGGGCGCGCGCTTCCTCATCACCGGCCAGGCCGCGCGGGTCAATATCAAACACATCGACAAGCTGCAGGAGAATTTGCGCCGAGACCGGGCGCTGGTCGCGCTCAATCAGATTTAAATAGCTGGTGGAGATTCCCAAAGCCTCGGCCATACCGGCTTGCGTTAAGCGTTGTTCGCGCCGCAACCGTCGAACCCGCGCACCGGCAAACAGTTTGCGCTCGACCAGACGGGTGTTTTCGCCGCTTTGCTTTGACATGGCATTTATCCTTTGAATCAACGCTTTAGCGTCGAATTGGGCTCCAAAAGTTTACAAGGTTTACATATATAACATAAAATATGCCTTATTGTGTAAATATTTTTACTTTAATATTTTCAATAGTTTATCTTCTTTCTCGACAAGCTTGTAGTGGCTGTGTATGCATCTGCCATACCCACTCCCAAATGAGGAACGTTATGAGCAAATATCTCGATCTCGTCGCCGAAAAAGCCGCCACCATTAAAAATGGCGGTGCCAGCTGGGCCGCGATTAACCCGGAATATGCCGCCCGTATGGAGCTGCAAAATCGGTTCAAAACCGGTCTCGATGTCGCCCGCTACACGGCTGACATTATGCGTAAGGACATGGCCGATTATGATGGCGATAGCAGCCAATACACCCAATCGCTGGGTTGCTGGCACGGTTTCACTGCACAGCAAATGATGATGGCTGTGAAGCGCCACCGCAAAACCACCGATAAGTCGTATGTGTATTTGTCGGGTTGGATGGTCGCGGCGCTGCGGTCTGATTTTGGCCCGCTGCCGGATCAGTCAATGCACGAAAAAACCGCTGTTTCGGGTTTGATCGAAGAAATCTATACCTTCCTGCGCCAAGCCGATGCGCGCGAATTGCGTCACTTGTTCATCGATCTCGATGAAGCCCGCAAAAATGGCGGCGTTGTCGATGCGGCTTTGGCAGCGATTGATAATCACGAAACCCATGTCGTGCCGATCATCGCTGATATTGATGCCGGTTTCGGTAATGAGGAAGCAACTTATTTGCTGGCCAAGAAAATGATCGAAGCCGGTGCGTGCTGCATCCAAATCGAAAACCAAGTTTCCGACGCCAAACAATGCGGTCACCAAGACGGTAAAGTCACCGTGCCGCATGAAGACTTCCTGTCAAAAATCAACGCTGTGCGTTACGCCTTCCTCGAACTGGGCGTCGATAATGGCGTCATTGTGGCGCGCACGGATAGCCTCGGTGCCGGCCTGACTCAGAAAATTCCGGTTTCGCAAGAGCCGGGCGATCTGGCCGACCAATATAATGCCTTCCTGCAATTGGAAGAGGTCGCCGATTTGTCCAATATCCATCAGGGCGACCAAGTCGTCACGCAAGGCGGCAAAACCTATAAGCCGGTTCGCCTGCCGAATGGCCTGTATGCGTTTAAAGACGGCACAGGCGAAGACCGCTGCGTGCTTGATTGCATCACCGCGCTGCAAAACGGCGCTGACCTGTTGTGGATCGAAACCGAAAAGCCGCATGTCGCGCAAATCGGTGGCATGGTCAGCCGCATTCGGGAAGTCATTCCCAATGCCAAGCTGGTTTACAATAACTCGCCGAGCTTTAACTGGACGCTAAACTTCCGCAACCAAGTGCATGGCGAATGGGTTGCTGCCGGTAAAGACGTTTCCGCTTATCCGGATCCGGCGTCAAACCCGCAAGGTCTGATGGACCCGCAATTCGATGATAGCGAGTTGGCGACTGAAGCCGATAAGCTGGTGCAAAGCTTCCAAGCCGATGGCGCGCGCGAAGCCGGTATCTTCCACCACCTCATCACCCTGCCGACCTATCACGATACGGCTTTGGGCACGGATGTGCTGTCGGAAGGCTATTTCGGCGATCTCGGCATGCTGGCCTATGTCCGCGATGTGCAGCGTAAGGAAATCCGTCGCGGCATGGCATCAGTCAAGCACCAAGATTTGGCCGGCTCAAATATCGGCGATGACCATAAGGAATATTTCTCTGGCGATATGGCGCTGTTGGCTTCGGGCGAAGACAACACCATGAACCAGTTCTAGATCACAGAGGTCACTGAGGGGGGCTCGTAGGCTGACATATCCTACGGGCCCTTTTTCATTGCGGAGCAGCCTATGAGCGATTACATGACCACGGATTTATCCGACGCGCATGACGGCCTGCGCTATCTGGCGCCCGGCTATCAGGATTTCGGTGGTCGGGTGCGTTTTCACGGGCTCGCCAAAACGCTTGTTACCTTTGAGGATAATACGAAGCTGCGCGCCGCGGTTGAAACGCCGGGCGCCAACCGTGTGCTGGTGGTCGATGGCGGCGGCTCGATGAATTGTGCGTTATTCGGCGGCAATCTCGCAAAGCTCGCGGCTGAAAATGGCTGGGCCGGGGTGATTATAAATGGGTGCGTGCGCGACCGCGCCGAATTGGCGGCCGCCCATATCGGCATTAAAGCACTGGCCAGCCAGCCGAAAAAAAGCCAAAAGCGCGACCTCGGCACTTATGACGTGTCCTTGCGTTTTTCCGGCGTCACCATTCATCCCGGTGATTGGATTTATGCCGATGAAGATGGCGTGATTGTTTCGGCGCGCGAACTAACGCTTTAATGCGCCGCTAAACAAGCAGGCGTGATACGAACAAATAAGTGCCGAAAGCGGTCAAAGCGGCGGCGCTGATATCGGTCCAATTAATCTTGAATTTGGGTAATTCGTCCAAAAGATATGGCCCGAAAATGAACACCGGCACCAATATGAGGAGCTGGCCCAATTCGACGCCAATATTAAATGCCAATAGGCCGGTCAGCAGGCGGTCGCCGGGCAGGCCGATATCGACCAACAGACCGGCAAAGCCGAAACCGTGAATCAGCCCGAAGGCGACGGTCAGCAGCGGCGCGAAACGGGCCGCGTCTTTCGACGTCTCAATGGCCAGCCCATAGCACAAGCAAAACAATATCAGCCCGGCCCAGACGGCGAGCGAAACCGGACTGCCGAAAAACGCCGCCAGTCCCGAAGCAAAAAATAAAAGCGCAGCCAGACCCGCCCCGAGCGCAGGCATTTTGTTGCGCCGCGCCATAATGCTTTCGGCCGCGACAAAGGCGATGGAGCCGCCAATCAGTGCCTCGACCACAAGCGCATCGGCGTTCACCAGACCCAGCGCCGCCAGTGCCAGCGTCACGGAATGGCCGATGGTAAAACCGGTGACCAGCCAGATGGCGCGCTTGCGCGTTCGCGCGATAAGAATGAGACAGGCGACAAAAGCCAAATGGTCATAGCCGGTCAGGATATGGTTGATGCCGAGGCCGAGATAATTCTCAAATGTGTCGAGCGCATTGCTGCTGGCCTCAACCGTGCCATTAATGCCGGGGCGGATGGAAAGGTTGCGCTGTGTCGCGGTGAACAAAATTTCACTACTATCGGACAGCCGAGTGCCCGCCATGCCGATGCGGGCAAAATGCACATGGCTGGAGGCAAGGTTGAAAAAGCCATGATTGTGAATGGTGATGGTCGCGTTTTCGCTGAAACAGGCAAAGCGGCCTGCAACGCGGATATAGCCGGTGCGCGCCACTTGTTTTTCAAAGCCTTGCGTAAGACGACACGGCGTATTGACCTGCGACAGGCGTAAATGCTTACCAAGATGCGCGGCTAGGGCAGCGCTCAAATCAGCTTCTGTTTCGACCTCGGGTAAGAGCGTCACATCGCGTGCCGGTGTGGTGAAACTGACACGCAGTTCTTTGCCGCTCCACACCCATTCGGAAAAGCTCAGGCTTTTATTATGCGCCGTGGCGGGCGCAACGAGCAGGGTCAGCAGAAAAAGAAGGGCGGCGGCGCGCATTATTCGGCTATTTGCGGTGCGTCGGGGGCCAATGCAATATCGGCACGGTTTTTCAGCCAATCGAGATAATCGCGCAGCGCGTCATCATCGCGGGCGCGGCGCAGCGCATCGACGATTTGTGGGCGGATGGTCTCATAGGCCGGTGCGCGGCCCGGCTGGTTGCGGATAATGCGGAGGAAATGCCATCCGGTCGGCCCGGCCAGCGCATCGGAAATCGCACCTTGCGGCAGACGCGCCGCTGCTTTGGTCAGTTCGGGGCCGAGATATTCGGTCATTTTTGCCGGCGTCAGCATAATGCGCGGCAGGGCCGGCAGAACAGGCGTGCCATATTGCGCGGCAACGTCGGCAAAATCACCACCGCTGCGCAACGCGCCGCGAATGGCGTCCAATGTCGCAATGGTGGCGGCGTCATCAGCCCTATTATAAGGCACGAAAATCTGCGCGACTTGCAGACGGCTGGCCGCCGCAAAGCGAGCTTTGTTTGCTTGATAATATTGCCGCAAATTGGCCTCGCTCAGCGCGTCTGAACCGCTTTGCGCCAGCACAAACTCGATCACTGCCATGGCCACGGTTTTGCGCACACTGGCATCCCCCTCCAGCAAGCCGATCTCCAGCCCGCGCTGCACCAGCAATTCTTCTTCCACCAAGCGGTCAAGCACCAGACGTTTATCCGCCTCGGTCGGCGATTTGCTCTTATCGGCCAAAAGCGCTTGATAGGCGGCGGCAAATTCAGTGCGGTCAATATGCCGGTCATTGACCTTGGCGATCGCGCCGGTCTCCGATAGGCGCTGCCGGTCGGTGACGCCGTCGGTCAAAAGCGCCAGTAACAAACCCAATAGGGCGCCGCCCAATAGGAGCCGTTGCGCCCAGATATCACCATCAAACTCATTTTTCATGTGCGCTAATCTAGCGAAGATGCGTTAAAGCGCAAGGGTAAGGATTGGTGTTGCGGGGCGGCGCTGTTAGTATGGGGAGAATCGTATCCTGAGCCGCTTTTTCGAAAGGCCGATGACATGCACCAAAATCTCGCCCGCGCGCTGACCGATGATATTGCCGCGACCTATCCTGCCGCGCTTGCGGCGCTGGAAGCAGCGCATGAGCGCTATCAGGCCGCGCCTTTGCCGCATATGCTATTGGGGAAAAAAACCGATGATGTGGCGGCCATGCAAGATGTCGCCGCGTCTTTGGCCGATGGCGCGTCGCGCATTATTATTCTTGGCACGGGCGGCTCCAGCCTCGGCGCGCAAGTGCTGGCGCAAGTGCATGGCAGCCTGACCCCGGCCGGCCAAATATCCGGACCGCAGCTTATCTTCGCCGATAATCTCGATGCTGAAACCTATGCCCGCCTGCTGGCCGGCGATATGTCGGGCACGCGCTTTTTGGTGGTGTCGAAATCCGGTGGTACGGCGGAAACAATGATGCAATTGGGCGGTGCGCTTTTGGCGCTCGCCGCAGCAGGCTTGCCGGTCGCCGCCCATGTGGCGGGTATTGCCGGACGCGGTGATAATGCGCTGCGCCGACTGTCTGAGAAGCTCGGCTTTGCCCTGCTTGAGCATGAGGATGAGATTGGCGGGCGGTTTTCCGTTCTGACCAATGTCGGGCTTTTGCCGGCAATTTGGGCCGGGGCTGACCCGCTGGCCATTCGCAAAGGGGCGGCCGATTTTATGAGCGGTCTTTCCGGCGCGGCAGCGGATTTTGCGCCTGTGCAGGGCGCGGCGCTCAATCTGGCGCATATGCAGGCCGGGCGCAATGTGGCGGTGCTGATGCCTTATGCGGACCGCTTGGATCGGGTGTCGTTTTGGTACCGGCAGCTTTGGGCCGAAAGCCTTGGCAAGCAGGGCAAGGGGTCGGTGCCGGTCAATGCGCTGGGGCCGGTCGATCAGCACAGCCAGGTGCAGCTTTACATGGATGGGCCGGATGACAAGCTTTATACGGTGCTGACACATGAGACGCGCCAGAGCGGGCCCGGCGTGCCGGATTATTTTGCCGATGATACCGGACTGGCACCCTTGGCCGGACACACTATGGGCAATCTGGTCGATGCCGAAGCGCGCGGCACAATGGATGTGCTGGCCGATGCCGGACGTCCGGTGCGGCATATGCATCTCGATGCTATTAATGATGAAGCGATCGGCGCGCTCCTCATGCATTTCCAACTGGAAACGATTTACGCAGCTGACGGTCTGGCGATTGACGCCTTTGACCAGCCCGCTGTTGAGGCCGGTAAAATTCGCGCCAAACAATATATGGACGCCATGTAATGAACCTTATTCGTCGCCTGCCGGAAGACACGATCAACCGCATTGCGGCGGGTGAGGTTGTCGAGCGTCCGGCCAGCGCGGTGAAGGAGCTGGTCGAGAACGCCATTGATGCGCGCGCCACGCGCATTGATGTGAGCTTGGGCGATGGCGGTAAGGCGCTTATCCTGATTGAGGATAATGGCCATGGCATGAGTGCCGATGCTTTGGCATTGGCTGTCGAACGCCACGCGACCTCGAAACTGCCCGACGGGGATGGCGGCGAAAATATGTTTCGTATTGCCAGTCTCGGCTTTCGCGGTGAGGCACTGCCAAGCATTGGCGCGGTGGCGCGACTATCGATCACCAGCCGTGATGAGGGCGGCGATGCGGCACATGCGATAAGTGTCGAAGGCGGGGCCAAAAGCGCCATTGCCCCGGCCGCCGGCCAGCCGGGCACGCGGGTTGAGGTGCGCGATTTGTTTTACGCGACACCGGCGCGGTTGAAATTTCTGAAATCGACACGGGCGGAAACCACCGCCGTCAGTGATATTTTAAAACGCCTTGCCATGGCGCACCCGCATATCGGCTTTTCGCTGACCAGCGATGGGCGCAAAAGCTTTGCCTATCCGGCGGAGCCGGGCGAGGGTGGGCAACTCAATCGGTTGCGCGCCATTTTGGGTGGCGATTTTGCCGATAATGCCGTGCCGGTGATGGCTGAAAGAGAGGGCGTCAGGCTTTACGGTTTTGCCGGTCTGCCGACCTTTAACCATGCGACGGCGCAAAAACAATATCTCGTGGTTAATGGCCGACCGGTGCGCGACAAGCTTTTGAACGGTGCGGTGCGTGGTGCCTATCAGGATTTTTTGGCCGGCAATCGGCATCCGGCTTTGGCGCTGTTTCTCGATGTGCCGCCCGAAGCGCTGGACGTCAATGTGCATCCGGCCAAAACCGAAGTGCGGTTTAAAGATGCCGGCCTTATTCGCTCAATGATTGTCGGCGGCCTGCGCGCCGCATTGGGCGAGGCCGGCCACCGCGCTTCGACCACAGTGGCGGCGCAGACCATGAACGCCTTCAGGCCGGGCTTTTTGGGCGATGGCGGCAATCAAGCCAGCTTTGCCGCAGCACAGGCGTTTCAGGCCCCGCCGGATGCAGCCTATGCAGCGGGCATGGCCGAGGCAGCTGCTGATTGGCTATCGACCCCGCAAGCCGCGGGCGCCATGGCAGAACCGGCACCGGCTCACCTGCCGCTGGGTCTGGCGCGGGCGCAATTGCACGAGACTTATATCTTGGCGCAGACGCATGACGGGTTCGTTATTGTTGACCAGCACGCGGCGCATGAAAGACTGGTATATGAGCGGATGAAGGTGCAAATGGCCGAGCGCGGCATTGCCCGGCAAATCCTGCTTGTGCCCGAAGTGGTGGAGATGGAAGCCGGGGATGCGGCGCGGCTTTTGGCGCGCGCCGAGGAGCTGGCTGAAATGGGTTTTGTGATTGAAAGCTTCGGCCCGGCGCAGGGCGAGGCGGGCGATAGCCGTCTGGCGATAATGCTGCGCGAAGTCCCCGCCATGTTATACGGCGCGGATTGCAAGACCATGCTGAGCGATATGGCGCAGGAAATGGCCGAGCTCGGCGCCGGTCTGGCCCTTAGAGAGCGGCTGGAAGAAATTGCCGGCACGCTGGCCTGCCATACCTCCGTGCGCGCCGGGCGGCGTCTTAATATTGATGAGATGAATGCGCTGCTGCGCGATATGGAAGCGACACCGAATTCCGGCCAGTGCAATCATGGCCGTCCGACCTATGTCGAATTGCGGCTCAATGACATTGAGCGGTTGTTTGGCCGCAGATAGACATTGAGCGACTGTTCGGCCGCAGATAATCTTTCCGCATGAAAAAACCCCGCCACATTGGGGTGGCGGGGTTTCTCGTTGGGTATGTGCTTGGCTTTATGAGCGCGGCACATCCAGTGTTTTCATTTCAGCTGAGCCGGCTTGCGACAGGTCGGCGTATTTTTTCATTTCCAGACGCGCAATGGTGCGGTTGTGCACTTCGTCAGGGCCATCGGCCAGACGCAGCGTACGGATACCGGCATACATTTTCGCCAGACCGAAATCGGAGGTCACGCCGCCGCCGCCATGTGCTTGGATGGCATCGTCAATGATTTGCAGCGCGATACGCGGACCGGCCACTTTGATCTGTGCGATCTCACTTTTGGCAACCTTATTGCCGACCGTATCCATCATATAAGCGGCTTTCATGGTCAGTAGGCGGCTCATTTCAATATTGGTGCGGGCTTCGGCAATGCGCTGTTCCCAAATGCTATGGTCGGCAACGCGCTTACCAAACGCCGTGCGGGTCAGCAGGCGGGTGCACATTTTTTCCAACGCGCGCTCGGCCACACCAATGGTACGCATGCAGTGGTGAATACGGCCCGGGCCAAGACGCCCTTGTGCGATCTCAAAGCCACGCCCCTCGCCCAGCAGCAAGTTTTCGGCCGGCACGCGGACATCTTTCAAGATAACTTCCGCATGGCCATGCGGTGCATCATCATAACCGAAGACAGGCAGCATGCGCACAATCTCAATGCCATCGGCATCCAGCGGCACGAGGATTTGACTTTGCTGCTGGTGCAGCGCCGCTTCCGGATTGGTTTTACCCATCACAATGGCGATTTTGCAGCGCGGGTCACCGACACCTGACGACCACCATTTGCGCCCATTAATGACATATTCATCACCATCGCGCTCAATGCGGGTCTCAATATTTGTGGCGTCCGACGAAGCGACAGCCGGTTCGGTCATCAAGAAGGCCGAGCGAATTTCCCCGTTCAGCAGCGGCACCATATATTCTTCTTTATGGCGGTCATTACCATAACGTTCCAGCACTTCCATATTGCCGGTATCGGGGGCTGAGCAGTTGAACACTTCGGAGGCAAAGCCGACACGGCCCATAATTTCGCACAGCGGCGCATATTCGACATTGGACAGACCGTAGCCGCGCTCGCTTTCCGGCAGGAACAGATTCCACAAGCCCTCGGCTTTGGCTTTTTCTTTCAGCTCCTCCAAAATCGGCACGACTTTCCACGGATCACCGGCAGCGCGGAAGCCGTCCATTTGCTCGTGATAAGTGCTTTCATTCGGATAAATATGCGCGTCCATAAAGCCTTCGACGCGGGCGAT
>CBFHSX010000011.1:0-39689 GCA_965658615.1 Alphaproteobacteria bacterium | reverse complement strand
TAATGAGGCACAAAAGCAGAAATATTTGCCCAAGCTGGTCTCGGGCGCGCATTTGGGGGCGCTGGCCATGTCGGAAACCGGCGCCGGGTCTGATGTCGTGTCGATGAGGCTGAAGGCCGAGAAAAAAGGCGATGTTTATGTTTTGAATGGCGGCAAGTTTTGGATTACCAATGGCCCAACGGCCGATGTGTTGGTGGTCTATGCCAAAACCGAGCCGGAGGCGCATTCGCGCGGTATTACCGCCTTTCTGATTGAAAAAGATTTCAAAGGTTTTTCCTGCGCGCAAAAGCTCGACAAGCTCGGCCATCGCGGCTGCGAGACCGGCGAGCTGGTGTTTGAGGATTGCGAAGTCCCGGAAGAAAACGTCATGGGGCCGCTCAATGGCGGCGTTGAAGTGCTGATGAGCGGGCTCGATTATGAGCGCGCCGTGTTGGCCGCTTGGCCGCTCGGCATTATGCAAGCCTGCCTTGATACGGTGCTGCCCTATGTGCACCAGCGCGAACAATTCGGCCAATCAATCGGCACGTTTCAGCTTATTCAGGGCAAGCTGGCTGATATGTATACCATGCTGTCGGCGACGCGGGCTTATGTATATGCCGTCAATCAGGCTTGCGATCGCGGTGAGACGACACGCAAGGACGCCGCGGCTGCGATTCTTTTTGCGGCCGAAAACGCCACGCAATGCGCGCTCGACGCCATTCAGCTGATGGGCGGCAATGGCTATGTGAATGATAATCCGGTGGGACGCTATTTGCGCGATGCCAAGCTGGCCGAAATCGGTGCCGGTACATCGGAAATCCGTCGTATGCTGATCGGCCGCGAATTATTTACCGAAACCGGTTAGCGGGCGCGCTCGATAAGGCGCAGGCTGATGACCACCGGGATTAAGCCGACAAGGATAATCATTAAAGCCGGCAGGGCGGCCTCCTCCAATTGGCCGACCGAGGCATAAGTGTACACCGTCGTCGACAGGGTTTCGAAATCAAAGGGCCGCAAAATAAGTGTGGCCGGCAATTCTTTCATCACATCGACAAAGACCAGAATAAACGCCGTCAGCAGCGGTGCACGCAAGAGCGGCATCAATACGCGGGTTAATGTTGTGTTGCGGCCTGCGCCCAATCCGCGCGCTGCCATATCGAGATGCGGCGAAATGCGGCCCAGGCCGGCTTCCAGCGTGCCGAAGGAAAGCGATAAAAAGCGGATGACATAGGCCAGCACCAGCGCCGCGGCCGTGCCGCTCAACACGATGAGACCGGCCGATAAATCGGCCAGACGCCCGATGACCAGCATGACGCCAATAGCCAGAACTGTGCCCGGCACGGCATAACCAAGCGCCGCCAGACGCGCGGCACGGGCATCGCTTCGCCCCCCCAGCCTAGTGCCATAGGCCATGATGAGGCCGAAAGCGACGCATAAAAATGCCGCCATAATGGCCAGCCAGAGCGAGTTTCCGGCGGCGCGCCATAATTTGTCAAAGCCGTCCATATCGACCTGCGCGAGCAGCAAGAGAGCGGGGATAAAAAACCCGAGCACGACCGGTAGGGCGCAGCTTGCGGTGAGCCAGATTTGTCCGGTCGGGCTCAGGGTGAAGCGGGGCAGCGAGCGGCGGCGGTTTTGGCGCGGATAATGCGCCGCCTTGCCGCGTTGGCTGCGCTCCAGCGCCAAGAGCAGCGCCATAAAGGCCAGCAGGGTGAGGGCCAATTGCGCTGCGCCGCCGAGATTGCCGCGCACCAGCCAAGTATCATAAACCCCCATGGTCAGCGTGTTGACGCCGAGAAATTCGACCGCGCCAATATCGTTCAGACATTCCATCAGCGTCAGCGCAATGCCGATAATAATCGCCGGTCGCGCCATGGGCAGGCCGATGCGGCGAAAACAAGCCGGCGGCGACAGGCCAAGACTGCGCCCGGCTTCGATGAGCAGGCTGGATTGCTGTACAAAGGCGGTGCGTGCCGACAGATAAACATAAGGATAAAGCACCAGACTGAGGAGGATAATGGCACCGGGCAGAGAGCGGAAATCGGGATAGGATGTGGCGGAAAACGCCATGCGCCAAAGCTGGTAAAACGGGCCGGCTTGGTCCAGCACATCGCCATAGCTATAGGCCATTAAATAGGTCGGCACAGCCAAAGGCAGCAGCAGCGCCCAGCTTAAAAACCCACGCAAGGGAAAGCGGTAAAATGTCACTGCCCAAGCCGTCAGCGTGCCGATTGTCCCGCTTACCAGACCGACGCCAAGCATCAGACCGATTGTGGTCAGCGCCTGCGCCGGTAAGACGGTGCGCCATAAATGCCCCCAGATCGGCTCATGCGGCATGAAAGCCAGCCATATCAACGCCGCGAGCGGTAGCAGCGGCAGAATAATCGCCGCACGGGTGGTGGCGGACCAAGCATCGAAAGAGGCGCTGCGGCGCTTGCTGGGATTGGGAAGGGACAAATCGGCTCTTTGTGCAATTGCGAATGAGTTGCAACAATAGCGCATTCAAGGCGAGGAGGGAAGCATTTGGCGCGGCGCGTTTTGCCGCGGCACATGCGCATGCGCATGCTTATTAAGCGCCTATTGGCTGCGGCAAGCCTCAGCCGCGGCCATTAGCTCGCGGGCAATCTCTTCGGCTTCTTCGGGAAGAAAATCCATCGGCACTTCCTGCTGGTCAGTGGCGATAAAAATTCGCACCATTTTCTGGTCGGTGGCACCGATCGACAATTCGGCGCTGATATCTGACGGTGTGTTAATGCCCATGAGCTCATTTCCTTTTGGCCTACACGCTTGGTTTAACGGCTTTGGGGCGCGCTGTGAAGCACCGGCCGATGAAAATATCATATGGGCCGCATCACCGCTTGAATTTTCAATAAAAGCCGACTATTTTCCCCTCACTCATCGCCGCCAATCCATGGCTTGGTGGCTTGGGCAGTCGGTGCAGCCTTAGCTCAGTCGGTTAGAGCGCTAGATTGTGGATCTAGAGGTCCCCCGTTCAATTCGGGGAGGCTGTACCATTTTTCCCCTTTGCACGAATCATACATGAAAAAACACGCTTTGCGTGTGGTTCTCTGCTTTGCTTAGGCGCGCGCAAACGCACGCCAGGCACGGTTTCCGGCCCATCACAGAAGCCTCATATGTTTTTCACAAAACTGAGATATTGGACGGGCATGCAGACCCTGTTAATGCCGTCAGACGGCAAATATTCTTATTTGCATTTAGCAATTATCTGCAAGTGGGGTTGATTTGGCAACAATGCCAGAAAAGAACGAAGTGGCAGCGAAAATGAGTTCGTTGTTATGGGAGTTACAGGAGAACATGATGAATAAATTGCTTATGGGAACGGCCGCCGCCGCTCTATTGATTTCACCGGCCGCTGCCGGCCCGATGGGCATAACCGTTGGCGGTTATTACAATTCGGTTGTTTATAGCCAGGATGTTGATGGCCAAGAGACGCGTGATCTGGGCATCCATAATGACGCGGAAATTATCTTCAAAGGTAAAGCCAAAGCCAATAATGGTATGGAAATCGGTTTCCAAGTTCAGCTGGAAGCAGAAGGCTCGGGCGAGAGCGACCACATTGACGAAAACTACATTTATGTCAAAAGTAATTTCGGCAAGGTCGAGCTGGGCGCAGAAAACAATGCTGCCTATAAAATGCAGGTAACCGCGCCGAAGCCTTTCGGTTGGAAAACCTATGACAACAACTTCAAAACCTGGAGCAAGTCGTCAAACTTTGACAAGCCGCTGCTCGATGGTGTTGAAAGCGATGCGCTGAAAATCAACTATTACTCACCGAAAGTAAGCGGCTTCCAAATCGGCTATTCAATCACGCCGGATGCAAGCGATACGAGCGGTGACACGGCCCTTTATGTTGAAGACGATAAAGGCGGTTCAACTGCTCTGGGTGTCAGCTATTCCGGTAAAATCGGTGGCATGAAGGTTAAAGCCTCTTACGGTGTCAACACGCTGGACGAAGATCCGGGCGTCGATGCACGCGAAGATAGCGCCATGGGCGTGTCCGTATCCAGCGGCAAATTCACTGTCGGTGGCAACACCTTCACCAAAGACGCCGATGGCAGCGAAACCGATGTGCTGCATTATGGCGTTCAGTACAAGCTGAGCAAAGCCACCACGCTGGGTGTTCTGATGCACAATCAGGAAGCCCCGGACGGTGACAAGACCGACATTACGGCCATTGGTGGTTCCACCAAAATCGGTGCCGGCACCAAGCTGACCTACACATTCGAAACCGTTTCGGATGATGAAGACGGCGACAGCACATTTATGGGTGCCGGTCTGCTGCTGAAATTCTAATCAGCCAATATCGACATGAAATGGCGGGGTCTGACCCCGCCATTTTTTTTGCGTGTAAAACATGGCTTAACGCAACCTTTACGAAGTTTTGCGATAAAACAGTATGAGCTAAGATTGTCCCTCGAAAACCGCCCGCAGCGCCTAAAAAATGCGCCTTGTGCTTATGTTAATCCAACCGGTATGAGTTGACCGGCCCTGCGTTCCTGCCCGTTGCAGGCTGTAAGAAAAATAAAGGAACGCATTCAATGACACCCAAATTTATCATCGCCCCGAGGGGCGTCGCATTCGCGCTTGTCGTCTTCGCCGCGCCTATGGCCACGACCCCCGCCCTAGCGCAAGCCAAAGACGGCTTGAAAATCAGCGGCTATTTCACCCAATCCCTCAATCTGGTGGATATTGACGATCGTGACGGCCTGACGCTGGAGGATGAGGTGCTGACGCAAAATGCAGAAATTCATTTCAATTACACCACCAAGCTTGATAGCGGAACCGTGCTGGGCGCGCATATTCAATTGGAAGGCGCGACCGAAAGCGATCAGATTGACGAGCATTATCTGAGCCTGACCGGCGATTGGGGGCGCCTGCTGTTCGGGGCCGAAAACGGTGTCGGTCATCTCATGCAAGTGCGCGCGCCAAGCTTTGTGCCGGGCCCGAAAATCTATGACAATTCGCTGACTGATGAGGGGCTGGAGGACGCCTATACGGCGCTTCTTGCAGCTGATGATGATACGGCACCGGTGATTAATGATGCGCATATGTCGACCAAGCTCGAGCATATATCCGGCGATGCCGATAAGCTGTCCTTCATCACGCCGAAAGTCGGCGGCGCGCAATTCGGCGTCTCATTCTCCCCGAATAATCGCGCGCGCGGCGGCAGCACGGATAATCAAGGTGCCTCCGGACCCAATGCTGACTTGCAAGAGGATATTATCGAATTGGCTTTGAGCTATAGCGGCCGCGTCGGCGGAGTAAAATATCTATTCGGCTATAGTTCGGTGCAGGGTGATAGCCTCAATAGCGACATTGACCCAGAAAGCAATAGCACGGGTTTGCGTATTGCATGGGCCGATTATGTGGTCGGTGCCAATTTATCCTCTTACGAAAATCTCGACCAATTGCCGGGTACCGCCTATGCCGCAAACAGCGCCAAAATCGATACGCAAAATATCGGCGTGCGCTACCGCCTGTCGCCGACATCGCAAGTCGGTCTGGGCTGGACGCAAAGCGAGGAAAGTGCGCGCAATGACGGCAATATCACCGAATATGATGAATGGATGATTGGCGGCGGCATGCGTCTTGGGAAGGGCGTGCGCCTTGGCTATTATTACAGCCAAAGCGAAGCCGACCGCGTTGAAGAAGAGGACAGCGCCGAGATTTCCGTGCTTGGCGCGACGATTGATCTGAGGTTCTAGCAGCGTCGAGCCAAGGCGGGCGGGGCGGCCCGCTTTGGCCCTCGCTTTGCTTATGTATCCGCATTGGCGATCAGGTCTTGGCGCAAATAGCGCGCTGACCAAAAATAATGTGACGCCCCCCAAATATTGGCCGAGACAACCGCGACAAGCGCGTAACGCAGACCGTCAACACCATAGCTTGGGTTAAAATAATCCGACAGGATACCGACCAATTGCGGCCCGAAACCAAGCCCGACAATATTGATGCAGAATAACAGCAGGGCCGCACCCAGCGCCCGATTGGCAGCCGGCAGCAGGCTTTGCGTCAGCGCGAAACTGACGGATAGATAAAAGCCGCCGAAAAACGCCGTAATGGTGTAAAGCCCCAGAGCGATTTTGAAATCGCGGGTCAAGTAAAAGGCAATGGCGATCGGCAGGACGCCGATTTTCACGCCGCCGGTCAGCCAGGCATAGGCGCGCTTGTCTCTCTGCGCCAAGCGGTCGGCCAGCCAGCCGCCGAAATAAGTGCCGATGCCGCCGACAATACCACCGATCAGCGCCAGCAATGTGCCGGTTTCGCCCGGCGACAGGCCATGAATGCGGCGGAAAAATACGCCGTTCCAATAAAGCGCGCCATAGCCGACAAACACCACCAGTGTGCAGCCGATAACGATATGGCGCAGGCTGGGGATCGCCATCATGATTTTGAACGTGCCCCAAATCTCCGGAAATATGTTCAGCTTAAGCGGTTTTACCGGTTGGCTGCGGGCCGGTTCTTTTACTGTGGTGAACATAAGAATACCGAGGATGACGCCCGGAATGCCGACAACAAAAAACGCAGCGCGCCAGCCATACCATTCGTCGATCCAGCCGCCGACAAGAAAGCCGATCAGCACGCCGACATTAATGCCGGTGGCATAAATGCCCATCGCGGTGGCGCGTTCTTCGGGCGGAAAGAGGTCGGATATCATGGAATGGCTGGGCGGGCTGGAGCCGGCTTCGCCAACACCGACGCCGATGCGGGCCAGCGCCAATTGAAAATAATTCACCGCCATGCCCGATAGCGCCGTCATGCCCGACCAGACAATCACCGATATGCCGATAATATTGCGCCGCGAATAGCGGTCAGCCAGCATGGCGATGGGGATGCCCAAAGTGGCATAAAAAATGGCAAAAGATAGCCCGATCAGAAAGCCGAGCTGCGTGTCGCTCAGCAGCAATTCTTCTTTAATGCTCTCAGCCAAAATGGAGACAATCTGCCGGTCAACATGGCTGGAGGCGTAAATAATCACCAGCATGAAAAGCGTGTAATTGCGTGTGCGTTTGGAGGCGGCCTGTTCGGCCGGTGTGGTATCGCTCATTTTTGTCTCCCTCGTTTTAAAGACTAGAGGAAGAAAAATCCAAAGGCGACAGAAAACGACGCTCGCGGCGCTTAGAAATAATAGGCGAGGCGGAAACGGATATGGTCTTCGAATTCATTGGCAAGGGCGAAGTTGTCATCGGCGCCGACTTGGTCCTGAAAGCTCGCTTCAACAATAGCTTTGAAGCGCGCACCGATGCGCCGCTCGGCTTCCACCGAGATCAGCGAGCTATCGCTATCCAAATCGATAATCGCGCCCACCAAAACGGCCGTGGATTGCACATCATTGGCGGTCCAGCGCAGGCCGATGCCCAGATCATTGCCGAATGGATGCGGCGCGGCCAATTCGCGGTCGTCCCACATATATTCCATCACCAATCCGATATCCGTACCGCTCTCAAACACATTATAAAAACTATATTCAATGCCGCCCGTGGCACGATTGGCGGTCACTTCTGCAAACGGTGCAGCCGGTGTCGGCAGCGCGCCCTCGAACCGGTTTTGCGTCGCTTGCAGGGCTTCCAGCTTCAGCAGCCATGGCCCAAGCGTTGCCTGCACGTCAATACCGGTCTGCTGTCGGTCGGCATAATAGGCTTGCATAACCGGCAGATTATTGGCCAGCCCACTTTGCCCGGGCGGCACGGCGAGCAGTAATTGCGGCTCGCGCGCCGTGCCGTCAAAATATGACAGGCCGACATCGAAAGCCCCGAAACTATGTTGATAACGCAGCGCAAAATCATCAACGCGGCGCGCATCGCCACCGCTTTCGCCGCTTTCAAAATGCACCGTGTCATCATCGACAATAAAGCCGAAATTCGGCCGTCCGGTAATCGGGTCAGCATATTGACGGATACGAAAATGCGGCAGCGCATAGGCGCTCAGCGTGCCGAAGGCACCGCCATAGGAGATTTTTACCATGGCTTGGCCGAGCTTGGCCTCGCCATTTGCGCTCTCCAGATTGTCGGTCTGGTTGATGATATCGACCAGATGCAAAAACTCGGTAACGCCCCAAAATTCCTTGCCTGCCCCAATGGTCAGTTCGAAATTGCGATTGACGTAACGATATTTGGCTTCGCGCAAATCGGCGTGACTACGCTCATGGTCGTGCTGATCGGCGCGCAAAAACGGCGTGATGATGATGGCGTGGCGGTCACCGCGCGCATAAATGCCAAGCTCCATTTCGCCCGCCAGTGAGGCAAAATCGGTCTCCATATCGACATGCAAGCCGGTGCTGGTGAAATGCCGCGCCTCAAGCTCGACATTGCCGTCGAGCTCAATCTCCAGCGCACGGAGCGGCGTGGCGGCAAGGCATAAAGCGATAAGCGGGCCGGCAAGACGCACTTTTATCGCGCCCGCTTCAGGCTGTTTTGCGTGAAATCATCCTTGCTGAGGCCGGTTTGGAAAGCATAATCATCCCAGCGCAGAAGCGTGGTTTTTTTGGTCACATGATTTTCCATGAACAACTCATGGGCGCGCCAATATTTATCCAGATAGAGCTGGTAATCGCTAAAGGTAAGTGTCTTCAGCAGCGCGCCTTTGCGATCATAATAGACCAGCTTGCGGGCCTGATAATCGGTCGTATCGGTCCAGCTGAGCATGCGCGTATAGCCCGAATGCTTATAGAGCGGGCGACGCTCGACAACATGGCATGTGCGGTCTCCGCACGCCTCATCGCGCAGCCAAATATAGCTATATTTTCCGACTTCCTGCGCCGAGAAATCTTCAAAGGCAAATTCCGACCCCATGAAAGGTCCGGATTTATTGACCGAGGAAATGCGTTTGACGCGCTTCAAGGCCGGCAAGAACATCCATTGCTCATCCGGATCGAGAATATGTGCATAGGTCAGCATGGCCGTGCCGGCGACATCAGCCGGCTCGTCAAAAATCATCATCGACCAATCGCCATCATTCGGGTTTTTATTTTCCAGCGTATTGAACCGCAGACGCCGCTCCGACACATCGCCATTGGCATTGGTCAGGATCATCTCCATTTCGGCCGCCGTATCGCCAAAGCCAAGATTGGTGGCATCAGATTTTTGCGCAATGGCAAGGCCGCGCGCTCCCGGATCAGCCGGTAATTCGGCCTGCGCCGGAGCGATGAGGGCTGGTGTGACAAGGGCCAGTACGGCCAGTGTGGAAAGGATTTTCTGTTTCATTTTGGTCTCCTATTCGGCCGGTTGTGCTTCCGGCGCGGCTTCGGGATTCATCGGTTTATTGGGGTCGCCACGGCCATCTAAGGCGATCAGCAAAGGCGGCAGCAGCAAAAAGTCGAGGACCAGCGCCATGAAAATGGTCAGCGCCACAACGCGGCCCAGCATGGCATTGATCAGGAAGGGTGACATGGTCAGAACCATAAAGCCCGCCACCAGAACAAAGGAACACACCCATAGGGCAGTGCCGACAGTGGCAAAACTATAGCGCACGGCGTCGATAGATGAGTAATTCAGAGTGACGCGGGCATGCCGGTATTTTGACAGCATATGCACGGTCGCATCGACAATCAGGCCGATTGCCGTCGCCGCCACAAAGGCTGTCCAAAAGCCGACCTCAGTGCGATAGAGCGAGAAAAAGCCCATCGCCACCAGCGGCGGCGCGATATTCGGAATCAGACTGATAAGGCCGAGACGCAGGCTCTTTAGGGCAGCCATCAGGCAGCCGGAGATCAGGATAAAGGCGATCAGCGTGCCCACTGTCATGGCCTCAAAATTGCGCAGGCCGATATAAGAGAACATGACAGCTTGACCCGACGGGTCTACCTGCATGCGTTCGGGTGCATTATCGCGCAGCCATTGACCGGCGCGGCTGCGCAAATTGGTCATGTCTTGTGTCGAAATATCGGTCAGCGTGACAACCATACGTGAGGCTGATTTATCGACATTGAGCTGGTCGTTCAAATCCAACCCATAGGGCAGCGACATTTCATAGAGCAGCACATATTGCGCTGCCATATCACGGCTTTCAGGCACATCGTAAAACTCCTCGCGATCGCCGTTAAACGAGCGATTAATACGTTTCACCACATCAGAGAAGGTCGAGACATGCTTGACTTCCGGCTGGGTGCGCATCCATTTGGCGAAACTGTCCATGGTGGCCAGATAGGCCGGGTCAGAAACTGCGCCTGCGTCGCCACCGCTGAGCGAATAATTGATGATATAAATGCCGGTCAGATTATCGGCTGCCCAATCCGAGGCTTGGCGAAAATCGATGCGCTCGTCAAAATATTCGACAAACCGGTCATTAAAGGTCAGACGCGGCAGCAGCGCCGTGCCGATAAGGGTGACGGCCAGCATGGCCATTAAAAGCGGCTTGCGCTTGGCGATAATCATATCGGCCAGCCATTGCATGGCGCGGCTTTGGCGGTCCACCGCGGCGCTGGCTTTCATCGGCAGGACGCTGAGCAGGGCCGGGAACAGCGTCATGGACAAAAGCCAAGCGTAAATTGCGCCAATGCCGGACAATGTGCCGAGGTCGCGATAGGGCGGTGCATCCGAGAAATTGAGGCTGAATAGACCAATGGCAGTCGTCACTGAGGTCAAAAACACGGCTTGCGCATTGACGTTCAAGCTTTCAATAATCGCGTCTTTTTTGGCCAGACCGCGGCCTTGCGCCACCAATGCGGTGATCAGAATATGCACACAATCGGCCACAGCAACAGTCAGGATAATGGTTGGTGCGCCGGAGGTTGGCGGTGACAGCGGAATGCCGAGCCAGCCGCCGGTGCCCATAGCCGCCAATGCCGACAAGACGACGACAATCATTGTGGCAATCATGCCAAACAACTTGCGCGTTGTCACAATCAGCACCACGGCGATGAGCAAGAACATGGTCGGGGTCAGTGTCGCCAAATCCTGCTGCGCGGCTTCCGAAAAGCTATTGGACAGCATTTGCGAGCCGGTCAGTTCAATGCGGATATTCGGGTATTTGGCCCGCATCTCGGCGTGCAGCTTACGCGCTTCGGTGACAATCGACGTGGTCGCCTCAACATCGTCGCGCGGTGGGCGCAGCGATACCAAAACGGCGGCGGTGCGCTTGTCTTCCGATAAAAGCCGGCCGGCCAGCAATGGCTCGTTCAGCACCGTGTCCTCAATATAGGTGATTTTTTCCGGGTTGATATCAGCCGGATCTTCCAAAAGCGCGCGCACTTCCAAATCATCATCGCCAATGGCGCGTGTGTTTTGGAAATTGGTCATGCTGTCGACGCGGGTCGAGAACGGGATTTGCCAGCCACCATCGGTCAGCTCAAACGCCATCGTCAACGCTTCGGCGCTGGTCGCATTGGAACCGTCTTTCGGCTGATAAACATAAACCAGCGTATCGGGGCTGGAATAAGTGCGCTCAAGCTCCTCAAAGGCCGTCAGATACGGATTTTCGTTTGAGAAGAAATAGCGGTAATCATTGGTGAAGCGCAAATGCTGCGCCCCAAAGGTCGCGGCAAAGCCGACCAGTAATGAGACAAAAATAACAAGAAAAGGACGGCGTGTGACGAACTCGCCATATTGTTGCATGGTCGGCATGAGAACCTCCTATTGATTTACCGCTAATATAGGCAAATATTCGCATTTGTCAAACTGAACGGTTTAGTTTATATAATACGTATGAGTGACCAGCCAATCTCGACCGGCCGCGGGCGGCCCAAGGATGAAGGCAAGCGCCGCGATATTATTGACGCGGCGCGTGCGCTGTTTCTGCAACGCGGTTTTCACGGCACCTCAATGGATGCGCTGGCCAAGCAGGCATGCGTGTCAAAGGCGACGCTTTATTCGCATTTCGTCGATAAGGACGCACTCTACAGCGCGCTGATCGAGGATAAAATGGCGGCCTATCAGGTCGATGATTTTGCTGCCCGCGTCAGCTGGGATATTGAGGCTGACCTCACCTATATTGCACGGCATTTGCTGGAATTGATCTATGACCCTGAGGCGCTGGATATGCTGCGCATGGTTATTGCCGAGGGGCGCGAGGGTTCTGATGTGCCGGATCTGTTTGTCACCACCGGCCCGCGCCGCGTATTGCACCAGATCGAGGCTTATTTGGTTGAACAGAAAAACCGTGGTGCCGATTATTTGGGAGATGCGGCAGCGGATACGGAATTATTCTCGTCGCTCGTGATTGGCCACACGCCGATGATTTTTGCCCTTATGGGGGTTGCGCCGCCGCTCTCGGCAGCGCAGCGCGAAGCCCGCGCCGCCGAGGCCGTTAAAGGGTTTTTGACGCTTAAGCGCGGGGCTTAATCAGCGTTGCCCTCATAGCGATGCCGGCGCTTCATATGTTCGGATATTTTGCGCCGGGCTTCGGGCGACAGGCCTTGCGCCATATCGCGGAGTGCGCCGTGAAACGCCTCATTGACGCGGCCCGCCGCGGCCTCTGAGGCGTCCAAAGCGGCGGTCAGTTCTTCCGAGTTTGGCGTATCGGCAGCCAGGGCTTGGCGGAAATCATGCCGTGCCGTGCGAATACCTTTAAAGGCCAAGGTCAAGACAGCGCGGCGGTCGCGAAACACTTGCTCGGCAAAGGCCCGGTCATCGCCTTCAAAATGACGCAGAAAACGCATCTCTGCACGGTCGAGGCGTTTCTCGATCCAATTGCCGTCTTGCGCAATGCTGCGCATTTTACCGGCAAAGTGAAAGCCGGCACCGATAAGGGCCATATTCAGAGCCAGCGATACGGCCAGCACAATATGGATGGGTTTGATGTTCTTCAACATGGGGGCTCCTATAAAGGCTCAATGGGGAGGAAGGCATCGCTGATAATATCCAGCGACGCCAAGAGGTCTGCGCCGCCTGTCAACATATCCAACGCAATCGGGGCGGCGATGAAGCCACCAACAAAGCAGGCGGCCAGTGCTGTCATGGCAGAGGCGACAAAGCGCCGTGACGGGGCGGCTTGCGGTAAAGCCATAAGCGTGGTGTTTGCGGGTGTGGCTAAGAGGACGGCGCGCATATCGGCCTCAATGCGTGCTTGCAGCGCATTATCGGCGTCGGGCAGCATGGCGTCGAGCCAGCCATCGAGACTTTTCTCGCGGCCCAATAAAGCCTCGGCTTGCGGATTGTCGCGGCAATAATCCTGCATGGCGGCGCGGCTTTCCACCGGCCAGTTTTCCGGCTTGCCGCCATAGGCGGTAATCAATTCGATAAAGCTTGCTTCATTGATCATTGTTTCGCTCATTATCTTTGCCTTCAGACCATATGCAGCGCATCGCGCATGCCGGCCAGTTCCTCGTGTAACTGCGCGCGGGCGCGGCGTAGGATGGATTCCAAAGCGGCCAGGGTGATCCCCATCAGCTCGGCCGCTTCGCCTTGTTTCATCTCGCCAAAATAAACCAATTCAATGGCCCGCTTTTGGTCTTTATTGAGCGCGTCCAGCGCGGTGCGGATAAGGCGGTGGCGATCGGCCGTCATATGCGCCGCTTCAATATCGGCATTGTCATCGGCCGGTTCGGCAATCGCCTCAATTGTCGTGGTCGGGCGACGTTTGCGCAGTAGGTCGATGCACCGATTGCTGGCAATGCGATACAGCCAAGTCGTTACTTTGGCACCGCCCGGCTGCCATTTTGCGGCATTTTTCCACACTGAGGCGAAAACATCTTGTGCCGCTTCCTCGGCCTCGGCTTCGTTTTGCAATTTGGTCCGGCAAATATGCAGCACATAAGCGAGGTGGCGTTGAATAAGCACGCTGCCGGCTTTTTGGTCACCGGCACCGATCGCCGCCAAAAGGGCGTCGTCAGAAAGCGTCTGTGGCTGGTTGTCCTGTGCCAAAAGCGGGCTCATTTGCTGGCTCAAATTTTCTCACGCATTTTACGTTTTTTCATAATCCAATCAGTTAAACGCTGCGTAAAGAAAATACTGTCGCAAAAACGACATTCAACGCTCTCCTTCCCCCTCATTGGAGACGTTGCAACCCCGCCGAGAAGCTCTTGCAGCGCGGCGGGGTTTTTTTTATGCATCAATCAGGGCATGAAAAGCGGCTTGGCGCGCCGCCACGCCGTCTTTTTGGGCGATGGCGGCGGTCATGCGTGCATAGGCGCCCAAAGGCGGTGGTGCAGCGCGGTGTTTAATGGCCATGGCGGCGACGGGCGCAAAAGCAGCGGCCAATCGATTGCCGCATATCGCCAAAAACACGGTGATAAACGCCGTTTCAGTCGCTGTGTCGGGCTGTTCCTGCAAAGCTCGCAGGGCGGTTTGCAGCGCTTGATTGCCGTTTGCATCGGCGCGGGCGGCAGCCAGAGCGGCAAAACTCGGTTCCATGGCGAGGCGAAAATCGGTTATATCATCAAGATAGGCGGCGATTTCGCCGCATGCCTCCAGCCAGTCCAGCATATCGGCGTCGATCAGCGACCGGCCTTGGCGCGGCGCAGCAATCGTGCCAATGCGGGGGCGCGCTTGTAAAAGGCCTTTGGCACTCAAAAGGCGAAACGCTTCGCGTACCACGGTGCGCGAGACGCCAAATTCCGCCCCAATAACCTCATCCGAAGGAATTTTCTCGCCCTCGGGCCAAAGCCCGGTCAGAATACGCCCGGCCAAAGCGGCCGCAACTGCGTCAGTGCGTCTGTTTTGTCCTGCCATAGATCAAAACATGAGCTTATTCGTGGTTTCGGTCAATAATAGTAATATTATTAAATATTATTCTCGGTAATCCACGCCTTTAGTGCTTCACCAATCTCATCCGGCGAGTCTTCTTGGATGAAATGCGTGCCGGCCACGGTCACTTCGGTCTGGTTTTTCCATGTGCGGCAAAAATCACGTGATTTGCCGGTCAGGATTGACCCGGGATCCGCATTGATAAACAGTTTCGGCATCTCCGAGGCGGCCATAAAAGCCGCATAGGCTTCGGCAATAGCGACGACCTCCGGCGGTTCGCCGGCGATCGGGATTTGGCGCGGCCATGTCAAGGTCGGGCGGCGGTCTTCCCCGGCTGCGCTGAACGGCGCGCGATAGACAGCCATTTCGGCCTCGCTGAGGCCGCGTATTACCGAGCCGGGCAGCACACGCTCGACAAAGACGTTTTTTTCAAGCACCACTTCCTCGCCCGCTTCGGAGCGAAAGGTCTGAAAAATATTGCGGGCATTTTCCGGCCAATCATCCCAGCTCGACACGGGCATGGTGATGGCTTCCATATAGCAAATCGCATCGACCCGCTCGGCATGGCGCGCCGCATAATGAAAGCCCAGCGCGCTGCCCCAATCATGAATAACCAGAATAATGTTTTCGGTAATGCCAAGCGCCGCGAGCGCGGCCTCGAAATAGCGGCTATGTTCAGCAAATGTGTAGCGCGTCGGCCCGCTATCGGCCAGCTTATCACTATCGCCCATGCCGATCAGGTCAATGGCGATACAGCGGCCCAGCCCTTCGGCATGCGGCATGATATTGCGCCACAGATAAGATGAGGTCGGATTGCCGTGTTGAAAGACAAGGGGACGCCCGTTCGGGTCGCCCATCTCCACATAGGCCATTTGATGGCCCAAAACCTCAATGAATTTCTTTTCCGGTTTGGCTGTGTCAAATGTCATGGCAGCACTCCCTTTCGGGAAAGCCTGCCATCACATACCGCGTTCGTCCAGCAGGAATTGCAGGAATTCACGATAGCGATTGAGCCGCTCTTTTTCGGTCTCGGCGCTTTGGAAATAACGCGTCTGCAATTCAGCCAGGCTGGCTTCGAATTTCACCAGCATGATTTCCATCTCATCACGCGCCATCATGGATTGGTTTTCCAATTCGGTCAGCTCGGCCATAATCGTCTCGCGGCGTTGCTGCGTGGCGTCGGAGATGGATTGAATTTGACCGCGAATATCGGCCACCATGGCGGCCCGCGCCGCTTCCATTTCGGCCAGCAAATCATCGGCTCCGGCCCAGGATTGGCTTGATTGTGCACGTATTTCGGCCAGCGTATCTTGCATACGCATCGACAAATCGGCCATTTCGCTACCGGCGCGCACATCCTGGCCGACGGCATTATTGACGCCCGCGCCGGGCAGGTTCAAATCCGGTGCCGGCCCAAACGGGTCAAGCGCCTCATCGGCGGGCGGTAGAATATTATCGCTTGTGTCGCGCGAAAACTCAGCCGCGATGGCCGCGTCCAAATCATCGGCGGCGACCACATCATCCGGCTCTTTTTCAGGCTCTTTTTCAGGCTGTGTTTCTTCTGAGACCGTTTCTGGCGCCGGCTCAATAGCAGGCGTATTTTCCGCATTTGGATCGGCCTCCAAAATGGCGTTAATGGCATCAGCAATTTCGGCCATGCGCCGAATTTCGCCCTCTTCATCAGCCATATAATACTCCTGCCGCAACTGGTTTACGCAACCCCGCCAAACCGCAATCCGATTTGACCTATACCGAATCTATTTAACATTTTACACTAAAGTCGGGTTTTGGCTATGACATCTGCACTTTTTTAGGGAAAGCGTGACAATCCGTGACCGATGATATCGAGTTAGAAGATAGTGCTGACACGGCGGCTGCCTATAAGCGCGCCGACCGCCAAGACAGTGTTGGCATGCGCGCGCTATCCGGTCTGTTTTTATTGGAGCACGAATTTCGCCGCGCGCCGGGTCATGCCCATTTGGCGCGACTGGTGGTCAATCGCCTCAATCGTTTCGCGCCCTATGATTGCGCCATTTTCTGGACGGCGCGGCCAAATGGTCGGGTTCAAGACGTGACCATTTCGGGCATTATCAAAAGCAAGGAAACCAAAACCATTCTCGATTGGGGCGCGCGGCTGGGCAAATGGCTGAATAAAGCGGGCTATGGCAATACGCAAGTGACACCGGCCATGATCGAGATGGAAAAAAGCATGAGCGGCTGGCCCGACAATCTGCCGAAAAACGGCCTTTATGTGGTGCTGCGCAATCAGGCGGGTAAGCTGCGCGGCGGCATTGTGCTGTTACGCGCCGAGCCTTGGTCGCAACCGGTGCGCGTCATGCTCGACCAATTGGCCGAGGCGGCGGCCTATACGGTGGAGGCCATCGATGCCGGTGTGCATGGTCGCAAAGCAGCGCGTGGCGGCCTCGGCAAGCTTATCGGGACGGCATTGCTGCTGTTGCTTTTAGGCGGCAGCTTCATGGTACCCGTGCCGGTCAATGTAGATGTACCGGCGCGCCTTGCCGTGGCGCAGGGCACGGCTAATGTGCCGCGCGGCCCGGCGCAAATCGATATGCAAATCCCGCCGCAAGGCGCGATGGCGTTAAAGCCGGGCTCGCGCTTAAAGACCCGTTATCAGGGCATGGATTACGAACTTGAGGTCGAGCATATTTCGCCTTGGATGGCGGGGTTGTTTGCCGACCGGCAAATCCGCGCCCGTGTGGTCGGTGCGCCCGATGGGTTGGCCCCGCCGGCGTTGCAAAACATTACGATTGAAAATGCCGCCATGCCTCTGCCGCTTTACATTTTGCGCGGGCCGATCAGCGCCATGCGCCGCGCTTTCGGACTTGATTAATCGCTTAGCTGTTCAACCAAGGCCGCCACGGCGCGCGGTGTGGTGGCACCGGCGCAGACCAGTAAATTATTATCAATATGCAGCATTTGCTGCGCCGCGAAGCGCGCTTTCAGTGCCGGATGGCTGAGAAACTCCATGCCACGACTATCGGCCTCGCCGCTTTGCTCATTGACGACAATATAATCTGTCTCGCTGGTCAGCACTGCCTCGAGCGAGATGCGGCTCATCAGCCGGTCGCCATTTTGTCGTCCCAGATTGACGCCACCGGCGCGGTTGATAACCTCATCCATGACATGGCCTTTGCCAATGGTCAGATTACGCCTTTGCAGCGGCAAAAGGCGCGGTGCATGGGCGACCGGCTGAATGGCGGCCAGCGCCGCATCGAGGGTGCGCAAATAAGCGCGCGCCGCATCCGAGCGGCCGATCGCGTCACCCAGTTTGATAATCTCCTGCCGCGCGGCGGCATAGCTATTGGCGGCATCGAGTTGCAGCACATGAATGCCCAATTGCTTAATCAGCCGATTGCGCATCGGGTCAGAATAAGATGAGACGATAACCAGATCGGGTTTCAGCGCGATAATGCTCTCGATTTGGCCATCGCTGGTCGGAAAGGCTTTCGCCTGTTGGTGAAACGCCGACAATTCTGCATCGCGCGCCTGTGGTGTCAGCGCCAGAATTTGCTGTTTCCGGGCAAAGCCCATCAGATAGGCATCGGCGCATAGATTAAGGCTCATCACGCGCGGCAGCTTTTCGGCCTCTGCCGCTCCGGCGCGAAGCGTGCCAGCCTGCACCGCGACGGCGATAAGAAGAAAGAGGCAAAATAAAACCCGCATGGTTTTGATGTGCCACGAAGCCGCTCCCGCGTCCATTTTTTCTTTCAGCATTGCCTTTGCGGGATGGGGCGGCTAGCGTGCCGCCATGATGTCGATGACAAAGCTTAATCTGGCGCTGCTCGGTGCGTTGATGGTTGCGGCGCTGGCCTCGCTGATGATCGGCGATGTCGCGACCGGCCTGTCGGTGCTGCTCGGCTGGCTCGCCGGCGACGACAGCGTCTATGCCATTTTATTTGAAACCGTGCGGGCGCCGCGCATTGTCCTATGTGTTCTGACCGGCTTTGTACTGGGACTGGCCGGGGCCGCGATACAGGGCTTTCTGCGCAACCCCTTGGCTGAGCCGGGCCTGTTAGGGGCCAGCAATGGCGCCGCATTGGGCGCGGTTATTGTGATTTATGCGGGGCTTGCCTCCACCGTCTCTTTCGCCGTGCCTTTGGCGGCAGCGGTCACGGCGCTGGCTTCTGTGGTATTGCTGATGGCCGTGGCCGGGCGGGGCGCGTCTTCATTACGGCTCATTCTTGCAGGTTTTGCCGTCTCGGCCTTTTGCGGGGCGGGTATTGCGCTGGCGCTAAATCTCAGCCCGAATTATTTTGCCGCTTTGGAAATCGCTTTCTGGCTTTTGGGGGCGGTGGAAAATAGAAGCTGGCTGCATGTCGGCTTGGCTTTGCCCGGTGCACTAATCGGCTGCGCGCTTATTTTGACGACGGCAAAAAAACTCGACGCGCTGGCATTAGGCGAAGAAGTTGCGCAAAGCCTTGGCGTCGGCATGGGACGCCTGCGCGCGCAATTGGCTGTCGGGCTGGCTTTGGCCATTGGTGCCGTGGTGTCGGTCACCGGCGTTATCGGTTTTGTCGGGCTGGTGGCACCGCATTTGGTGCGCCCGTTTTGCGGCCATATGCCGTCGCGCACCCTGCTGCCCGCGGCACTGACCGGAGCCATATTGCTGGTGCTGGCCGACACGGCCATTCGCGCCATCCCGACTATGGTCGAGCTTAAGCTCGGCGTGTTGACTGCCTTTCTTGGTGTGCCGCTGCTGCTCTGGCTGTTAAGGCGGCCGGGCTTCACCCTCGATGAGGCTTGAGCCGGGTCAGCAAACAGGCTATCTCTAAATCGCGGACAAGGTGCCCCTGCCGAGGGGGGTAAAAGGGAATATCGTGCGGATGAAAATCCAAGTCGATAGCTGCACCCGCAACTGTCAGCGGATAGTGACGGCCATATGCCACTCAAGATTTGGGGAAGGCGGCCCGAGCGTTAAGCCGCAAGCCAGGAAACCTGCCTTGACCGGTCGTCCTTCGCATGGGGCGGGATGAACCCGGGCGAGACGGATAACTCCGTATAGACGACAGATGAAACTGCGTGGGCGTTTGCGCCTGCGGTCTAACTCTGTATGGAGAAAAAAATGCTTAAGAAAACAAGTATCGGTCTTATGGCCGCGCTTACCCTGACCTCCGTTATGGCGCAAGAAGTCGATGAAATCATCGTCTCGGCCACCGGCATACCGACCCCGGCGCATGAAATCGGCGCGTCGGTTGATGTGATCAGCGGGCTTGAGCTACAGGCGCAGCAAGTCAGCTATTTGCAAGATGCGCTGAAGCTGAAGGGGATAAATATCCCGCAATCGGGCGGCGTCGGCACTTTGTCCAATCTGTTTATGCGCGGCCTACCGGGCAAATATACGACGCTCATGGTTGATGATATTTCGCTGTTTGATAGCGGCTCCAACCAAGTGCTTTGGAATGATGTCATTGCGGACGGTGTTGAGCGGGTTGAAATTCTGCGCGGCTCACAAGGCGTGTTATTCGGCTCCAACACCATTGCCGGTGTCATTTCACAATTCACCGCGATTGGCGGCGACACGCGAAACAGTGCCCGCTTTGAGGGCGGCGAGATGGCGACACAGCGCGCCAGCCTGACCGGCAAGGGCGCTTACGGGGCGGTCGATTATGGATATGGTATCTCGCATTTTTCGAGCGACAGTATTTCCGCCTCCAGCATACCGGCCACCGGCGCGACGGTGCTGGATGATGATGCCTATGACCATCTGACCCTGAACAGCAAATTACGCGCGCATCTGAGCGACGCTGTCTCGCTCGATTTGGTGCTGCGCCAAAGCAGTGGCGCCTTGGACAAGGACGGCTTTTCAAGCGATGAAAGCGGTCTCTCTGAAGATTTCGAACGGAATACGCTGCGCCTAGCGGTGGATACTGAAACCGGCGCTTGGCAGCACCGCATCGGCCTGACCGATTATGACGGGACGATTGAGGATTATAGCGCCGGCAGTAAAACCGGCGAGCGCCTGTCGGGCCGTCAAACAATGGATTATCGCGGGCTTTATCAATTGCGCGACGGGGTGCAAATCGTCATCGGCATTGAGCAAAGCAAAACCGAATTTGAAAATACCGGTAGCGGGTTTTCCAAAGCGGATGTCGAGTTAGGCGGTTTTTATGGGCTGGCGCAAATGCAAGCCAGCGACTCGCTAAACCTGACCGTTGCTCTGCGCCAAGACGACCATGATTTGTTTGGCAAGGAGACCAGTTATCGCGCTACGGCGGCCTATGCATTTGGCGATGATATGGTATTGCGCGCCGCGCATGGCACAGGGTTTCGTGCGCCAAGCTTGAGCGAATTATATTTGGCGTTTTACGGCAATGCCGATTTGCAACCCGAGACCAGCATCAGCACAGAGGTCGGTTTTGATATGGCGCTATCCGCCAAAACCGATATGTCGGCGGCCGTGTTTGCCATCGAGGTTGAGGATATTATCGGCTATGATCCGGCGACATTTGTGAATACGCAAGTGGCGGGCACGACCGAGATTAGCGGTCTCGAACTGGCCTTCAACTTTGCCCCGACGCCGAAGCTGAGCCTATCGCTCGATGCGGCTTATACGGATAGCGAAAAACCCGATGCCGCCGGTAGCGGGACGACGCAGCGCGAAGTGCGCGTGCCGCGTTTGCAGGCCGGTTTGGTGGCGGCTTATCACGTCGGCGACCGGCTGAGCCTCGGTGCCGGCCTGCGCATGGTCCGCGATACGCTGGATGTCGGTAGTGTCGAATTGGATGATTATACGCTGCTCGACCTGCGCGCATCCTATCAAGTAGATGACCGCATCAGTGCTTATGCGTGGCTGGAAAACGCCACGGATGAGGATTACGAGGTGATTGACGGCTTCTCGACCCCCGGCCGTGCGGCTTATATCGGCGTCACCAGCGCTTTTTAATATGCTAAAAGGCACCCTATGAGAATTGTTTCCCTTTTGCCCAGTGCCACTGAGATTGTCGCGGCCTTGGGGTTGGCAGATAGTCTTGTCGGTCGGTCGCATGAATGCGACTGGCCGGCGGGGCTTTCGCACCTACCGGTGTTGACCCGACCGAAAATGAACCCGCTCGCCGATGCGGCGACGATTGACCGCGATGTACGGGCACTGGTTGAGGATGGTGTGTCGGTCTATAAGCTCGACGCTGAGGCGATACGCGGTCTCGCGCCGGATTTTGTCATCACCCAATCGCAATGCGAATTATGCGCTGTCAGTCTTGGTGAGGTGGCGCAGGCTTTGCGCGATTGGGTTGGTCTGCAAGCGGCACCGCAACTGGTCTCGTTGGAGCCGATGCGGCTGAGCGATGTCGCGACGGATATTGAAAATGTCGCAAAAGCTCTTAACGTGGCTGATGCGGGCACCGCATTGGTCGCCGAGATGGATACGGGGTTTGCCGCGCTGCGCGCCATGACAGCCGACTTAACGCGCAAAAAAGTGTTTTTCATGGAATGGACCGCGCCGCTTATGGGAGCCGGCAATTGGATGCCGGCGACGATTGACGCCGCCGGTGGCGATGTCGTGTTGGGGCGCGAGGGCGTGCATTCGCCGACGGTCAGTTGGGATGATATCGCCGCCGCCGACCCGGATGTCATATTGGTCGGCCCGTGCGGTTTCGATATTGACCGCGCCCGCGTTGAAATGGCGGCGTTGGTTGATGTGCCGGCCTACAAGGCTTTACGCGCCGTGCGTGACGGGCAGGTCTATCTGGTCAATGGCAATCATTTTTTCAACCGTCCCGGGCCGCGGCTCTTGCAATCTGCCGAGATTGTCGGGCAAATTCTGCACCCGCAGCATTTTGCGCCAACCGATCAGGGCGGTGGATGGGTGGCCTATGCTTGAGTTGGCAAACATCCGTCACGGCTTTAACGGTCAAACCGTGTTGCGTGATAATTCATGCCGCTTTGAGGTCGGTAAAATTGTCGCCTTGGTGGGGCCGAACGGGGCCGGTAAAACCAGTCTGATGCGCGTCGCGGCGGGCTTGCAACACCCCGATAGCGGGTGTGTGTCGCTTGATGGTGTCGATTTTGCCGACCCCAAAGCCCGCGCCCGTGCGCTGGCTTATTTGCCGCAATTTCAAAATATTGCATGGCCGCTTTTGTGCCGCGATGTGGTGGCATTGGGGCTTATGCCGCATGGGCGGCGCGATGACGGGCAGGTGGCGGCGGCGCTTGCGCTTTGCGGGGCTATGGAATTTGCCGACCGCCCGATTGACACGCTGTCAGGCGGCGAGGCGGCGCGTGTGCATTTGGCGCGCCTGATGGTGGGTGATGCGCCTGTGCTGTTGCTCGACGAGCCGGTGCAATCGCTTGATGCGGCCGGGGCCGAGGCGGTGATGCAGCTTTTGCGCCAAGCCGCCAATAGCGGCAAAGCGGTCGGGCTGGTGGTGCACGACCTCAATTTGGCGCAGCATTATTGCGACCATGTCGTGCTGATGGATAAGGGCAGTATTATCGCTCAGGGGGCGCCGTCTCAGCTCTTTACGCCCGCCACGCTAAAGCCTATCTTCGGGGTAGAGTTCACCCAAGTCGCGGCGAATGGCGCGGATTATATTTTGCCGCAACGGCATTGAGGAAAAAGCTATGGGCCGTCTGGTCATTGAAAATGTCAGCAAGGGTTTCGGCGCGATTGAAGCGCTGAAAGGGGTTAGCCTGTCGCTGGCACCGGGGCGCTCCTTGGCCCTTATCGGCCCGACCGCGGCTGGTAAATCAGTGCTTTTGAAATGTCTGGTCGGGCTTTATGCGCCGCGCAGCGGGCGCATTTTAATCGATGGCGCGGCGGTTGGTGTAAGCGGTGAGCGCGCGCCCGAGCTGAACCGCCGTATCGGAATGTTGTTTCAACAAAATGCGCTGTTTGACAGCCTGCCGGTGTGGGAAAACATCGCCTTTCGTTTGATCGCTGACGGCATGGAGCGTGACGCCGCCCGCGCCGAAGCCGAGGCTTTGCTGCCGCGTGTCGGCTTGCCCATTGCCAATGCTGATTTATTTCCGGCCGATCTGTCGGGCGGCATGCAAAAGCGCGTCGGCTTTGCCCGCGCCATTGCCACCAAGCCGGATATTCTGCTGCTCGACAATCCGACGGCCGGGCTTGACCCGATACTGTCGGCGCGGGTTGACGGTATGATTTCCGCTTTGGCGCGCGAAAGCGGCGCTTGTGTGATTTCCGTCACCGGCAATATGGTCGGTATTACCGAAGCCTATGACGAGATTGCCGTGCTGCATGAGGGCGAATTGCGCTGGCATGGCGAGGCCAAGCAGGCCGAGACGGACGAGAATGTCTGGCTGCGGCAAATTCTGGCGGGTAGCCGCGACGGGCCAATCTCAACCCTGACATCGGCAGCTTAGGAGACGCATATGTTTGGACTAAGTCGAAAAACCGAAATGGTGCAAAAAGACGCCGCCTTGCCCGGCCGCGATATGCACATGCCGGTGCCGCAAAAACATTTCGTGTTGGGCACGCCAATGGTCGCGCCTTGGCCCGATAATATGCAAAGTCTGATTGTCGGTATGGGTTGCTTTTGGGGGGCTGAGCGCAAGTTTTGGCAGGCTGAGGGCGTGTATTCGACACAAGTCGGTTACGCCGCCGGTTTTACACCGAACCCCAGCTATGAAGAAGTGTGCAGCGGTCAGACCGGTCATAATGAGGTGGTGCAAATCATCTTTGACCCGGCGGTGATTTCGCTGGATAGCATCCTGCAAATTTTTTGGGAGAACCATGACCCGACGCAAGGCATGCGGCAGGGCAATGATGTCGGGACGCAATATCGTTCAGGAATTTATTGCTTAGATGCGGCGCAAAAGGCTGCCGCCGAAGCCAGCCGAGATATGTATCAGCAAAAGCTGGGTGCAGCGGGTTATGGCGACATCACCACTGAGATTATCAATGCACCGGCCTTTTATTATGCCGAGGATTATCATCAGCAATATCTCGGCAAAAACCCGAACGGCTATTGCGGCATGGGCGGCACGGGCGTTAGTTGCCCGATCGGCCTTGAGGCTTAATAATCCTTCTTCAGGCGTAGCATGAGGCGCCGGCCTTCGCCCGGGAAGTAGCGCTCATTGCCGAACCATTTATCGGCCCGTTTGGCGTATTCTTCATCCAAGAGATTATCAACACGCAGGCTCAGCGCCATATCGCCTTCGAGATCGTAATTGACGTCGAGGGCGAAAATATCATGGCCGTTATATTCCGATGAATTTGACGCATCCATGAAATAGCTGCCGACATGCTCCCAATTCAGCGCCGCATTGAGGCGTTCGGAAACTTTATAGCTCAGTGTCGTATTGGCCAATGTCTCCGGCGCACCGTCAATTGTGTCACCATCGGTGATGGCTTCCACAGTATTACCGAAAGCAAGGGACCGCGAAAATGCATATTCATGCCGGGCATAGGTGAGACTGGTGGTTAGGTCCAAATCCGGACGTAAGGTCCAATTCATCTCCAGTTCAACGCCCGTATGGTCCGTCTCGCCGTCAACCTCATAATAATCATTGCCGTCGCGAAAGTGATAATTTTCCTTTTGCATGACAAAGGCCGTCAGCTCATAAGAGGCCCCCGGATAAACCGCGCGATAGCCGACCTCAAGGCTGTCGAGAGTTTCGGAGTCGATATCTTCAAGCTCGGGAACGGCGCCATCCTTGTTTTTATCCCGCAGGCGATATAAATCCGTGGTTTGCGGGGCACGGGCCGCGCGTGCAAGATTGACGAAAATGCGGCGGTTTTCGGCCAGCTCATGCACCAAGCCGATTTTTGGAGACAGGTCGGTGAACTCATCCGAACGGTTGTTTGGGCGGAATAATTTACCCTGCGTGCCGCTATCGGTATTGTTGGTGTAGTCATACTCGGTGATTTCAAGCCGCACGCCGGTTGTCAGTTCGGTGTTCTCACCAAGGCCCCAAACCGCATGCAGATAGGGCGCGATAAGTTGTGCATCGACCTCATAGTCGTAGTGCGTGCCTTGCGCATAATCGATGGAGGTTGTGCTCCCAAAGGCATATTTATCCGGCCCCGATTGCACTTCGGTCAGCTCGCCACTGGTCAGCTCAATATCGATACCGGCGACATAATTGGCGCTACCGGCGCGGCTCGCATAGGCGGTTTGCAAGCCGATTGAATTATGATTGTTCTCTTCAACTGGTGTATCGGCCGAGCCCGGCAGGAAGTGCATGCGAAACGCCATTTCATTGCTGCGCATATAGGGTGTCAGCGTTAGGGTGGCACCATCGTTCAAATCGCGCGTCATGCGCAAATAAGCCCGCGTCGCCTCGGCGTCACGATAGGCGTCGGGATTGGCATTGGCGCGCACAATGGTTTCATCCTCATAAGAGCTGGCATAACCCGCTGTCTCTTGATTGAGGTTCATATGCGACAAGGAGAAACGATAGCCGGTTGCGCCGTTCTGCCAAGCTGTTTCGAGCCGGGCTTTTTGCTGCGCAAAGCCGCTATCAGCCCGATAGCCCTCCGTGTCGCCATTCAGGTCCAGCGTCACGCGTGTGGTGAAATCGCCATGCTGCTGCGCGGTCTGATAGCCAAGTGCGTGGCGACCATAGGAGCCATAGGCGATGCTGGCGTGGCGGTCACTATTATCCAGCGGCGCGGAAATAAAATTGATCAGGCCATGCACGGCGTTGGAGCCGTAAAGTGCCGAGCCCGGCCCGCGCACTATTTCAACCGCACCGCCGTCTTGCGGCTGGGCATCCATCAGCGCATTGACATTGGCAAAGCCCGGCGCCCGCATGGGGATGCCGTCTTCGAGATAGAGGAAAGACCCGGCGCCGGCCCCACCGACCAGCACAGGCGAGCGAATAGCGGTCAGATGTTCTTGCCCGCTGCCGCGATGAATATGCACACCCGGCGCGCGATTCAGCAATTCGACCGGAAACAGATTGACGGTCTCGGACGGGTCGAGGCTGGCAATATTGCCCGGATTGTCGATGCGGAGCGTCTCGCTGCGCGCCGTGGTGACAATGACTTCGTCAATAACGGCCGTCTGCGCCAAGGCGCCGCTCAGCACTGTGCTGCTCATGATTGCTGCCAGAAACACGGATTTTGTTGCGCGACATGTCATATGGGCCTCCCTGTGGACGGCCAATATGAAATCAAGCCGTTCCGATACGTAAAAGATCCAGCACACGAATGAGGCCAACAGGTTTGGCGTCGGCACAAACGAAAAGACACTGGATCTTTTTCTCCTGCATCAAGCTTAGGGCTTCCGCCGTCAATTTGTCACCACTAATCGTTTGGGGGTCCTGCGTCATTATGTCGGCGACGCTTTCGCTCAAAAGCGCGGGGCTCATATGGCGACGCAAATCGCCATCCGTAACGATACCGGCCAGCGTGCCGTCATCATGGGTAATGCCGAGACAGCCAAAGCCTTTCTCGGTCATCACCACCAGCGCTTCATCCATTTTCATACTCTTGGGTGCAAGCGGTAAGTCGGCACCCTTATGCATCACATCGCTAACATGGGTCAGGCTGGCGCCCAGCTTGCCGCCCGGGTGGAAATTTTTGAAATCCGAAGCCGAGAAATTGCGCCGCTCCAAAAGTGCCACCGCCAGCGCGTCGCCCAAGGCCAATTGCATGGTGGTCGATGTGGTCGGGGCCAGCCCGTTCGGGCACGCTTCTTTGGCTTTCGGCAGTTCGAGGCAAATCGTGGCGCTGCGGCCCAATAGGCTGTCGCGGTTCGATGTGATGGCAATCAGCGGAATGGAAAAACGCGCCGTATAATTCAGCAGGCTGGCCAGCTCTTGCGTGCCGCCCGACCAGCTCATCGCCAGCACCACATCATCTTGTGTGATCATGCCGAGATCGCCATGGCTGGCTTCGGCAGGATGGACAAAATGCGCCGGCGTACCTGTCGAAGCCATGGTGGCGGTGATTTTATTGCCGATATGGCCGGATTTGCCCATGCCCGAAACAATGACGCGGCCCTTGGCATCGGTCAAAAGGTCCACTGCGGCCACAAAATCATCGCCCAGCGAGGCGGCCAATTGATTGAGGCCTGCCGCTTCGGCGGCCAAGGTGTTTTGAGCGGATTGCAGCGCGTCTTGGGACATGGAAACTCCTAATCGAGCGCATTATGGCGAAGTTCGGCGTTTAATCAAGCAGGGCGCGCAGCCGCGCTTTCAGTTCATCATTGCCATTGGCTGTGGCCTCGGCCAGCGCGAAAGCCAAATTGGCCTCCAGAAAGCCGTCGCGTGTGCCGCAATCATAGCGCGTGCCGTCAAAGCGGAAGCCGTGCAAGGGCAGCGCGCCGATCAGCCCTGCCATGGCGTCGGTGATTTGAATTTCACCCCCGGCCCCGGTTTTATTGGCGGCCACCATATCGGCCAGTGTCTTCATAATTTGCCCGTCGAGAATATAGCGACCGATAATCGCCAGTGTTGAGGGCGCATCCTCCGGTGCGGGTTTTTCGACCAGCCCGTTAACGGCAACCAGCGCGCCGTCTTCAGCGCCAATATCCAGCACGCCATAGCGATGCGTCTGGTCGGCCGGTACATTTTCAACCGCCACCAGATTGCCGCCCGTCTTACCATAAGCAGCGACCATTTGCGCCAGACAGCCGGTTTGATGCTGCACCATATCATCGGGCAAAATCACCGCGAAAGGCTTGTCGCCGGTCGCCTCATGGGCGCACCAAATGGCATGGCCCAGCCCCAAGGGCTCGGGCTGATAGGTTTCGATAATCTCGGCATTATCGGGCAGACCGGCTTTCAGCAGGGCCAGTTCGCGGGTCTTGCCGCGCGCCTCAAGGATTTCGGCATAATGGGGCGCGTCAGAAAAATGCTGCATAATCGCGCCTTTTTCCGGCGAGGTGACAAACACAAAACGCGTGCAGCCGGCAGCTGCGGCTTCTTCGACGGCCCATTGGATGAGCGGCTTATCGACAACAGGCAGAACTTCTTTCGGCACGGCCTTGGTGGCGGGCAAAAAACGTGTTCCCATACCGGCTACCGGAAAAACCACTGTATCAATATTAGCCATGCTCACTCCTCACTTCGCGCGCTTGCGGCTTTATGAATCATCTATAGTTCTGTCTAAAGCAATTCGCGCCGCGCGGCCAATGTGCTTCAGGGAGACCAAATGCGTTTAATGATTCATATAGGGCTTTTTTGTGCCGTTTTTATGATGGGGTCGGCGCAGGCCGATAATCGGGCGTTTTCGCGATTTATCGATGAGATTAAAACCGAGGCGGCGAAGAACGGCATTGACCGGCGCTATCTCGATGCGCTGGACCGCTTGCAGCCAAACGAAGAAGTGCAGCGTCTGGCGGCGCGCCAGCCCGAATATGTCAAACCGATTTGGTCTTATCTGGTGCATATGGTGACGGAGGATCGTTTGCGTCTTGGCCGCCGGGCCTTGAAAAACCGCGTCGCCTTTCTGGATGGGCTGGAAGAAAAATACGGCGTACCGCGCGGTATTCTGATCGCCATTTGGGGGGTCGAGACCAATTATGGCGGCAATAAAGGCAGTTTTGACGTGCTGCAAGCTTTGGCCACTTTGGGCTATACCGGCAAGCGGGCCGATTTCGGTCGCCAGCAATTGCTCTCAGCGCTGAATATTTTGCAAGCGGGCCATGTGCAATTGGGCGATTTCAAAGGCAGTTGGGCCGGGGCGATGGGGCATACGCAATTTATCCCGACCACTTTTGAGGGCTATGCGGCCGACGGCACCGGCGATGGCATAAAAGATATTTGGACCGAACCGCGCGATGCGCTGGCCTCGGCCGCTTATTATCTGAAACGCATGGGCTGGAAGCGCGGTTTGATTTGGGGCTTTGAAGTGCGCGTGCCGGATGATTTTGATTTTTCGCAAGCCAAGCTGAAACAGCCCAAGCCGACCCAATATTGGCGCGCGCGCGGTGTTCAAGGCCTGTCGCATAAGCTTGATGATGGGTTGGGCGATGTGTCGATATTCGCCCCGGCAGGTTTGCGCGGCCCGGTATTTCTAGTGACCAAAAACTTCCGCACGATTTTGCGCTACAACACGGCGCCGGCCTATGCGTTGGCCGTGGCGCATTTGAGCGAGCGTTTTGACGGCGCGGCGCCTTTTTCGCGCGATTGGCCCATGGCTGACCGCCCCCTGAAGCCGGAAGAGATTGCCGATTTGCAGCGCGCCCTGCGCAAGGCCGGTTATGATACGGGCGATATTGACGGCGTGTTGGGGCGTCAAACCATTGCAGCCGTGCGTCGTTTTCAAAAGGATCGCGGTCTGGTGGCCGATGGCTATGCGACGCCCGGCCTGTTGACCGTGCTGCGCGGCAGGTAAGCCCTTATAAGACAAAAAGGCGCATCAGCGCGGCTCGGCATTTATCTGGTCAAGAGCAGCATTTATGCTATCTTCGCGCCCATGACAAAGAGTGACAATCCGGCGCGCGACGCCATTGAAGCGATCATGGCCGGTTATGAAAAGCTCGGCTATGTTTCTGACGCACAAATTGCAACGGCCCTGTTTCTGGCGCAAAAGCTGGAAAAACCCTTGCTGGTTGAAGGCCCGCCCGGCGTCGGTAAGACCGAACTGGCCAAGGCAACGGCTGAATATCTCGGCCTCGATATGATCCGCCTGCAATGTTATGAGGGGCTGGATGAATCGAAAGCGCTATATGAATGGCAATATGGCAAGCAGTTATTATACACCCAAGTGCTGAAAGAAAAGCTTGGCGATTTGATGCAGGGCGCAGCGTCGCTGGATGACAGCATGGGCCGCCTGCATGATTTTGAGGATGTATTTTTCTCCGAGCAATTCCTGCAAACCCGCCCGCTCCTGCAAGCGCTGCAAAGCGAAAACGGCACGGTGCTGCTGATTGATGAGATCGATAAATCGGATGATGAGTTTGAGGCGTTTTTGCTGGAAATCCTGTCGGATTATCAAATCTCAATCCCCGAATTGGGCACGGTGAAAGCCAAAAAGCCGCCGCTTGTTTTCTTGACCTCGAATAATACACGCGAGATCGGCGATGCGCTGAAGCGGCGCTGTCTGCATCTTTATATTCCGTTTCCTGATGCGGTGCGCGAGAACAGCATTTTGCAAGCCCGCGTACCGGAGCTGGATGACAGTCTGCGTAAACATATTGTCGATTTCGTGCAGGCCGTGCGCCAGATGGATTTGAAAAAGCCGCCCGCTGTCAGCGAGACAATTGATTGGGCGCGCACGGTGGTGTTGCTGAATATGGCGGTGCTGGATAGCGAGTTTGTGCAAAACACGCTGAATGTGCTGCTGAAATTCAAATCGGATATTGAAAATGTCGAGGGCGAGCTGGCGCGGCTGATGCGCGAGACGCAATTGACACCCGACACGCCAATTCAATAGGCCGCAAGATGATCGCCGATTTCCTCCGTATCCTGCGCGCCGCCGATATTCAAGTATCGCCGGCCGAGGCGATTGATGCGGCGGCGGTGATTGATGAGATCGGCATGGGCGATCGCACGCTGTTAAAGCATGCTTTGGGCCATAGTCTGGCCAAGACGGAATATGAAAAACAGGCTTTCGATGAGTGTTTCGAGAGCTATTTCATGCCCCCGGACATGAATATCGGCCTGCCCGACACCGGCGCCAATGATGATGAGCCGCAAGCGGGCGACCAAGATACGGCGTCCGGCGAGGCGGCGGATAGCCAGGATAGCGACGGGCAAGATAGCGACGCCCAAGACGGTGAAGATCAAGACGGTGACGTTCAAGGCGGGCAACCCCAAGGCGGCGAGGCGCAAGGCAAGGCGTCGGGTGGCAAGCCGAGCGGTGGCGAAGCCGCTTCTGAGGATGCCGCTGAGGCGGTGTCGCAATCTCTATTGGAGATGGTGGAGGGGCGCGACAGTGCGGCGCTGCAATCGGCCATGGCGGCGGCGGCGACCACGGTCGGGCTGGCCAATGCCAAGCTGTTCACCCAGCAGGGCATGTTTTCGCGCCGCATTCTCGAGCAAATGGGGCTGACCGAATTTGACCGGCAGATCCGCGAAATGGGCGAGGGCGGCGAGACAGAGCGCGCCGAGGCTCTGAAGCAGGGCCGCGCACAATTATTTGACGCCGTGTTTGATTTCGTCGAGCGGCAAATTGCCATGCGTACAAAAAATGCCGGACGTCTGCTGCGCGAGGACGCGCTGTCGCGCATCCGCCTGACCAATCTCGATAAGTCGGATATGAAAATCATGCGCGGGCTGATCCAGCGCCTTGCCAAAAGGCTGGCTTCGCGCCATTCGCGGCGGCGTAAAAAAGCGCAGCGCGGCGTATTGGATATTCGCCGCACCATGCGTGCCAATGTCGCTTATGATGGCAATCTTTTCGAACTGGCGTGGCGGCGCACGAAAATTGATCGCCCCAAGCTTATTGTGCTGTGCGATGTCTCGGGTTCAGTAGCGGCGGTCTCGCGCTTCTTTTTGATGTTTCTTTATAGCCTTGATGAGGTGATGCCGAAGACCCGCAGTTTTGTGTTTTCCAATCGCGCCGGGGAAATATCCGACATGATGAAGAGCGGTGATATGGACCAAGTGATGGAGGGCGCGCTCAGGCAATTTGGCGGCGGCTCGACCGATTATGGCCTATCGCTGATGGATTTGGCCGAAGCGACACTGGATGATATGGACAAAAAAACCACCGTCATGGTGCTGGGCGATGCGCGCTCCAATTATGGCGATCCGGGGCATTTGGTGTTGAAAGAAATGCACGAACGCGCCGCCCGGGTGATTTGGCTCAATCCGGAACCGGAATCGACATGGGGCACGGGCGATAGCGAGATGAAAAAACTCGGCGCTTATTGCACCCACACCAAAGTGTGTAATTCGGTGAAACATGTAGAGCGTGTCTTGGATGACCTTTTGCGCTTGGGCAGTTAGGGCAAGTTTCAGCCGACTCCGCGCCCTCTTTTTTAGGGAAAGTGGTCGCGTCGCTGGCGCAAGGCGGGCTAGGGTTCGCTTTGCTCACCAAGCCCTTTTAGCGTCGAGCGCGTGCTGGATGATTTGCTGCGATTGGGGAGCTAAGGCAATCCCAATTCTCTCGCTCTGGCAATGATTTCGCTTTCGTGTCGCCACAGGACGAAGCGCAGGTCTCGTGGTTTTTGTCCGCGCCGTAGTGCCTTCTTCAATATTCTTTCTTCCTGCGCGTTCCAAGACGCGGGCGTCATAAGGGCGATACCGAGTAGAGCGTAATTTAGCGCCAATCTGACCGTAAAAACCGGCAAGAAGAGGCAGATAAGAAAGGCCTTGATGAGCTTTGGACGCTGAGTGGCGGTCTGAGTGTGCTTATGCATCTTGCTCTTCTCTCTGTTCCGGCACTTCGCGAAAGGGCGAAGCGCCGGGGTGGTAGAAGAACTAATCTCAGAAAGACTAACGGCGTATTTGGCAAAACCTTATTCCGCCGTCACCCCGACATAGTCGAGATGACGGTTTTATGACGACAAAAATTAACAAAACGCTAAGCGCCCCGTATTTCTGCCGCTGAGATTAGGGGCTTCTACTCCCCCTGCAATCAGCCGTCTGCTGGTTGCCAGTGTACTATAGCAGAGCGGGCTTTCGGGTGTTACACGCGTAAGTTGAAAATTGATTTATGGACCTGCAAAAAAGCCCGGCGCAGTGGCCGGGCTTTTGTATTACGGGATAGCTGGTTTTATCTGGGTAGAACCGTCTCCCCCATCAGGAACAAATCCACCTCGCGGGCCGCTTGGCGGCCTTCGCGGATGGCCCAGACGACCAGTGACTGGCCACGGCGCATGTCGCCGCAGGCGAAGGTTTTGGCGCGTGAGGTTTCGTAAGTTGCGGTGTCGGCAGCGACATTGCCGCGGCCGTCTTTTTCAAGTCCCAGCTCCTCAACCAGCCCGTCATGCACCGGGTGGATAAAGCCCATGGCCAAGAGCACCAGATCGGCTTTCAGCTCAAATTCGGAACCGGCAATAGCTTGCATATTCTCGTCAACCTTGGTGCATTTAATCGCCGTCACATGACCGTCTTCACCAATGACTTCCGTGGTCATGACGGAGAAGTCGCGAATGGCGCCTTCTTCTTGGCTGGTCGATGTCCGCATTTTCAGCGGCCAATCCGGCCAGGTCATGCCTTTATTTTCCTTTTCCGGCGGCATCGGCATGATTTCCAATTGCGTCACGGAAAGCGCGCCTTGGCGGAAGCTCGTGCCAATGCAGTCAGAACCGGTATCGCCACCGCCAATAACGATGACATGCTTGCCCTCGGCAAGGATCGGCTCAATCTCACCAATCGGCTCTTGGCCGACGCGGCGGTTTTGTTGCGGCAGGAAATCCATAGCGTAATGCACGCCGTCCAGCTCGCGGCCCGCTACCGGCAGGTCGCGCGGCACTTCCGAGCCGCCGGACAGAATAAGCGCATCATGCTTGGCTTCCAGCTCAGCCGCCGTCACGGTGACGCCGACATGGGTGTCGTAATGGAAGGTCACGCCCTCGGCTTGCATTTGCTCGACGCGGCGGTCAATGCCGTGTTTTTCCATTTTGAAATCAGGGATGCCATAGCGCAGCAGGCCGCCGGCTTTGGCGTTTTTCTCGTAAAGATGCACATCATGGCCACGCCGCGCCAATTGCTGCGCCGCCGCCATGCCGGCCGGGCCGGCACCGATAATGCCGATTGATTTGCCGGTCTTTTCGCTCGGCACTTGCGGCACAATCCAGCCTTCTTCCCAGCCACGATCGACAATCGCGCATTCTACCGATTTGATGGTCACCGGATTATCGTCAATATTCAGCGTACACGCTGCCTCGCAGGGAGCCGGACAAATACGGCCGGTAAATTCCGGGAAATTATTAGTGGTGTGCAAATTGGTCAGCGCCGCTTTCCACTCGCCCGTATAGACCAAATCATTCCAATCGGGGATTTGGTTATTTACCGGACAGCCATTATGACAATAGGGCACGCCGCAATCCATGCAGCGCGAGGCCTGTGCTTTCAGCTCAGGCTCTTCCAGCGGCACGACGAATTCGCGGAAATTTTGGACGCGCTCTTCCTTCGGCAAATAGCCGCGGTCTTGACGGTCCAGCTCAAGAAATCCTGTCGGTTTTCCCATTTTACTCTCCTGCAGCGGGCTGAACGGCGTTGTCGCTCTCAGCCAGTTCGTTGAGGGCCCGACGATATTCGGTCGGCATGACTTTCAGGAATTTCGTCCGATAGGTCTCCCAATCGGCGAGAATATCCTGCGCCCGTTTCGAATTTGTATAACGGGCATGATTTTCCAGCAGCTTGTAAAGGCGCGCGGCATCATGCGTGCGCATATCGTCTTTAAAGCCGCCCATTTGAGTGTCCGGGTCGCCGGTTACCGGCTCCAACTCGACCATGGCCATATTGCAGCGGCTCTCAAAGCTGCCATCCTCGTCCAGCACATAGGCGATACCGCCCGACATGCCGGCCGCGAAATTGCGGCCCGTTTGGCCCAGCACAACAACACAGCCGCCGGTCATATATTCGCACGCATGGTCGCCCGCGCCTTCGACAACTGCAATGGCACCGGAGTTACGCACAGCAAAGCGTTCGCCCGCCACGCCGCGGAAATAGCACTCGCCGTCAATCGCGCCATACAGCACCGTATTGCCGACAATAATGCTTTCCTCCGGCACAATGCCGCTTTCGGCCGGCGGGTAAATCGCAATGCGACCGCCTGACAAGCCCTTGCCGACATAGTCATTGGCCTCGCCTTCCAATTCGAAGGAAATGCCGCGCGCCAAGAAAGTGCCGAAGCTCTGACCGGCTGTGCCGTTCAGTTTCACCGAGATGGTGTCATCGGCCAGACCGGCATGGCCATGGCGCAGGGCCAACTCGCCCGACAACATGGTACCGGCGGAGCGGTCAATATTGCTGATCGGCGTCTCGATTTGCACCGGTGTCTTTTCGTCCAAAGCCGGCATGGCTTGCGCGATGAGCTTGCGGTCGAGAATATCGTGGATCGGGTGGTCTTGAGCTTCCGTGTGATAGACCTCGCGTTCGCTGTCGATTTTGGTGAACAGGCGGGTAAAGTCGAGCCCCTCTGCTTTCCAATGATTGATCGCTTCGCGCGTATCCAAGAGGTCGGTTTGACCGATAATCTCGTTCAATGAGGTGAAGCCCATCTCAGCCAGCATTTCGCGCACTTCTTCGGCAATGAAGAAGAAGTAATTAATCACATGCTCTGGTTGACCGGTGAAGCGCTTGCGCAGTGTTTCATTTTGCGTCGCAATACCGACCGGGCAGGTGTTGAGATGGCACTTGCGCATCATAATGCAACCGGCGGCAATCAGCGGCGCGGTCGAGAAGCCGAACTCGTCAGCCCCCAGCAGCGCGCCAATGATAACGTCGCGGCCGGTGCGTAAGCCGCCATCAACCTGCACGGCGATGCGCGTGCGCAAATCATTCAGCACCAATGTCTGATGCGTTTCCGCCAGACCGATTTCCCATGGGCTACCGGCATGTTTGATTGACGTTAGCGGGCTGGCACCGGTGCCGCCCTCAAAGCCTGAAATGGTGACATGGTCGGCGCGGGCTTTCGAAACACCGGCGGCAACCGTGCCGACGCCGACTTCCGAGACCAGCTTGACCGAGATATCGGCGCGCGGATTGGCATTTTTCAGGTCGTAAATGAGCTGTGCCAAATCCTCAATCGAATAAATATCATGGTGCGGCGGCGGCGAGATAAGCCCGACGCCCGGCGTTGAGTGCCGCACGGCGGCGATGCGCCGGTCAACCTTATGGCCCGGCAATTGCCCGCCTTCACCGGGTTTCGCACCCTGCGCCATTTTAATTTGGATCATATCCGAATTGGCCAGATATTCCGTCGTCACGCCAAAGCGGCCCGATGCGACCTGCTTAATGGCTGAGCGCTTGCTGTCGCCATTATCTTCCGGCGTAAAGCGATGAGTTTCCTCGCCGCCTTCGCCGGTATTGGATTTACCGCCAAGACGGTTCATCGCCACGGCCAGCGTTTCATGCGCTTCCGGGCTGATGGAGCCGAGCGACATGGCACCGGTGGCGAAACGTTTGACGATTTCCTCGACCGGTTCGACATCGTCAATAGAGATCGGCTTGCGGCCCGTCTCATCGGCTTTGCGGATTTTGAACAGGCCGCGCAGGGTCAGCAAGTGCTCGTCCTGCTCGTTAATCTGGCGCGCATAATCGCGATATTGGTCACGGCTATTGCCGCGCACAGCATGTTGCAGCGCGCCGACTGTGTCGGCATTCCAGACATGGTCTTCGCCGCGTGTGCGCACGGCGTAATCGCCGCCGACTTCCAGTGCTTCGCGGGTCACGGCGTCATCGCCAAAGGCAGCCATGTGACGGCGCAGGGTTTCCTCTGCCACTTCTTCAATGCCGATACCCTCAATCGTGGTTGCGGTTTTGGTGAAGTAAGCGTCGATAAAGCCTTGTGCCAAACCGATGGCGTCAAAGATTTGTGCGCCACAATAGGATTGATAGGTCGAGATGCCCATTTTCGACATGACTTTCCGCATGCCCTTGCCGGCGGCTTTGATGAAATGCGCTTGGCCTTCTTCATGGTTCAAATCGAGCTGCAATTTCTCGCGCAGCTGGTCGACCGTGTCAAATGCCAGATAGGGGTTAATGGCTTCGGCGCCATAGCCCGCGAGGCAGCAAAAATGATGGATTTCGCGCGCTTCACCGGTTTCGACCACCAGACCGGCCGAGGTGCGAAGCCCTTTGCGGATGAGGTGGTGATGCACGGCAGCCGTGGCCAGCAGCGCCGGAATGGCGACGCGGCCCGCATTAACGGCGCGGTCAGACAGGATGATGATGTTTTCATGGCCATTGGCAATGGCGCTTTCGGCTTCCGTGCACAGCGTGTCGAGGCGGTTTTTCAGCCCCAGCGCGCCCTCTTTGGCATCCCAAGTAATATCCAGCGTTATGGCGTGGAAATCATTATCCTCAATATCGGAAATGCGGCGAATTTTCTCCAGATCTTCATTGGAGAGGATGGGCTGCGCCACTTCCAGACGCTTGACGCCTGACGTGCCTTCCAGATCCAAAAGGTTCGGACGTGGGCCGATGAAAGAGACCAGCGACATGACCAGCTCCTCGCGGATCGGATCGATCGGCGGGTTTGTCACTTGCGCGAAGTTCTGTTTGAAATAAGTGTAAAGCGGCTTTGATTTATTCGACAGGGCTGAGGGCGGCGTATCTGTACCCATTGAGCCGGTGCCTTCCTCGCCACGCTCCAGCATGGGCGAGATGAGGAATTTCAAATCCTCTTGCGTATAGCCAAAGGCTTTTTGTAAATCGAGCAGCGGCAGGTCATTATGCACATGCGCTTCGCCCTGCGGTGTCGGCAATTCTTCCAGTTTAATCTGCGCGCGGGCCAGCCATTCGGCGTAAGGATGCGCGCTCGACAGATCGGCCTTCAGCTCATCATCGGCAATGATGCGACCGGCTTCCAGATCGATGAGCAGCATTTTGCCCGGCTGCAGGCGCCATTTCTCGATGATTTTCTCTTCCGCGGCCGGCAGTACACCCATTTCTGAGGCCATGACAACGCGGTCATCCGAGGTCACATAATAACGCGCCGGACGCAGGCCGTTACGGTCCAGTGTCGCGCCGATTTGGCGCCCGTTTGAAAACGCCACAGCGGCGGGGCCGTCCCACGGCTCCATCAGCGCCGCATTATATTCGTAAAAAGCGCGCCGCTGCTCATCCATGAGCGGATTGCCGGCCCAAGCTTCCGGGATCAGCATCATCATGGCATGGGCCGGTGAATAACCGGCCATGACCAGCAATTCCAGCGCATTGTCAAAGCTCGCCGTATCCGACTGGCCATCCTCAATGAGCGGGAACAGCTTGTCGAGATCGTCGCCAAACAGACCGGATTCGAGCGTCTTGTGACGCGCCGCCATCCAATTGACATTACCGCGCACCGTATTGATCTCGCCATTATGGCAAATCATGCGGAACGGTTGCGATAGCGACCAGGTCGGGAAGGTGTTGGTCGAGAAACGTTGGTGCACCAACGCCATGGCCGACACCGTATCCTCATCGCGCAAGTCATCATAATAGGGGCCAAGCTGGCTCGACAGCAGCAGGCCTTTATAAAGCACCGTATATGACGACATGGACGGGATGTAGAAGAAGTCTTTGGCAGCGGCCATATCGGCACGCGCCACGGCCAGCTCGATCAGGCGGCGAACGACAAACAATTCGCGCTCAAACTGCATTTGGTCGCAGCCCTTGGCATTGGCGATGAACACTTGGCGAATGATCGGCTCGGTCGGCACGATGGAATAGCCGAGGTCTGAGCTGTCGACCGGCACATCGCGCCAGCCTAAAAGCGTGTGGCCTTCATCGGCGATTTTCGTTTCGACAATCGCTTCAATGGCTTTGCGCGCCGCATCATCGGGCGGCAGGAACAGCATGCCGACACCGTAATCGCCCGATGCGGGCAGGGTGATGTCAATGGCGCTGGTGACTTTGCGGAAAAATGCGTCGGGGATTTGGATCAACATGCCGACGCCGTCACCGGCTTTCGGGTCGGCGCCAACCGCGCCGCGGTGCTCGAGGTTTTCGAGAATGGTCAGCCCGTCACGAACAATGTCATGGCTTTTGACATTTTTGATATTGGCGACAAAACCGAGGCCGCAGGCATCATGCTCATTGGCCGGATCATACAGACCCTGACGCTCCGGAAAGCCCGGACGTTTGGCTTTGTTTTTCATCTCTTTCGGCTGCTTGCTCATGCTGCCTTCCTCATTCATTTTCCCAAGGATGACAAGTCCGGCCATGCGACCGCGCCCTGTCTCCCCATTTCTTCTAAAAGCTCGGAATACCCGAACAAATGCGCGGTCCGTGTGACCGCCAAACCTAAACGGTGTGCGAGGCCGTAATATAGGCGCAAGCGGGGCTAAAATTCAAGTAAATTGGTCAGGGTTATTGACCTAATTTCACCAAATTTTCACAAAACCCCGCAGAAAACCAAAGTTTACCCTGTAGGGCGTGATGCTGGCACTTAGTGTCGCATGGCGCTTTTGCGCCGCGCAAAGCCGCCGCCTAGGCGATTTGCCGCTTAAAAAACCCGGCCATATCGCGCAAAGCGGCTTTAGATTCGGGCACAAAGCCATGCGCGATCTGATGCACATGCGGCATATCGGGCCAAATTTG
>CBFHSX010000010.1:0-47979 GCA_965658615.1 Alphaproteobacteria bacterium | reverse complement strand
CATGGCAATCATCTCGACATTATCCATCGCCGCCAGCTCGTCAAATACCGGCGTGATGCGCGGCACGGCGATGATATGGCGAATGCCGGCCAGTGCCATGGCGCGCGAATAGGTCAGCAGGCTGGCGCTAATGCCGCCAAGACCGCGATCCGATGTGAGGGAGAAAATCGTTTTCTGCACCAACTCAGTCCTATCCGCTAGCCAATATTCTGCCGAAACCAATCATAGGCCGAAGCCAGTCCGGTTTCGAGCTTGATGTCATGGCGCCAGCCCAGTGCGTTTATCTTCGAGACGTCGAGAAGTTTGCGGGGGCTTCCGTCGGGTTTTGACGCATCGAATTTCAGTGCGCCGTCAAACCCAACCACTTTTTTAATTGTCTCGGCCAGTTCGGTGATGGTCACATCCTCGCCTGTGCCGAGATTGACATGGCCCATATCGGAATAATTTTGCAGCAAATAGACAATGCCGGCAGCGCAATCATCGACATGCAGAAACTCGCGCATCACCTTGCCCGAACCCCAAACCTCCATATGGTCGCTGCCGGCCAGCTTGGCTTCATGGCATTTGCGCATCAGGGCGGGGATGACATGGCTCGATTGGAGGTCGAAATTATCATAAGGCCCATATAAATTGGTCGGCATGGCGGAGATGAAATCGGCGCCGTATTGCTTGCGATAGGCCTGACAGAGCTTGATGCCGGCGATTTTTGCAATCGCATACCATTCATTGGTCGGCTCCAGCGCGCCTTCCAATAGCGCATCCTCGGCCATGGGCTGGGTTGCGTGTTTGGGATAAATACAGCTCGAGCCGAGGAATAAAAGCTTTTCGACTTTTTGCGTGAAAGCGGCGTGGATAATATTCGCCTCGATCATGAGATTGTCATAAATGAAATCGGCCGGATAGCTGTCATTGGCCAGTATGCCGCCGACACGCGCGGCACACACAATCACCGCATCGGGGCGGTTGGCCGCCATCCACGCCTCGACCTCGGCTTGGCGGACCAAATCGGCGTCGCTGCGTTCAGCCGTCAGTACTTCGCAGTCATAATTTTCCAGCGCGCGCGCAACGGCGCGGCCGACCATGCCTTTATGGCCGGCGACATAAATGCGTTTGCCGCGCACATCATACATTAGAAATCTGCCAGTTTAATATCGGGCTTTGGCTGCTTGGCATTGTGCAGCGCCACGCTGACCATTTCCGAAACCAGTGCTTCAAGGCCAATCTTGGCCTCCCAGCCGAGTTTTTCTTTGGCTTTGGTCGGGTCGCCGATAAGCAGATCAACCTCAGTGGGGCGGAAATAGCGCGGGTCAATCTCAACCAGCACTTGGCCGGTTTTGGCATCCTTGCCGACCTCGTCGACGCCGTCGCCTTGCCAGTCAATCTCGCGGCCAATCTCGGCAAAAGCCAGTTCGACAAAGCGACGCACGGTCTCGGTGCGGCCTGTGGCGAGAACGAAATCGTCACCCTCCGCATGGCGGATAATGGCGTGCATGCCCTCGACATATTCTTTGGCATGGCCCCAATCGCGCTTTGCGTCGAGATTGCCGAGATAGAGTTTTTCTTGCGCGCCGGTCTCAATGGCCGCCACCGCCATGGCGATTTTTTGCGTCACAAAAGTCTCGCCACGCATCGGGCTTTCATGATTGAACAGAATGCCGTTTGACGCATGAATGCCATAGGCTTCGCGGTAATTGACGCAAATCCAATAGGCGTAAAGCTTGGCCACCGCATAGGGGCTGCGCGGGTAAAATGGTGTCGTTTCGCTTTGCGGTACGGCTTGCACTTTGCCGTAAAGCTCAGAGGTCGAGGCTTGATAAAAGCGTGTCTTCTCGACCAGCCCCAGGGTGCGAATGGCCTCCAGAAAGCGCAGCGTGCCGAACGCATCGGCATTGGCGGTATATTCTGCCGTCTCAAAGCTGACTTGCACATGGCTTTGCGCGGCTAGATTGTAAATCTCATCCGGCTCAATGGTCTGCACCAGACGCATAATATTGCTCGAATCCGTCATGTCGCCATAATGCATGAAGAAGCGCACATCATCTTCGTGCGGGTCGGTGTAAATGCCGTCAATACGCTGCGTGTTGAACGATGAGGCGCGGCGCTTCATGCCGTGCACTTCATAGCCTTTATCGAGCAAAAGACGGGCCAAATAGGCACCGTCTTGCCCCGTAACGCCGGTGATCAGTGCTTTTTTCTGGGTCATGGCAAAATCCTAATAAACTATGGTTTGTCTAGCTTGTTTGCCCTGATTTGTCCATTGCGGGGGGCAGGTGAATTGGCTAGCTTGGCGACAGTGATTTGGGGGTAGAGCCAGTGGGCGCGACAAAAACCGCATTGATTACCGGGGTGACCGGACAGGATGGCGCTTATCTGACGCAATTATTGCTCACGAAAGGCTATCGCGTTGTCGGCGCGGTGCGGCGCGCCTCGACGCTCAATCTGCCGCGCCTGGCGGCGCTGGGCGTGGTCGATGATGTCGAGCTGATGGCGCTCGATATGCAGGATTTCAGTTCCATTGTGCGGCTTATCGAGCAGGTGGGGCCGCATGAAATTTACAATCTTGGCGGGCAAAGCTCGCCGCAAGCCAGCTTTCAGCAACCGCTTTATACCGGTGAGACCACCGGCATGGGGACGCTGCGCCTGATGGAGGCGGTGAAGCTGGTCAATCCCGCTATTCGGGTGTTCGAGGCCTCGAGCAGCGAGATTTACGGCACCAATAAAACCGGTGCGGTGGATGAAGCGCATGATTTTCATCCACGCTCGCCCTATGGCGTGGCTAAGCTGTTTGCTTATTGGTCGCTGGTCAATTTCCGCGAAGCGCATGGCCTGCACGCCTCGAACGGCATTATGTTCAACCATGAAAGCCCACTGCGCGGCATGGATTTCGTGACCCGCAAAATCACCGCCACATTGGCGCAAATCGCCTGCGGTGGGCAAAAAGTGCTGCGCCTCGGCAATCTCGATAATGCACGCGATTGGGGCTTTGCCGGCGATTATGTCGCCGCCATGTGGGCCATGTTGCAGCACGACACGCCGGATGATTATGTCATCGCCTCGGGTGAGACGCATAGTGTGCGCGAGTTTGTCGAGCTGGCCGCCGCCTCTTTAGGTCTCGATATGGTGCTCGAGGGCGAGGGGCTGGAGACCATTGGTGTCGACCGCAAAACCGGGCGCAGATATTTGGAGGTGCATGCTGATTTTTATCGTCCGAGCGAGCCTGACCCGATGGTCGGCAATGCTGAAAAAGCCCGCAATGTGTTGGGTTGGCAGCCGCAATGTAATTTTCAACAATTGGTCACCCTGATGGCTGAAAGCGATTTAGAGCGCGCCCGGGACGGGCAGGTTTGGTATTAATGCTGAAATTTCGTGCCACTCTTATTCATTTGTTGACCGTATCGGGTCTCATTCCGGTCCTTTTATCGGTTGAGGCTTTGTGGCGCGGCGACGCCTATGCGACGCTGTTTTGGCTGGCTGTGGCGGTGGTCATTGACGGCATTGACGGGCCTTTGGCGCGGCGATTTGAGGTCACCAAACATATGCCTGATTTCGACGGCACCATTCTCGATCATATTATCGATTATCTCAGCTATTGTTTTGTTCCGGCGCTGATGCTCATCCGTTTCGACATGCTGCCGGCAGGCACGGGTGTGGCCGGGGCAGCGCTTTTGTGCATGGCCTCGCTTTACACTTTCGCCAATAAAAAGGCCAAGACGGAAGAGAATGATTTTCTCGGCTTTCCGGCGCTGTGGAATTTGGTGGTGTTTTATATGCTCATCACACATTCGACGCAGGAGACCAATTTGCTGCTGGTCGTGGCCCTTAGCGCGCTGGTCTTTGCGCCCATTCGCGTGCTGCATCCGGTGCGCGTCGAGGCGGGGCGTAAACTGACCCTGCCACTTGTGGTCATTTGGCTGGCGATGATATTTGCTTATCTGTTGACGGGCGAGGCCGGTCTGCCAAGCATGGCCGATTGGGCGTTTGGCGTGTTATCCTTTTATTTGCTCGGCCTCAGTATTTGGCGGTCGTATAAATTTGCCGGTCGCTAGGAAGCCTATGGACGACAGCCCCACACAAATGCGGTTTACCTCCGCCGCCGAACGCCGCCGCGGCATGATCCTGCTGTTTATCTGCCTGATGGCGCTGGGCATGGGGCAATCGCTTTTCTTTGCGATTTTCCCGCCTGTGGCACGCGATTTGGGGCTGAATGAGGTGCAGGTCAGCGCTATTTTTACGCTGTCAGCCGTGCTGTGGGTGGTGATGAGCCCGTTTTGGGGGCGGCGCAGCGATGTCTGGGGCCGCAAACCCGTTATCCTTTTGGGGCTTGCCGGTTTCGGTATTTCGACCGGCGGCTTTGGTATTTTGCTGGCGCTGGGTGATGCCGGCTATTTGCCGCTGATGACGCTTTACGCTTTGATGATATTGGTGCGCGCGATTTTCGGCCTGTTCGGCTCCGGCTCGCCCTCGGCGGCGCAAGCCTATGTCGCTGACCGCACCTCGCGCGAGGAGCGCACATCCGGTGTCGCAGCGATCGGCGCGGCTTTCGGCATGGGCACGATTTTGGGCCCGGGCTTTGCGGCCGCGCTGGCCGCGTTTCACCTGCTGGCCCCGTTTTTTGCGCTGGCCGTATTTGCCTTGGGTGGCGCGGTGGCCATTGCCCTGTTCCTGCCCGAGCGTCAACGTCCTGCGGGCAGTCACAAAGACATGCCGCGTTTGAAATTCACCGATAAACGCATTCGGCTGTTTTTATTCCTCGGTGTCGCTGTCTCAACCATTGGTGCGGCGGTGATGCAAGTGGCGGCGTTTTTCATTATGGACACGCTGGCGCTGGACGGGCCGCAAACCGCGCAAGTGGTCGGCGTTGCCATGATGGCCATGGCTATGGCGACCCTGTTCGCGCAATTGGTGATTATCCCGCGCACCCACGCCTCGGTGCGCGCCCTGCTGGTATGGGGCATCATTCTGACCATGATCGGTATCGGCCTTTTGCTGCTGCCCATGAGTGCCGGTCTGTTTACCTTTTCGCTGACGCTGCAAGGTTTGGGCAGCGGTCTGATGCGGCCTGCCGTTGCGGCCGGTGGCTCGCTGGCGGTGGAGCCGGAAGAGCAGGGCGCGGTGGCCGGTCTGAATAGCTCGACCGCTGCTGTCGGGATTATTTTTGTGCCGATCTTTGTGATGCCGCTTTATGTGATTATGCCGACCGGCCCGTTCGCCGTCGCCTTTGTGCTGACCGCGCTGATGCTGCTGACCACAAGGTCGAAGCAGCTTGATATGCTGGAAGCGAAAATCGACGTCGACGAGGTCGAAGAAGAGACATTGTCGCGGGCCCCGCGCCATTAAGTTTTGGGCGATTAATCAGCCGCGCTTATGATGAGAAGACGCCCAGCGCTTGCCAAACCTGCATTTGCTGCATCACGGCGGTGGCAAAGGCCTGCGGCTGATCGAGCATAATGTGGTGATGCGCACCAAAAATATCAAAATGCGGCGCATCGGGTTTCAGGCTGTGCATATAATCGATCACTTCGCGCCGCGTCATTGTTTCGAAATCATGCGATTGCGCACCGAACATGGCGGCCATGGGCAAGGGTATGCCCACATAAATTTCGGGCAAATCATCGCCGATGAGAAAGTTTTTATACATATGCGGGTCGAACTTCCAACGCCAGCCGCCGTCGCCTTCGCGCAGCGAATGGGTGCCGATATACTCGACGATAAATTGATTGGCGCAGGGCTGTTCGGGTTGCAGGCGAAAGCGCGCCAAAGCCTCATCGAAACTTTCATAAACGCGTGTTTCGCGTGTCGGGTTGGGTTGCAAGACGCCGTTCTCGTCGCGCGTCATATACCATTCATTATGCGCGTGCGGCGGGAGCACATGGAAATCACATGTCATCAAAGCCGCCAGTTCGGCGTGATAGTGATGCGCGGTCAATAAAGAGACCATGCCGCCCATGGAATGACCGATCAGCGCCGGCTTATGCTTGAAACCGGCATCACGGATCATGGTGATGACGCCCTCGGCCATAATCTCGCGATTATATTTTTGCAGCCAGCCGCTATCGCCCATGCCTGGCAGATTGACCGAAATGACATTGTAGGAGGCGGTCAGTTGCGGGGCGATGAAATCATACCAGCGCGCATGCGCGCCGCCGCCATGCACCAAAACCAGCCCTTGCGCATCCTCCGACGGGCCGTCCCACTTACGATAGTGCAAATGGGTTTGCTCATAGGCGACCTCACAAAGCTGCGGCTTGGTCTCGATCGCTTCGCGAAACCATTGCGGTGCTTGCTCAATAAGTTCCCCGGCCGGCACAAGTGCCTGCTGTCCGCCATTATCGGTTTTCATGAATATCTCCTCAACTTGCGCACAATCTACTCATTATCACCGGCTTGCCAAGGGCGATTTTGCCTCAGGGATAGACCGGCTTCTTGTGGTGCATGCCCCTTGACACTGGCGGGCCTCTCCCATATGTTCGCGGCTTCCGGGGAAAACCCCGCAAAAATTTACTATGGAGCCGACGATGAAAGTCCGGAATTCGCTGAAATCACTGCGTGATCGTCACCAGAAAAACCAGCTTGTGCGCCGTCGTGGCCGCCTTTACGTGATCAACAAAACCAATAAGCGGTTTAAGGCACGCCAAGGCTAGGCTTTTGCCTGCCGGTTATGGCGTTGCGTCTTGTCAAAATGCTGGCCGGTATTTTTACCATTATTGCCGTTCTTTTCGCCATTGCGTGGGTGCATGATGCCCGCGTGCGTGCGCGTTTGCTGGCCACTGTGCCGCCAGCCGGGCAATTTATCGATACACCCAAGGCGCGATTGCATTATCTGGCGCGCGAAAACAGTGACCGCTCGCTGCCGACCTTTGTTCTGATTCACGGCTCCAGCGCCAATGCGCATGATATGATGCTGGCGCTCGGCGGTGTGCTGGCGCCACATGGCACTGTGCTGGCTTTTGACCGGCCGGGCATTGGGCGCTCAATCAGCAAAGTCAGCGACAAAAAAATGTCTGACCCGCGCTTGCAAGCCAGTGAAATTCACCATGCGGTCAAACAGCTCGGCTATGGAAATATCATCATTATCGGCCAAAGCTGGGGCGGCTCGGTGGCATTGGGTTATGCGCAGGCGCATGGGCCTGAGATAGACGGCACAGTGATGCTGGCGCCGCCGCTTATCCCATGGTATGGCCCGCCCTTCTGGGCCTATCGTCTGGTCACGACGCCGCTTATCGGGCCGCTTTTTGCTCATGCGGTTCTTGGCAAATATGGCGAGGGGCAGCTCTATGCCGGTGCAGAGGGTGCGGCTCATCCTGAAATCTCGCCGGAAAACTATGTTTATGATGCCGGCTTGGCGCTGATTTTGCAGCCGCGCGCTTTCATCACCAATGCCACATACGCTATTGAGTTAAAGCACCATTTGGCCGATATGCAAAAAACCCATCTCGATATGCCGGGTACGCAGGGCAAACTGTTGATTATTCACGGCGATAAGGATCGCACGGTGAATATTGAATATAATGCGGAGAGCTTTCGTTTGGTGCGCGAGGATGTCGAACTGATCGAGTTGAAAGGTGCCGGGCATTTGCTTCATCATACATGGCAGAACGAAATCGCCGATGCGGTCATGCGCTTTGTGCGCGACGGGAAGGTCCGCCCGGGCCGCCATATTTTGCAAAAAACGGATGGCTAGTGGCGTTTTTGACCCAACATCTCGATGGCGATAAGCGCTTTCTTATTCTGTGCGACCATGCCAGCAATCATGTGCCGCCGACCTTTGACAATCTCGGTCTGCCGCCTGAGCAATTAACGCGGCATATTGCGTTCGACCCGGGCGCGTTTGAAGTGGCCGCAAAAATTGCCGAGACGCTGGGCTGCCCTTTGGTTGCGTCGCAATTTTCGCGCCTTCTCATTGACCCTAATCGTGGGCTGGATGACCCGACATTGGTGGTCAAGCTTTCCGATGGGGCGGTTATTCCGGCCAATCGCCATGTTGACCCGTATCGCGATAAGGCGGCGTGGCAGGCGCGGATTGACGATTTTTACACACCCTATAATCAGGCCATTGAGGCGGCGCTGGCATCGGCCGCTGCCGATGGCGTGGTGCCGATTATCCTGTCTGTGCACAGTTTCACGCCGATTTGGCGCGGTAAGCCCCGCAAATTACACGCCGCCATATTATGGGACAAAGACGACCGGCTGAAGCAGGTGATGGACGCGCATATGGCGTGCCTGCCGGGGATAAATTACGGAGATAATGAGCCTTATTCGGGACGTTTGAAAAATGATTGCCTGTATCGCCACGGCACACAGAACGGTTTGCCGCATGCCATGATCGAGCTACGTCAGGATTTGATTGCGGATGATGCCGGACAGGATGAATGGGCGGCGCATATGGTGGCGGTTTTACAGCGCGCAGCGGCCATTCCGGGGCTGGCGCAAGTAAGTTTTATCGGCTCGGTGCATGATGCAGAAAATCACTAAACTGCGCCTTGTGCGCGGGGGCGCATCTGCTATATTCGCGCCCATACCCAGATTTGGAGGAATAAATGAGCGACGCAAATAACGGGCAGGACTGGAACGATGTTATGGATCGTCCGGAACATGAAAAGACTTATGAGACTTTTCTGGCCTACACAAAATGGACTTCAATCGCCATTGGCGCGATTTTGTTGCTGCTGCTGATTTTTGTTTACGACTAGGCCCGAGCCTGGTTTTCCACGTATATCGAGGAGATTAATATGGCTGTGAGCCTTGTAGTATTGAAAGAGGCCGCGCCGGAGACCCGCGTTGCTGCGACACCCGAAACGGTCAAGAAAATGACCGCTCTGGGTATCTCGGTGACAGTGGAAGCCGGTGCCGGTGCCGTGTCGGGTTTTGCCGATGCCGATTATAAAACCGCCGGCGCGACGCTGGCCAAATCCGTTACCGCCAGTTTGAAAAAAGCCGATGTGGTAATGGGCGTGCGCGCGCCGAGCGCCACGCAGGTCAAGGCGATGAAAGCCGGTGCCGCGCTGGTTGCCATGCTGGACCCGTATCAAGATGCCAAGGGCGTTAAGTCTTACGCTGCGGCCAAAATACAGGCCATGGCCATGGAATTAATGCCGCGCATCACCCGTGCGCAATCCATGGATGTGTTGTCGTCGCAATCCAATCTGGCCGGTTATAAATCCGTGTTGGATGCGACCTCTGAATATGGCCGCGCCCTGCCGATGATGATGACTGCTGCCGGTACTGTGCCGGCTGCGCGTGTCTTCGTTATGGGGGCCGGTGTTGCCGGCCTGCAAGCCATTGCGACCGCCAAGCGTCTCGGTGCTATTGTGTCGGCCACGGATGTGCGCCGCGCCGCCGCCGAGCAGGTCGAAAGCCTGGGCGGCACATTTGTAATGGTAGAAGCCGATGAGGACGAAAGCGGCGAGACCGAAGGCGGTTACGCCAAGGAAATGAGCGCCGATTACCAAAAACGCCAAGCGGCGTTGGTGACCGAACATATCGCCAAACAGGATATCGTCATTTGCACGGCGCTGATCCCGGGCCGTCCGGCACCGGAATTGGTAACCAAGAAAATGCTCGAAGGCATGAAGCCGGGCTCGGTCCTGGTCGATTTGGCGGTCGAGCAGGGCGGCAATTGCAAATTGTCAAAAGCCGGTAAAGTGACCGACCATAAAGGTGTCAAGCTGGTCGCGCATAATAATGTGCCGGGTCGTTTGGCGGGCAATGCGTCTGAGCTTTACGCGCGCAATCTGTTCAACTTCATTGATGCGTTTTTCGACAAAGAGAAAAAGGCGCTGGCTTTGGATTGGGAAGATGAAATTGTTGCCGGTATCGGCCTGACCAAGGAAGGGGCGATTGTGCACCCGGCTCTGGCGCCGAAGAAAGCCGCAACAAAAGCTGAGCCGGAAGCTAAGGCTGAAGCGCCTGCTGCGAAAAAGCCTGCTGCGAAAAAACCGGCAGCCAAAAAACCTGCCGCGAAAAAGCCTGCGGCGACAAAGCCTGCGGCCAAGAAAACCGCGGCTAAAGGAGCGAAGTCATGAATGCTGATATCATAATCTATCTGCTGAGCATTTTTGTAATGGCCGTCTTTGTCGGCTATTACGTTGTCTGGTCGGTGACCCCGGCGCTGCATACGCCGCTTATGTCGGTTACCAATGCCATTTCGTCAGTGATTATTGTCGGCGCATTGGTGGCCATCGGTGCCGATGTCGGCACGGATGACCAAGCCGGTCAAATGACCCGCTGGTTGGGCTTTGCCGCTGTTGTGCTGGCCTCGATCAATATTTTCGGCGGCTTCCTCGTCACCCAGCGCATGCTGGCCATGTATCGTAAAAAAGATAAGTAAGGGCGTTCCGATGAGTGCAAATATTTCTTCACTATTGTATCTCGCCTCCGGCGTGTTCTTCATCTTGTCGCTGCGCGGGCTTTCCTCACCGGAAACCTCACGGCAGGGCAATTATTTCGGCATGGTCGGTATGGCCGTGGCGATTGTCACGACGCTGATGTTGCTCGACACAAAAGACAGCGAAAGCCTCGGCATTATTGCGGCCGGTATCGGTATTGGTGGTGTTATCGGTGCGGTGATTGCGCGCCGTATCGCCATGACCGATATGCCGCAATTGGTCGCCGCCTTCCACTCATTGGTCGGCATGGCCGCCGTGCTGGTGGCTTGGGCGGCGTTTCTGTCGCCGGAAGCGTTTAATATCACCGATGCCAATGGTGATATTTTTGCCGCCAGCTTGGTCGAGATGTCCTTGGGCGTCGCCATTGGTGCGATTACTTTCTCAGGCTCGATTATCGCCTTCGCCAAGCTGCAAGGCACTATGTCGGGTGCGCCGATTATGCTGCCGCAGCGTCACGCCATTAACCTCATCCTGTTTGTCAGCATTATTGCCGGTATTGCCTATCTGTGCATGGACCCGGCCAATCAGCTGGCCGAGGTGTTCTTGTTTGTGACGGTTCTGTCTTTCGTCATCGGTTTCTTGATCATTATCCCGATCGGTGGCGCCGATATGCCTGTGGTTGTGTCCATGCTGAATTCTTATTCGGGGTGGGCGGCTGCCGGTATCGGCTTTACGCTGGGCAATCTGGCGCTGATTATCACCGGTTCGCTGGTCGGCTCTTCGGGTGCCATTCTGTCTTACATTATGTGTAAGGGTATGAACCGTTCATTTATTTCGGTTATCCTTGGCGGCTTTGGTGGCGATGATTCCGCCGCCGCTGCCGGTGGTGCGGTCGAGCAACGCCCGGTCAAGAAGGGTAGTGCTGAAGATGCGGCCTTTATCATGAAAAATGCCGGTTCGGTCATTATTGTCCCGGGCTATGGCATGGCCGTTGCGCAAGCCCAACACGCATTGCGTGAAATGGCGGATGAGCTGAAAAAAGAAGGCGTCAAAGTCACTTATGCCATTCACCCGGTGGCCGGTCGTATGCCGGGCCATATGAATGTACTCTTGGCCGAGGCCAATGTGCCCTATGACGAAGTATTTGAGTTGGAAGACATTAACTCCGAATTTGCGCAAGCTGATGTGGCTTTCGTTATCGGCGCCAATGATGTGACCAACCCGTCGGCCAAAACCGATCCGCAAAGCCCGATTTACGGCATGCCGATTCTCGATGTTGAGCGCGCCGGCACGGTGCTGTTCATCAAGCGGGGCATGGGCTCCGGCTATGCCGGCGTAGAGAATGAGCTGTTCTTCCGCGATAATACGATGATGCTGTTTTCGGACGCTAAGAAGATGGTCGAGAATATCGTCAAATCGTTCTAGCCGGAACGACAGACAAAAGAAAAGCCCCGGTCGCGAGACCGGGGCTTTTTTAATGCCGTTTTATAACGAAATTAATATTTGCGTTTGCCGAGAACAAGGCCTTCGCGCTGTGCCGCTTTGCGTGCCAGCTTGCGAACACGACGGATTGATTCCGCTTTTTCGCGCGCACGTTTTTCCGACGGCTTTTCATAATGGCCGCGCAGCTTCATCTCACGAAATACACCTTCGCGCTGAAGCTTTTTCTTCAGGACTTTATAAGCCTGATCGACATTGTTATCACGTACAGAAACTTCCACGTTTCATCACCCCTTTAAAATAGATTAGCTGCGGCAGAGCCGTTGCTTGGGGCATTGTGTAGCAAGATGCATGGGCTTTGTCCAGTCGCCATTGCCAACGATTAAGTCTTGTCATTGGCGCGTCCGCGCACCATATTCGGCCTATGCAAGACGAGACACCCTACGCCGAAACCATCGCTGCCGTACTGGCCAAAGCGCTGCCAAACGTAGCGTTTGACGGCTGGTCGCAAAAGCTGTTGGACAATGCGATTGAAGCCGCCGCCATTGATGCGGATATGGCGACATTGGCTTTTGATAAGGGTGTCGGCACTTTGATTAAGGCGTTTTCGCGCCAAGGCGATGCGGCCATGATGGATCTGCTGCCCGATGCGGAAGGCTTGAAGATTCGCGAGCGCATCACCGAGGCTGTGTGGGCGCGGCTTCAGGCCGATTCAGACCATAAAGAAGCGGCGCGGCGGGCCGCTGGTTGGCTGGCCGTGCCGGGGCACTCAAAGCTCGGCGGCAAGCTGTTATTTGAGACCGCCAATCAGATGTGGCGCTGGGCCGGGGACACGGCGACCGATTATAATTATTATTCAAAGCGGTTGATTCTCAGCGGCGTCATCGCCTCGACCCGTCTGGTCTGGTTTGACGATGCAAGCGCGGGGCATGCCGAGACCCGTGCCTTCCTCGAACGGCGGATTGAGAATGTCATGCAGTTTGAGAAGGTGAAAGCCAAAGCGCGCAATTGGTCGGCGGGGATCCATGGCGACAAAGCCCCGTTTGAAGGGCTGATGGCGGGGCTGGCTAAGATGCGCTATCGCACCCGCGCCGATCATTAATCTTTTTTCGTTCTTAGCTGCGTGACATGCGCCATTTTGCGGCCCGGCTTGGCGTCGGCCTTGCCGTAAATATGCACATAAGTGGCGGGCTGTGCCGCCCAATCCTGCCAGCCATGCACCTCATCGCCCAGAAGATTGGTCATCACCGCGTCTGAATGGGCTGTGGTGTCGCCCAAAGGCCAATTGGCAACAGCGCGCATATGCTGCTCAAACTGGCCGCAATGGCAAGCATCTTGCGTCAAATGGCCGGAATTATGTACCCGCGGGGCAATCTCATTGACCAGCAAGCCGGCGGCCGTGACAAAGCATTCGATCGCCAGCACGCCGACATAATCCAGCGCGGCAGCAATGCGTTCGGCCATATCATGCGCCGCTTTGTGTTGCGCCGTACTCAGCGTGGCGGGCAGGGTGGAGGTGTGCAGAATATGGTTTTTATGCACATTCTCAATGACGTCATAAGTCGCCATATCGCCCTGCGGATTTCGCGCAACCAGCAGTGACACCTCGCGCTCAAACGGCACCAGCGCCTCCAATATGGCGGGCTGGCCGTTCAATTCGGCAAGGATGGCGGTCAGATCGCTATCGCTGTCGAGCCGCCATTGGCCTTTGCCGTCATAACCGAAGCGGCGGGTTTTCAAAATGCCCGTGCCGCTTGTCGCCGCCAGTGCGGTCTGTAGCGAGGCTAAATCGGTAATATCGTAAAAATCGGCAACGCCGAGGCCAAGTTCGCGCATGAAGCTTTTTTCAACAAAGCGGTCTTGTGCCACGCCCAGCGCCTTGGCCGATGGATAGACCGGCTTGGCGGCTGCAATATGCGCCACTGTGGCGACCGGAATATTTTCAAATTCATAAGTGACGACATCCACCGCCGCGCCAAAGGCGGCGAGCGCGTCCATATCATCATAGTCGGCTTGTGTGTGCCGTGTCGCCACTTGTGCCGCCGGTGCATCGGCTTCGGGGCAAAAAATATGTGTTTGAAAGCCCAATTCTGCAGCGGCCAGCGCCAACATACGGCCCAATTGTCCGCCGCCGACAATGCCAATGGTCGCGCCCGGGGGCAGGCTGGGCAGTGGGACGCTAGTCGTCACTGGGGCTATCTTTGACGTCAGCGGTGCGCGCGGCCCGCCAAGCCTCGAGGCGTTCGGCCAGCCCGGCATCCTCATTGGCGACAATGGCGGCGGCCAGCAGCGCAGCGTTTTTCGCCCCGGCCTCGCCGATCGCCAGCGTGCCGACAGGGATACCGGCCGGCATTTGCACGATGGATAAAAGCGAGTCTTGACCCGATAGGGCACGCGATTGAATCGGTACGCCGAGCACCGGAACAATGGTCATGGCGGCGGTCATGCCCGGCAAATGTGCGGCCCCGCCGGCGCCGGCTATAATGGCTTTCAAGCCTCGGGCTTTCGCCGCTTTGGCGTAATCATACATGCGCTTAGGTGTGCGATGCGCCGAGACGATTTTCACCTCATGGGCGACACCCAGTTCGTCGAGGATTTCGGCAGCAAGCTTCATGGTCGGCCAATCGGACTGGCTGCCCATAATAATGCCAATGCTTATGTCTTCACTCATCTGATCCTCCGCGCGCTGTCTCGCCGTTGGAAAGCGCGGATATAAGCTCATTTTCCCGCATATATCAAGCCGATTTGACGATTGGCGCAATATTTATTGGACAGGGGTGAGCCAAGCTGCAAGAGTTTTAGGCTATAGGAGGTGTGTATGAGTATACAAGCCCGCCTCGTCAGTCTGGAGCGTCAGCACAGCGAGTTGGAAGCTGAAATAACGGCCCGTTTGGCCGATAAATCGACCGAGTCGCTGGATATTTGGACTCTAAAGCGCAAAAAGCTGGCTCTGAAAGAGCAGATCGAGGCTTTAAAACGCGACCATTAGGTCAGGCTTCAAGACTAGCTCTTGAAAACGTCCTCGGGGCGAAGCGTTTCTTCTTGCTCTTGCGGCGCGCTGCGTGGCGTATCGGCAAATACTTGGCTGTCATCAACTTTGGCGGCAATATCGGCCGGTGCGGCGTCTTCTGCACCCAAATCAGCCGGAGCCTCAGCCTGCAATGCCGTGGTCTCAATTGCATCCTTCAGCGTTTCGCCGGATTTTTCCGCTTCGCGGGCCAAGCGTTTTTGACGACGCTCTTCGCGCTTGGCAGCTTTGGCGACATACTCATCCAGATCGATTTGCGAGCACAGGCCAAGCGTGACCGGATCCAGCGGCGTGATATTGGCCATATTCCAATGTGAGCGGTCGCGAATGCTTTGAATGGTCGGTTTGGTGGTGCCGACCAGACGGCCGACTTCTGCATCGTTCAGTTCGGGATGGTTACGCACCAGCCAAGCAATGGCATCGGGGCGTTCTTGACGTTTTGACAGCGGCGTGTAGCGGCCGCCTTTGCGCGGCTTTTGCTCGGGGATATCGCGCTTCGGTGCAGCCAGAGTCAGCTGTGCGGTCGGGTCGTTTTGGCAGCGTTCAATCTCGTCGCGGGTCAACTGGCCCTTTGAGACCGGGTCCATGCCTTTAATGCCGGCTGCAACGTCGCCATTGGCAATGCCTTTGACTTCCAGCGGGTGCAGGCCGCAAAACAGTGCGATCTGATCAAATGTCAGCGACGTATTGTCGACAAGCCATACGGCGGTGCCTTTGGGCATAAGCGGTGCAGTCATCGTTTTCTCCAAACCATGCGCGTTCCATGACGCATGTCTCATGCATCAAATAAACGACAAATTAAAAGGATATGCCCCTTCTATAGCCGAAGCGGGGCCGCGCTGCAAAGCCTTTTCGCTCAGGCGCAATCAAGGATGATTTTGCCGATATGTCGGCCACTCTCCATATGCGCTTGCGCTTTGCCGGCTTCGGCCAGTGGGTAAACGCTATCGACAATGGGCTTTACCTTGGTGCCAATATGCGGCCAGATTTTCGCAGCGACTTGTTGTGTCAGACGGGCTTTTTCCGCGACCGGACGCACACGCAGGGTCGAGCCGGTCAGGCTCAGGCGTTTCAGCATGAGGGGTAAGAAATTTACCTTGGCTTCAAAACCGGCCATATAGGCAATATTGACAATGCGTCCGCCCGGCGCGGCCGCGGCCATATTGCGGGCAATATAATCACCGCCTACCATATCGAGGATGACATTGACCCCCTTGCCGTCAGTGGCGGCGTCGCAAGCGGCGACAAAATCTTCATTATTATAATTGATCGCCACATCGGCACCAAAGCCAATGGCCGCGGCGCATTTTTCGTCCGTGCCGGCTGTGGTGAGGGTTTGATGGCCGAATAATTTGCCCATCTGAATGGCCATGGAGCCGATACCGCTTGTGCCGCCATGCACCAAAAGCGTCTCGCCCTCTTGCAAAGCGCCGCCCTCAAACACATTGGCCCAAACGGTAAAAATCGCTTCCGGCAGGGCGGCGGCATCGGTCAGGCTCATATTATCGGGGACAGGCAGGAGATGGCTGTGATGCACGGCCGTGTAGTCAGCATAGCTGCCGCTGGCTACCAGCGCGGCGACACGGTCGCCAACCGCCCATCCCGTGACGTTCTCTCCCAGCGCGGCAATCGTGCCGGCAAATTCCAGCCCCATAATATCGGGCGCGCCGGGCGGGGCCGGATATAGGCCCATACGCTGCATGCAATCGCCGCGATTGACTCCCGCCGCACCAATGCGGACCAGCACTTCTTCGCCGCCGATTTGCGGAATGGGCGCATCGGCAATATGCAGGCTTTCAGGGGTTTTATCTTCGCCAATGGCAATGGCGCGCATAAAATCAGGAAGTGAACTGGGCAGGGCGTCGGTCATGGGGTAAACTTTCCTCAAACGGTTTCACGGCGACTATAGAAAGGCAGGACCGGCGATGGAAGAAGAAAACACCGCCCCGACAGGCAGCGCATTAGAGGCAGTGATGCGTGAGGATTTGAGCTTGCAAAGCGTCGAAGAATTGAGCGACCGCATTGGGTTTCTGCGCGCCGAGATCGGCCGCGCCGAGGCTATGCTGGAAAGCAAAAAGGGCTCCCGCAATGATGCGGAAGCCCTTTTCAGCAAATAAAGGCTGATGATTAGCCGATAAAGCTGTCGAATTTCTTGTTGAAGCGGCTCACGCGACCACCACGGTCAACCAGCGTTTGCGACCCTTTGGTCCATGCCGGATGCGTTGTCGGGTCAATGTCGAGGGTCAGCGTTGTGCCTTCCTCGCCATAGGTTGAGCGCGTCTGATAGCTCGTGCCATCTGTCATGGCAACGGTAATCATGTGGTAATCGGGATGGATGTCCTTTTTCATCGGGCCGTCCTTATCTATAATCGTTAGCGGCCTATATAGCGAAGAAGGACAGGGCGTGCAAGCCCGTTATATGGGCTGGTCGGTAAGAATTTCGCCTGCTATACACTGCCCAAGCAAGAACAGGTGACACGTGTCAAGAAATGATGCCGCCGAGGCGGTCGAACAGATAGAAGAAGCAGCCAAAAGGCGCCCGCGCACCTCCAGCGTCAAGCCCTTGCGTGCGCTTGTGCCGTTTATCGCAAAATATCCGGGCCGCGTGCTGGCAGCGTTTTTGGCGCTGGTTGCCGCGACCGGTGCGACCCTGACCATGCCGATTGCCGTGCGCTTCATGATCGATAATGGGTTCTCAAGCGATGATGCGGCCTCGATTGATACATATTTTCTGGCGCTTTTGGTTGTCGCTATTGTGCTGGGACTGGCCAGTGCGACGCGGTTTTATTTCGTCACTTGGATTGGCGAGCGCGTGACCTCTGATTTGCGTAATGCGGTTTATGCACATATTACGCGACTCAGCCCGGCATTTTTTGAGGTGACGCGCACCGGCGAGGTGCTGTCGCGCCTGACAGCCGATACGACGCTGATTAAAACCGTGGTCGGCTCCTCGGCTTCGATTGCGCTGCGCAATCTGTTCACCTTTATCGGCTCGGCCATCATGCTGGTCTATACCAGCGCCGCTTTGGCCGGTTTGGCGGCGTTGACCTTGCCGGCCGTGATTATTCCGGTGATTGCGTTTGGCCGTCTGGTGCGGCGACTGGCGCGCGCCAGCCAGGACCGCATCGCCGATACGGCCAGCCATGCGGCCGAGACGGTCGGTGCGATGCAGACCGTGCAAAGTTTCACCCATGAAGTGCATGACCGCGCGGCGTTTTCGGATGCGGTGGAAAGTTCATTCAACACGGCAAAGCTGCGTATTCTGGCCCGCGCCGGAATGACCGCCATTGCCATTGTGCTGATCTTTGCCGGTGTGACGGGTATTCTCTGGCTCGGCGCGCAGCAAGTGCTGGACGGCACAATGAGCGGCGGCACGCTGTCGCAATTCATCCTTTACGCGGTCTTGTGTGCCACGGCGATTGGCGCTTTATCCGAGGTGTGGGGCGAGGTGCAATTGGCGGCAGGCGCGACCGAGCGGCTTATCGAAATCCTTGAGGTGGAGCCGGAAATTCAAGCGCCGGCCAATCCGGTGGCTCTGCCGCAACCGACGCAAGGCCATATCGGCTTTGCCAATGTGACGTTTCAATATCCGACACGGCCCGATATTTCGGCGCTGGACGGGTTTTCACTGGATGTCGTGCCGGGCGAGACCGTGGCTTTGGTCGGTGCGTCCGGGGCCGGTAAATCGACCGTGTTCCAATTATTGTCGCGCTTCTACGACCCGCAAGGCGGGGTCATCACGATTGACGGCGTGGCGCTGCCCGCCATGGCGCCCGAAACCGTACGCGGCGCGCTCTCGGTTGTGCCGCAAGAGACGGTGGTGTTCGCCAAAACCGTCATGGATAATATCCGCTTTGGCCGTCCCGACGCCAGCGAGGCAGAAGTGATGGCAGCCGCCAAAGCCGCGCAGGCCGATGAATTTATCACCCGCCTGCCGGAGGGCTATCTTACGGAATTGGGCGAACGCGGCGTCACCCTGTCGGGCGGGCAACGTCAACGCATTGCCATTGCGCGCGCGATTTTGCGCGACGCGCCGGTGCTGCTCTTGGATGAAGCGACCAGCGCGCTGGATGCGGAAAGCGAGACGCTGGTGCAAAAAGCACTGGAGACGCTGATGGATGGGCGCACCACATTGGTTATCGCGCATCGCCTCGCAACGGTGCTGAAAGCCGACCGGATTATTGTTATGGAAGACGGCAAAGCGACCGCCATGGGCAAGCATCATGAGCTGCTCAAAGAGGGCGGGCTTTATGCGCGTCTGGCGGATTTGCAATTTGGCCGCGAAGCGGCGGAATAAATCGCGGTTTTATTTTTTCAGATTTTGCAACAGAGCCGCATGCATCGGCTCATTGGCGGCGACGATATTGCCGCTTTCCATCATTTTCTGACGATTGGTTGTGTCTGATACCAGCCCGCCCGATTCGCGCACCAGCACGATACCGGCGGCCATATCCCATGGGGCCAATCCGCGTTCCCAAAAAGCATCAAAGCGACCGGCGGCCACATAGGCGAGGTCGAGTGAGGCTGCTCCAAAGCGGCGCAGGCCGGCAATATTGGGCAACAGGGTTTCGGTTTCGGCCATAAATTCATCGCGTCCGGCGCGATCGCCGTGCGGGGCGCCGCAGGCCAAAACCGCTTCGCTTAACTGATTGCGACCGGCGACGCGCAGGCGACCGCTCGGGCCGAAAGCACCTTGGCCGCGTTCGCCGAAGAAAAGCTCATCGGTGATCGGGTTATAAACCACGCCCGCCACCAAAGTGCCCTCGCGCTCCAACGCCACGGAAATGGCGAAATGCGGGATGCCGTGCATGAAATTCGTCGTGCCGTCCAACGGGTCGATAATGAAACGGTGGGTTTTGTCCGAGCCTTCGACCTCGCCTTTTTCTTCCATCAGGAAGCCATAGCCGGGGCGCGCCTCGGATAATTCTTCAAACAGGATTTTTTCGGCTCGTAAGTCGGCATTGGTGACGAAATCGCCGGGGCCTTTTTTTGAGACTTGCAGGTTTTCAATCTCGCCAAAATCACGACGAAGCGCACGACCTGCCTTTTCGACAGCGCCGCGCATGACATTCATATTGGCGGATTGGGCCATATTAATCGGCCCGCTTCAGATAAGTGACTTCATTTGTGTCGACGACAATCTTGTCACCGGCTTCGACAAAAGGCGGCACCATGACGCGCACGCCATTGGCGCACATGGCGGGTTTGTTTGACGAGGCGGCGGTTTGGCCTTTCACCACCGGTTCGGTCTCGGTGATCTCCAATGTGACTTGGTCGGGCAGGCGGATACCGATCGGCTTGCCCTCATGGCTTTCGACAACAACTTCCATGCCGTCTTGCAAAAACGCCGCGCGGTCGCCGACAAAATCAGCCTCAAGCTCGATCTGCTCATAGCTTTCCGTATCCATGAAAGCTAACATGCCGTCGCTTTCATAGAGATATTGATAATCGCGTTGCTCGAGGCGGACGCGCTCTACTTTGTCGGCGGAGCGAAAACGTTCGTTCAGCTTCGAGCCATTGAGCAGATTTTTCAGTTCAACTTGCGCGAAAGCACCGCCCTTGCCCGGCTTGACGTGCTGCAGTTTCACCGCCACCCAAAGCGAGTCATTATGCATGATGACATTGCCGGGGCGAATTTCATTGCCATTGATTTTCATGGGCGCACCTATAAAGAAGTTTCCGGTCGTCTGATAACATGGAGACCGGATACGGCAAACATCTATTTGCCGTGTAAGCTGTCAAACAAATGGGAGAAGGCGGCAATGGCCGCTTGCGGGCCGTCCCTATGGCCCCAAACGCTGGCTGATGTAGCGATGAAATCGGCCCCGGCCTCGACCAAAGGCGCGGCATTATCGGGCGTGATGCCGCCAATGGCGACGCAAGGCAATTCGACAAATTGCTGCCAAAAGCTGAGGATTTCCGGTTCGGCGCGGCTTTTGGCATCTTTGGTTTGCGTGTCGTAAAACGCGCCAAAGGCGACGTAATCAGCCCCCGCATCGCCCGCTTCCATGGCCAAATGCTTGCTGTCATGGCAGGTGACACCGATAATCGCATCATCGCCCAGTAATGTGCGCGCCGTCGCATAGGGCGTGTCCGTCTGGCCGATATGCACCCCATCGCAGCCATATTTTTGCGCCTGTGCCGCGTCATCATTCAGGATAAAAGCGACATCATGCGCGTGTGCCAAGGGCATGAGATGCTCGACGGCGCGGGCAATCTCGGCCTCCGGCGGCGGCGTGCCATCGGCTTGTTTGAGGCGCAATTGAAGACAAGCCACGTCACCGGCTTGCAAAGCGGCATTGAGGGTGGGGGCAAATTCCTGCGGGTCGAGCGCGGGTGGGGTAATGAGATAAAGCCGGGTTTTCGGACGCGGCGGGGCTTTTTTATCTTTCGCCACAAGCGCGCCTTATTGGCCCGTGCCCATGCCGGCCGCTTGGCCGAGATGGCGCAATTTATGGTCGGCCAGCACGCAGGCCATCATCGCCTCGCCCACCGGCACGGCGCGAATGCCGACACATGGGTCGTGGCGGCCTTTCGTCACGATATCGGTCTCATTACCGTCTACGTCTACGGTCTGACGCGGCGTCAGGATCGACGAGGTCGGTTTGACCGCAAAGCGCACGACGACATCCTGGCCGGTGGAAATACCGCCCAGCACGCCGCCCGCATGATTGCTGGTAAAGCCGTCCTTGGTCATTTCATCGGCGTTTTCTTCGCCCGATAGCGCGGCGGCGTCAAAGCCGTTGCCAATCTCAACGCCTTTAACGGCGTTAATACTCATCATGGCGGCGGCCAGATCTGTGTCCAGCTTGCCATAAACCGGTGCACCCCAACCGACCGGCACGCCCGAGGCGACGACTTCAATCACCGCCCCGCAGCTCGAGCCGGCTTTGCGCACCGTATCGAGATAGTTTTCCCACCGGGCGGCGGCTTCGGCATCGGGACACCAGAACGGATTGTTCTCGACCGCGTCCCAATTCCAATTGGCGCGGTTGATTTTATGCGGGCCCATCTGCACCAGCGCGCCGCGAATGGTGACGCCATCCAGCACTTTGCGCGCCACGGCAGAGGCCGCCACACGGGCCGCGGTTTCGCGGGCCGACGAACGCCCGCCGCCGCGATAGTCGCGAATGCCGTATTTTTCCATATAGGTAAAATCAGCATGGCCGGGGCGGTATTTGTCTTTAATGTCGCCATAATCTTTTGAGCGCTGATCGGTGTTTTCGATCAGCAATTGTATCGGCGTGCCGGTGGTGACTTGCAAACCGGTCTCCGGATCGTCAAACACGCCGGAGAGAATTTTCACCTGGTCGGGCTCGCGCCTTTGTGTGGTGAAACGATTTTGCCCGGGTTTGCGCTTATCGAGAAAATGCTGAATGTCAGCCTCGGTCAGGGGCAGGCGCGACGGCGCGCCGTCCACGACGCAACCAAGCGCCGGGCCGTGGCTTTCGCCCCATGTCGTTACCCTGAAAAGATGACCGAAACTATTATCTGACATTATTCGCCTTCCGCCTGTTTGGCCGCTTTGATATCGTCAAACGCGCCCATGCCGATCGTGTTATAGCCATTATCGACATAGTGAATCTCGCCGGTCACGCCTGCCGACATATCGGATAGCAGATAGACGGCGGATTGGCCGACTTGCTCTTTGGTGACATTGCGGCGCATCGGCGCATTGGCTTCGTTAAATTTCAGCATTTCTCGGAAGTCGCCAATACCGGCTGCTGCCAGCGTGCGGATCGGCCCAGCCGAGATGGAATTGACCCGAATGCCTTGCGGGCCGAGATCAGAGGCGAGATAGCGCACCGAGGCCTCAAGCGCGGCTTTGGCGACGCCCATAACATTATAATGCGGGATGACTTTTTCGGCCCCGAAATAGGACAGGGTGATCATCGAGCCGCCTTCTTGCATCAGCTTTTCGGCGCGGCAGGCCACGGCGGTGAAGCTGTAGCAGCTAATATTCAGCGCTTTGTCAAAGGCACTTGCCGAAGTGTCGACATAGCGGCCCATCAGCTCTTCCTTGCCGGCAAAGGCAATGGCGTGAACGACGAAATCGAGCTTGCCCCATTTGGCTTCCAGCTTGGCGAAAAGCGCATCCATAATGGCTTCATCCGTGACATCGCAAGGCTCTACAAAATCCGAGCCGACGCTTTCCGCCAGAGGCTGCACGCGTTTCAACAGCGCTTCGCCTTGATAGGTGAACGCCAGTTCGGCGCCGGCATCGGCGCAGGCTTGGGCAATGCCCCAAGCGATGGAGTTTTTATTGGCGACGCCCATAATCAGGCCGCGTTTTCCCTGCATGATGCTCATAATGCCCTCATTTCGGTTTCAGCTTTGTCTTTGTATAAACTGTGCCGCGCTAAAAGCCCAGAGTCGGGTGAAAAAATGCGTCGCTTAGTTAAAGAGCTGCGATGGCATGGTAAGTCGCTTTAATTGTTCTTTGGCGGGTGCATAGCCGCTTTGCGCGGCGCGGGTTAGCCAGAAGATAGCTTTATCGCCATTATAGGGCAGGTCGTCATTGGAGATATGCATGATGGCGGCGGCATATTGCGCCGGGGCAAAGCCGCGCTTGGCGGCGGCTTCATAATAGGCCAGCGCTTTTTGCGCGTCTTTTTCAACCCCCAGTCCGCGGCGATGCAGATTGCCCATATTGCGCATGGCTGCGAGGTCATAACGTTGCGCCAAAGGCTGCCAATAAGCGGCGGCGGTTTTGTAATCACCGGCATCATAGGCGGCGACCCCGGCGGCGAAATCACGCTCAAACCGCGCCGCGTCATAGGCCGGTGCACACGCCGCCGGCGCAGAAACCGAGAGCGCCAAAAGGGCGGCGAAAAACATGTTGAGCGGGCGTTTGCAAGCGCGTGTCATACGCCTATATATAAGCAAGAACCCGCTTATAGGAAATGCCATGAGCTATTTTACCGACCCGCCCGCTGACCCGATTGCCGCTTTTGACGCGTGGCTGAAGGAAGCCGCCGCCAGCGAGCCAAATGACCCGAACGCCATGGCGCTGTCGACGGTCGCTTCTGACGGCATGCCGAATGTCCGCATGGTGCTGTTGAAGGGCCATGATGCGCGCGGCTTTGTGTTTTACACAAATCTGCAGAGTCAAAAGGGCAATGAACTGGCCGCCAATGCCAAAGCGGCCGTGTGTTTCCATTGGAAATCGCTGCACCGGCAAGTGCGTGTGCAAGGCCCGATTTCGCCCGTGGCAGATGATGAGGCGGATGCCTATTTCAATTCGCGCGGCCGCGAAAGCCGCATCGGCGCGTGGGCGTCACAGCAATCGCGGCCCTATGGCATGCGGGCCGAATTGGAAGCGGCTTATGCGGAAATGGATGCGAAATATCCCGATGAGGCCGTGCCGCGCCCGCCGCATTGGTCGGGCCGTCGCATCACCCCGCTACGCATTGAGTTTTGGCAAGATGGCGACCATCGCCTGCATGACAGGCTGATTTTCAAACGCGCGACCCCCGCAGATGACTGGCAAATCGAGCGGCTTTATCCTTAATGGTGATTGCGCTGCGCCTATGGTAAACTACCCCCATGTCTGACCATCATCACACACATGACCATATCGGCTTGGAGCCGGGCAAGCGCGTGCAGGGCACGGCTTTGCTGGCCATTGCGGTGGCCAGCGTGATGATTGTTATGAAGGCCGGTGCTTGGGTGTTGACCGGTTCGGTGGCACTGCTTGGCTCGTTTCTTGATTCGGTGATGGATTTATCGCTGTCGGTGATGAATTTTTTCGCCATTCGCCACGCGCAAACTCCGGCCGATGAAGAGCATCGCTTCGGCCATGGCAAAGCCGAGGCGCTGGCCGCTTTGGTGCAGGGCGCGGCGCTTAGTCTGGCGGCTGTATTTTTGGTGGTCGAGGCGGTAGAGGCTTTTCTCAATCCGATGCCGCTGCGTGAGACGACGATCGGCATAATCGTCATTGCTCTTTCTATTGTGCTGACCTTGGGGCTGGTCATGGTGCAACGCCGCGTTGCCAAGGCCACCAACTCGGTCGCCATTCACGCCGATAGCGCGCATTATGCGGGCGATTTATATATGAATATCGGCGTCATTGCGGCTTTGGTGCTTTCGGGCCCGATGGGGTTTGTCTATGCCGATCCGGTACTCGGTCTTTTGGTCGCGCTCATTCTGGCGAAAAGCGCTTGGGGTATTTTTGCCGCGGCGGCTGACCAGCTTATGGATCGCGAGCTCGACGATGACGCGCGCGATGATATTAAGCAGATTATCCTGTCCCACCCACAAGTGCGGGGCTTGCATGATTTGCGGACGCGTCGCGCCGGTCTGTCGAGCTTTATCCAATGCCATATTGAATTGGATGGCAGCATGACGCTGAATAATGCCCACCAGATTTCCGATGCGGTGGAGGCCTCGGTGATGGCGAAATATCCGGGGGCGGAAGTGCTCATTCACCAAGATCCGGAAGGTCATGAAGAGCTGACTGAATTACAGCAGAGTTAGGCGAAAGCAGCGGGCGGCGTGAAATCATAGCCCGCTTGTTGCAGCAAACGCGCAACGCCAATCGGCGTTTTATCCTCAAAAGCCGGGCCGATAATTTGCATCCCCATGGGCAGGCCGGAGCTGTGCAGCGAGAGCGGTACGCTGGTGACCGGCAGATTGCAGGTCGTTGCAACGCCCGGCCAAACAATGTTTTCCATATAGCGGCGCTTCTCGCCCGCCACTTCAAAGGGCCGGGCATGGGCATTGGCGTCTTGCATATGCGGCATGGCCGGCGAGGGGGTAACCGGGCATAGCAGCACGTCATATTGCTCGAAATAGGCCTGCCATTTGGCCGCCAATTGCGCCCGCTGCTCGTCCCATTCCAGCCAATCCTTGTGCAAGAGGCGGATGCCGCGGGCTTGCAAAATGGCATAATCCTTATCGTCCGGGTCAGACGCATCAACAATCTCTTGCATGCGCTGCTGAATACCATCGCCAAAGCCGCGCCCCATAATCGGGTTCAGCAGCATGGCATAGACTTCCGTGTTCCAGGCCAGATCAATATCCGGCTTGGCGGTTTCGACATGCGCACCCATTTCGGCCAGTGCGGCGCCGGCGGCATTAATGGCGGCAGCGATTTCAGGGTCTACCTTGCAATAGGGGTCATCGGCCCAAATGCCGACGCGCAATCCTGCCGCCGATTGAAAGCGCGGGCCTTGCAGGGCGATTTGCATGGCTTGGTTTTGCGGCCCGTTAAGGCCAAGCGTCACATCGAGCAATGTTTCCAAATCATCAACCGTCTTGGCCAGCGGGCCGACGACGGACAGGTCGCCCTCGGCCAGCATGCCATGCGCCGGCGGCACATGACCGCGCGACGGCACCAACCCCAATGTCGGCTTATGGCCAAATAGCCCGCAATAATGCGCCGGCACACGTATTGAGCCGCCAATATCGGAGCCATATTCCATCGCCGTCATGCCGGCGGCCAATGCGGCTGCCGCGCCGCCCGATGAACCGCCGGGCGTATGCGCTAAATTATAGGGGTTGTTGGTTGTGCCGTGCACGGCGTTAAAGCTTTGCCAGTCGCCGCAAAAAATCGGCGTATTGGTTTTGCCCAGCATAATCGCCCCGGCGGCGCGCAGGCGTTCGACCACAATGGCATTGCTGTCAGAGACACGCTCCGCCCAAGCCGTATGGCCGACATCGCAGGTCAGGCCGTCAATTTCAAACGCGTCTTTAATGGTCATCGGCACGCCGTGCAGCGCCCCCGGCGCTGTCTTGTTCTTCACCGCCTCATCGGCGCGCGTAGCGTCCTCCAGCGCTTCGTCAAAGCGCGTGGCGATGACGGCGTTGAGCGCGTCATTATGTTTTTCGATCCGCGCAATGAAATATTTCGTCACCTCAACCGAGCTGGCTTCGCCGGATTTGATTTGCGCTGCTATGTCGCGTGCTGAAAGCGTGTGGAAGCTCATTTTTCTTATCCCCCCTATAGACATGCCGTCGCCATTTGGGCAAATTATCGGCAGATGAACAATATCGTTGCAAAACGATAGGGAGGAAAAAATGTTCGGTCAAATGCAAGATGTACCCCTGTTGGTTAATAATATTCTCGATCACGCCAATAATTATCATGGTGACCGCGAAATCGTGTCGCGTCTGGTTGAAGGCAATATCCACCGCGAGACTTATGCTGACGCGCATTTGCGTGCCCGCAAGCTGAGCCAAGCCTTTCAAAGTCTTGGCATGGGAGCCGGTGACGTTATCGCTACGCTGGCTTGGAACACGCACCGTCACCTCGAGGCGTGGTATGGCATTACCGGCATTGGCGGCGTTTACCATACGCTGAACCCGCGCCTGTTCCCCGAGCAGCTGGTCTATATTATCAATCATGCTGAGGATAAGATTATCTGCACGGATTTGACCTTTGTGCCGATCCTCGAAGCGATTGCCGACCAAATTCCGAATGTAAAGCATATCATCATCATGACCGATGCGGCGCATATGCCGGACACATCGCTGACCAATGCGCTGTGTTATGAAGACTTGCTGGATGGCCAAAGCGGTGACTTTAACTGGGTGCAGGTGGATGAGCGCGCGCCGTGCGGCATGTGCTATACTTCCGGCACAACCGGTAATCCAAAAGGCGTGTGCTACACGCACCGCTCCAATGTGCTGCACACGTTGGTGACCAATTCGCGTGATGTGATGGGTATTTCCAGCACTGATAATGTGATGCCGGTGGTGCCGATGTTCCACGCCAATGCGTGGGGTATTGCCTTTGCAGCACCGGCCTCGGGTGCGAAAATCGTCAATCCGGGCCCGAATATGGATGGCGAAAGCATTTACCAATTGCTGACCGAAGAGCGGGTTTCCTTTACCGCCGCCGTGCCGACCGTTTGGCTGATGCTGTTGCAGCATATGGAAGCCAATGATTTGAAACTGCCGGATTTGAACGCCGTGGCAATTGGCGGTTCGGCTGTACCCCGCGTCATGTTGGAGAAATTTGAGCGCGATTATGAAGTCAATGTCATGCACGCTTGGGGCATGACCGAAATGTCGCCGCTCGGCACCATCGCCAGCTTTAAAGCCGGTATGGAGAAGCTGAGCTTTGACGAGCAGATGGATATTAAGGTCAAGCAAGGCCGGCCGCCTTATTTGATGGAAATGAAAATCACCGATGATGAGGGCAATGAATTGCCGCGTGACGGTAAGGCTTTCGGTAATCTGAAAGTGCGCGGCCCGTTTGTTGTCGGCGAATATATTAAAGGCGACGGCGGTCAAATTCTTGACGAGCAGGGCTATTTCGACACGGGCGATGTTGCAACCATTGACCCGCTCGGCTTTATGCAAATCACAGACCGTTCGAAAGACGTTATCAAATCGGGCGGCGAATGGATTTCATCCATCGAAGTGGAAAATGTCGCCGTCGGTTGCCCGGGTGTTACCGAGGCGGCGGTCATCGGCCTGCCGCACCCGAAATGGGATGAGCGCCCGCTGCTCATTATCATTAAGGATGAGGGTGCCGATATCAGCAAAGAAGATGTGCTGGCCTATTTGGACGGCAAGATTGCCAAATGGTGGATGCCGGATGACGTGACTTTCGTCGATGAAATTCCGCATACGGCGACCGGTAAGATTCAAAAACTGAAGCTGCGCGAGCAATTTGCCGATTACAAATTGCCGACAGCAGAAAGCGCAGCAGAATAATGCTCGGTATTTCAATCGCGACTTTGGCTACATGGGGCTTGCGCCTCGCCATTGCGGCACCGATTTTGGCGATTGTGTCTATCGCCATTTTCCGGCTCGGCATGATGGAGTTTCGTCTGCCGTTTTTGGGTTTGGTGCTGGCCATTTTACTGGCCGCCATCGCCTTGCTTTTCAGCGCCGGGGCGCTGATTGGCGGGCTTGGCGGCGACGGCGCTTATATGCAACGCGCTGCTATTGCGCTGGTGCTGGCGTTGGTTGTTTTATATGCGCCGCTCAACACCATACGCAAAGGCGGGTCTGTGCCGCCCATTCATGATATCAGCACGGATCTTGAAAACCCGCCGGTCTTTGAGGCCGTGCCGGGTGTGCGGGCGACCAACGATAATTCATTGGCACTGGACGCCAAAGTGCAAGCCGCGCAAAAGGCGCATTACACGGATTTGGCACCTTTATTGTTGGACGGTATGCCGAGCGATAATTTTTCCCATGCCTTGGCTGCGGCCGAGGGCATGGGTTGGGAGATTGTCGCCAGCGATGCCGGTAAAGGCGTCATTGAAGCGACAGCCACCACGGCCCTGTTCGGCTTTAAGGATGATGTCGTCATTCGTCTGAGTGCCGATGCCGGCAATACAAGGGTAGATATGCGCTCGGCCTCGCGCGCCGGCGTGTCCGATTTGGGCGCCAATGCGGCGCGCATTAAGGCTTATTTAGCCGCTTTGAAATAGACGGCTAGGCTATACGGTAAGTGGTGTCGAGCGATGGCTTTTCGTCAGCAGACAAGCCGTCGCACGACACCTCACCGCGCGCCACCAAATCCTGCAAATGCGCCAGCATGGATAGGGCAGCGGCCGGGTGCAGCCGCTTATCGACAGCGGCATAGACCGTCTCCACCATTTCCCTAATATGCGTGTCACCGGCTTCCAGCCGCGCCAGCACTTGCGCCTCGCGGCCCTTGCGATGGGTGATATAGGCGCGGACAAAATCCTGCGGGTCTTTAATGCATGTGCCATGGGTCGGCCAATAGACCGTGTCGTCGCGGGCCAGCAGCAGGTCGAGCGAGTTCATATAATCGCGCATTGAGCCATCGGGCGGAATAATGACACTGGTCGACCAACCCATCACATGATCGCCGGTAAACAGCGCTTTTTCTTCGTGCAGCGCATAACAGACATGCGCTGCCATATGGCCCGGCGTGTGCACCGCTTCCAGCGTCCAATCGCCGCCTTTGATTATGTCGCCATGCGCGATTTCGTGGTCGGGGCTGAAACTGTCATCCGTATCTTCTTCCATTTGCGGGCCGTCGGCGCTTTCGTGTGGGGTCGGGGTCATGCCGTAGATCGGCGCACCGGTGCGCGCTTTCAACGGCGCGCTGGCCGGTGAATGGTCGCCATGCGTATGGGTGATGACGATATGGCTGACTTTTTCATCCGGCCCGAGTGCGGCCAGAATGGCGTCTATATGTGCTTCGTCAATCGGGCCTGGATCGATAATGGCGACCTCGCCCGTGCCGATAATATAGGTGCCGGTGCCGGTAAAGGTGAAGGGGCCGGGATTATTGCAAATGACGCGGCGAATGAGCGGGCTGAGCTTATCGGCGCGGCCATATTCAAAATCAAACTCAGTAACGAAGGGAATGCTCATTTTTGCCTCGTGCGTGCCATAATTGTTTTGTAGTTTATCAGCATATCAAGTTTTGGAGCTTAATCATGCCTATTTTAAGAATGCTTATCACCGCCGCTCTTTTGCTCGGCACACCCGCCATGGCCGGTCACCACAAATCCGGCGAGGGTGACAAATCCGGCAAGCAAGATCGTTTTGCCAAATATGACGCCAATGGCGACGGCAAAATTTCGCGCGATGAATTTATGGCCATGGCGGCCAAACGGTTTGAGAAAATGGATGCTGATAAAAGCGGTAGTCTGACGAAAGACGAAATGAAGCGGCCGCGCAAGCAGCGTTAATATGGTCGCCCTTCTGGAACGCCACGCTGCGGCCCTCACCGTGCTGTTGGCGCTGGCGATAGGCTATTTATCTTTATCGCCGCTGGATGATCTGCCGCCGGCGCCGGGCGGCGATAAGCTGCACCATTTCGTCGCTTATGCCTGCCTGACCTTCCCGATGATGTTCGCCCATGCGCGCTATTGGCTGCGTATTATCCTGCCTGCCATTGCCTATGGCGGGGCGATCGAGCTCATCCAGCCTTATGTCAATCGTTATGGCGAATGGCTGGATTTTGCCGCCAATAGCGCCGGCTGTCTGATCGGTGCGGGGCTGGCCATTATGGCTTCGCGCTTGCTCGCGCGCGACAAACTGCCTAGGCTTTGAGGTATAACTGGAGGGAGTTTTATCATGGAAAAAGCATTACGTATTCTTGCGATTATTGGCGCGCTGCCGTTGGCCCTTATCGGTCTGCGTTGGATCGTTGACCCGAGCGGTGCTGCTGCGGGCCTGCAAATGCCGTTGCTTGAAGGCGCGGCGCGCAATTCGCAATTGGGCGATGTGACGTCGTTCTTTATCGGCATGTCGGGCTTTGCGCTTTACGGTATCATTAAAGAAAAGCGTGACTATTTGATTGCCGCCACAGTTTTGCTGGGCGGCGTTGCCGTGTTTCGCGTTCTCGGCGGGCTGGTGCATGACGCGCCTGCGATCTGGGAATTTGTCGTCATTGAGGTCGTGACATCGGCGATTTGGATTGCCCATGCGCGCAATATGAAAAGCTGATTTTAGCTGAAAACCCGAGCCATGGTCGGAGTGGCAGGATTTGAACCTGCGACCCCCTCGTCCCGAACGAGGTGCGCTACCAGGCTGCGCCACACTCCGACGGCTCAAGGTGAAATGTATATAGCCAAGGCCATTGCCGGACGCAAATGAAATCGCGCGCTTTCGGGCGCGCGATTTGCTTTTTTGAGCTTGCATGTATGGCTCTGACGAAATTTGCAGAAAAGGGACATAACATCATGTCGGATGCAGCCCATCCAAGCGGCAAAAAGCAGCTCCTGATTGCCGGACTGGTCGGCTTGTCGGCTGTGTTGCTGGGCTATTTACTGCTCTGGCCGGTGCCGTTTGACCCGGTCGCCGGGCCGGTGCGCGCTGCCAATCCGGCCGAGAAGCACAGCTATGCGGTGAAGTTGTCGCCCGACGGCGTGCCGCTGGTCTCGCTGGAGGATGATAGCGGGCACATTTATATGATGACCAGCGTGCTGCAACATGGCGACAGGCTATATCTCGGTAGTCTTTTGATGGATGCCCTCGGCATTATTGACGCGCCATAGCCGCGCCTCAAGAAAAGCACATCTGCCGCAGGCTTTTGTTCATTTAGGGGCTAGACCTCGCCCGCGTTTTTAACTATTTTCGCGCTCAGTGTTGGGGTGTAGCCAAGTGGTAAGGCACCGGTTTTTGGTATCGGCATGCGTAGGTTCGAATCCTACCACCCCAGCCACACTTACCCGTAAAACCTACTTCAGTCTTTTGGCAACAGGCCGACTTGTTTGAGGTTATCCTCATTGATGCGGTGGATTCCCTTGGCGTAGTTTCTGGCGTTTTCGATGTAAAATCTGGCGTTGAACAAATTGGCGTCGCCATTATCGCGCGTCTTCACCAGCTTGGCGGGGCTGCCGGCGATGATGGAATTATCGGGAAATTCGCTGCCCTCGGTGACAATGGAATGGCCGGCGACAATGCAATTATTGCCGATTTTGGCGCCATCCATAATGGTTGCATTAATGCCGATCAGGCATTTATCGCCAATCGTGCAGCCATGCAGCGTGACATGATGGGTGATCGAGCAATCATCGCCGACAAGGGTTGGCGTCGTGACACCGACATGCACCATGACAAAATCCTGAATATTGGTCCGCGCACCGATTTCGATATGATGCGTCTCGCTGCGCATCACCACATTGGGCCAAACCGAGCTATCCGGGCCAATGGTGACATGGCCGTAAATCAACGCCGTATCGTGCACCCAGGCGCTTTCATCAATCTTGATCTCGTCCATTCACCCCTCCCGCAATTGACTGATCGATACGATAAGCCGACCCACGACGGAAAGAAAGACAAAGCCGGCAAAAATTAGCGCAGCCGGCGCGAACCAGTCGGGCCGGAGCATGACCAGCGCGAAAAACAAAATGGTTTCCGTGCCCTCGGCAAGGCCGGCCAAATAATAAAAGCTCTTTTTGCCCTGCGCCTCAGTGCTCAGGCCGCGTTTTTCGGCCAGCATGGCAAAGGTCAAGAAAGCTGTCATCGACATGGCAAAGCTGGAGAGCAGCAGCGCCGCCGCAAAAGCATTTTGCGGGTCATAAAGAAGAAAGCCGACAGGCAAGAGCGCCCAGAGGATGAAATCGGCGATTATATCCAGATAGGCGCCAAGGTCAGTCGGGGCTTGGCGGCGGGCCACCGCGCCGTCCAACCCGTCGCAAAAGCGGTTAAGGGCTAAAAAAACAAGGGCCAGCGTGAACTGGCCCTTGATAATTGCAATAAAGCTGAGAATTCCGATTAAAAACCCGATAATAGTAATACTATTTGCCGATAATTTGGGCGAAATCCGATTGGCCAGCGCATCTAGCGGGCGATCAATCAGCTTTCGGGCTATCGGATCCAGCATATTAGCCTGCGCGTTGCACCAGACTGTCAATGGCGGAACGGTAATCGGTTTCCATCTCGGCGACGACTTCCTCAATGGTCTGCACTTTTTCAATGCCGCCAATGCCCTGACCGCTGCCCCAAATATCTTTCCAAGCCTTGGTTTTCATATTGCCGCCTGAGCCGAAATCCATTTTTGTTTTATCGGCATCCGGCAGATTATCCGGGTCGAGGCCGGCTTTGGCGATGGAGGGCTTTAGATAATTGCCCTCAACGCCGGTAAACAGCGATGAGTAAACAATATCATCGGCCGCGCTTTCAACCAGCATATCTTTATAGCTTTGGTCGGCATTGGCTTCTTCCGTTGCGATGAAGCGCGAGCCGATATAGGCCAAATCGGCCCCCATGGCCAAAGCAGAGGCGACACAATAGCCGTCGCCCATAGCGCCCGATAAAAGGATTGTGCCGTCAAACCACTGCTTGACCTCGCGCACCAGCGCGAAAGGCGACAGCGCACCGGCGTGACCGCCGGCCCCGGCGCAGACCAGAATCAGACCGTCAACGCCCTGCTCAGCGGCTTTCTTGGCGTGCTTGACATTTATCACATCATGGAACACCACGCCGCCATAGCTATGCGCCGCTTCAACGACAAATTCCGGCGGGCGCAGCGAGGTGATGATAATCGGCACTTTGTGCTTCACGCATAATTCCATATCGCCCTGCAGGCGGTCATTGGAGGCGTGGCAAATCTGATTGACGGCATAAGGCGCGACATATTTATCCGGATTGGCGGCTTTATATTCGGCCAGTTCAGTGTTGATGCGGGTCAGCCATTCGTCGAGCACCTCAACCGGGCGCGCATTCAGCGCCGGAAACGAGCCGACAATACCGGCTTTACATTGCGCGATGACCAATTCAGGGCCGGACACCAAAAACAGCGGCGAGCCGACAACAGGGATACGCAGATTGTCTTTCAATACTTCGGGGAGAGCCATGATACACCTCACTAGTCGATTATGTTTGACCAGATATTAGGTTCTTTGCTGCCAAAGGCAAGCACAAGACACGCGCTTGGCTAGGCCAAATCAGCGCATAGCCCGGCTGTTTTGTGACTATTTCAGCGCCGCATAAACCAATTGCGCCACTTGCGGGCGCAGCGGGTATGTGCCCGAGGGCATCACCTGCGTCATCAAAATAACCGTCATATCCTCAACCGGATCATTCCAGAAAATTGTACTGGCCAGACCGCCCCATGAGGTGCTGCCGACCGAGCTGGTTGAGACGCTGGTACCGGCATTGATTATCGTCGACAGGCCAAGACCGAAGCCGGTGCCGGGATAGGCCACTTCGGTAAACCCGCCATAGCCATGCTCTTCCAGCGTGCGATTATGCGGCAATTGGTTGGCGCTCATTTTCTCAACCGTTTTGCGCGACAAAATATGCGCGCCATTGGGCCCCGTACCGCCACGCCGCAGCATATCGGCAAAGCGGAAATAATCGACCATGGTGGATAAAAGCCCGCCGCCGCCCGACAAAAAGGCGCGGCCCGGTCGGTAAACGGTTCTATCGGGACTGTCGGCCAGTGTCGTGGTGCGCTTAATCGGGTCAAACGCATAATTATTCATCAACCGATGGCGCTTATCGTCGGGGATATGAAAGAAAGTGTCATGCATGCCCAGCGGGTCGAGAATATGGTCTTTGAAATAGGCATCCAGCGTCTCGCCCGATACCAGTTCGACAATATGGCCCAGCACATCGGTTGAGACGGAATAATTCCACGCCGTGCCGGGCGAGAACAGCAAAGGCATTTCTGCCAGCTTGGCGCATAGCTCTGCCGTGTCCATTTTCTCGGAGCGTGCGCCATTGATTTTATTATTGCGATAAATCGCATCGACCGGATGCTCGAGCATGAAATCATAGGTCAGGCCCGATTGATGGGTCAGAAGATCGTGCAGCGTAATCATACGCTCGGGCGGGCGCGTTGTATAATCGCTCGCCGTGCCCTTATCAAAGACTTGCACGTCCTTAAAAGCCGGGATGAATTTGGTAATCGGGTCGGTCAGCAGCAAGCGACCTTGCTCATAAAGCTGCATTATGGCGACCGAGGTGATCGGCTTGGTCATGGAGTAAATGCGGAAAATGGCGCTGTCATCGACCGGGTCGTCGCGGTCAAACCCCATTGTGCCCTGATGGCTCAATTGCGCGATCTTGCCCTCACGCGCCACCAATATGGAAAGGCCGGCAAATTTTTCGCGCGCCAAATAGGATTGGAAAAAACGCGGCACGGCGTCCAGACGGGCGCGATCAAAGCCGAGTTTCTCGCAATCCTCATACACCAAATCAGTCATTATCCGTCTCCTCGAGCCTGTTATGCGCCATCAGAACAAAAGCATAGACCAGCGCAATCTCGTAAAGCTGGTTGAAGCGTCCGGCTTTGCCGCCATGACCGGCGGTCATTTCCGTGCGCAGCAGGGTCAGCCCGTCATCACTGCGTGTGTGACGCAGCCGCGCCACCCATTTGGCCGGTTCCCAATAGGTCACACGCGGATCGGTCAACCCGCCTGTCGCTAAAATATGCGGATAGGGCTTGGGTTCAATATTTTCATAGGGCGCGTAAGAGGCAATGAGCTTATAGGCCTCCGCGCTTTCGATCGGATTGCCCCATTCGGGCCATTCCGGCGGTGTCAGCGGCAGCGTGTCGTCCAGCATGGTGGTCAGCACATCAACAAACGGCACTTCGGCCACGGCGCTGCAGAACAGCTCGGGCGCCAGATTGACGCTCGCACCGACCAGCAGCCCACCGGCGCTGCCGCCATGGATGGAAATCTGCCCCGGCTTGGTCCACCCACGGGCGATGAGATCGCGGGCGGCGGAAACAAAATCCTCAAATGTATTGGTCTTTTTCGGGCCGCGCCCCTCCATGAACCAATTATGGCCGCAAGCGCGCCCGCCGCGAATATGGGCAATGGCATAAATAAAACCGCGATCGACCAAGCTCAGCCGCGTCACGGAAAACGCCGCCGGAATGGTGATGCCGTAAGAACCATAGCCGTAAAGCAGCACCGGCGCGCTGCCATCCAAAGCCGTGTCTTTGTGATACAAAACCGAGACAGGAATTTGCACGCCGTCATGGCCGGTGGCGGTGATGCGCCGCGTAATATAATCGCCTGCATCATGGCCGCTCGGTACGTTTTGTGTTTTGCGCAAAATGCGTGCGCCGCTTGCCATATCATAATCATAGGTCTGCGTCGGCGTGGTCATGCTGGCATAGGTGAAGCGCAGACTGCCGGTGGTGTATTCGGCCAGCCCGCCAAGGCTCAGATCATAGGCTTCCTCGTCAAAGGCAATAGAGCGCGTTGCGCCGCTCGCCATATCGGTAATGTCGAGGCGCGGCAAAGCGTTCTCGCGCAGTAAAGCCACAAGGTGCCCGTCAAAGGGCAGCGCATCGAGCACCAGACACCCGGCGATATGCGGGCGGATAATCTGCCAGTCCTCTTTATCGCCGTCTGTCGTTGGCACGGGGGCGGCGCAAATTTGAAAATCATCGGCTTTTTTATCGCCATCCCAATTGGTGGTGATGATGAGCCGGTCGCGGGCGGCATCGTCATGCACCTCATATTCGATACCGGTCTGGCGCGGCGCGATACAAATGGGCGCGGAAAGCGGCGCATGCGCGTCGATGAGATGCGCTTCCGCCGTTTCATGGTCATGCGCGTCGATAAACAAGAAACGACCCGAACGGCTGGCTGACAGGCCGACAAAAAACCCTGCATCGGCTTCTTCATAGACGGTCACATCTTGCGCTTGTGTGCTGCCCAATTGATGGCGCATGACGCGGTGCGGGCGGTGGTTTTCATCCACCGCAATATAGAAAATATAGCGCCCGCACCCCGACCAAGCAAAACTGCCGCCCGTATCCTTAATCACATCATCACTATCTTTGCCGTCTTCGAGGCGGCGCAGCCTGATGGTGAAATATTCCGAGCCCTTATCATCATAAGCCCAGGCCAAATAGGTTGCCGTCGGGTCGGCCTCGCTATCGATGATTTTGAAGAAATCCTTGCCCGCAGCTTCCGCATTGCCGTCGACAATGACGCGCATATCGCCGGCTTGGCTATCACGCGGGCCGCAGCATAAAAGCGGGTGCTCGCCGCCGGTGACATACCGCGTCGCCCAAGAAAGCGCGCCATTATTGACCGGCACAGAGGCGTCGTCTTCAAGGATACGCCCGCGCATTTCGCCAAATAGCGTCTCTTGCAACCGCGTCGTCGGGGCCATTATCTTATCGGTATAGGCGTTTTCGGCTTCCAAATGCGCGCGAATATCTTTATCCAGCGCCGCCGGGTCCTTCATCACGGCCTGCCAATTATCATCGCGCAACCATGCATAAGGGTCGCTGCGGGTGATATTGTGATATGTGTCGCTATAAGGTTTTTCCGGCGTTTTAGGGGCGCCGGCGGGCGGTGTGGGCATTAGTCTTCCACCACATTACCATCGGCGTCTTTCAACACCAGCGCCGTACCGTTCATGCAATAGCGTTGTCCGGTCGGCGGCGGGCCGTCGGGGAACACATGGCCGAGATGCGCGCCGCAATTGGCGCAGACGCTTTCCGTGCGGCGCATAAACAGCGTATTGTCGGGGCGGTCGGCAACGGCCGTGTCAGAGACCGGCTCCCAAAAGCTGGGCCACCCCGTGCCGCTATCATATTTCGTATCGCTTTTGAAAAGCGCTTCATCGCAGCACACGCAATGATATGTGCCTTCAGATTTAGCGTCCCAATAAGGGCCGGAAAAAGCCCGCTCCGTGCCCGCATTGCGGGTGACGTAGAACTGCTCATCAGAAAGCTGCTCGCGCCATTCGGCCTCGGTCTTGGCAACCGGCCACACTGTATCGTCTTTTTTCCGGCCCATTTGGATATCCTATTCGAACAAAAGTGTCAGATTTTCCGACACCATGACCGGCTGCTCAGAGCCTTCCATTTCCATTACAACTTCAGCCGTGAACAGCTTGCCGCCGGCTTTGTCTTCAACGGCTTTAAGTGACGAGCGGGCGCGCACTTTCGAGCCGACCGGCACCATGCCGGTGAAGCGGGTCTTGTTGGAGCCGTAATTAATGCCGCGTGTGACGCTTTTGACGCCCGAGATTTGCGCCATCAAAACCGGCAGCAAGGACAGGGTCAAAAAGCCATGCGCAATCGTGCCCATGCCCAGCTCTTTTTGGGTGCGCTCGGCATCGAGGTGAATCCACTGATAATCGCCTGTGGCTTCGGCAAACATATTGACGCGCTCTTGGTCCAATTCGTACCAATCGCTCACGCCCAGCTCTTCGCCGACGGCGGCGGCATATTCGTCTAGATTTTCAAATACACGCATAGGTCTCTCCTTTTGTGCAGTGTGTGAGATTAAACAATCTTGGAGTCTTTATTACCCCAATAGCGGTCGCGCACAAGTCGCTTATACAGCTTGCCGGTCGGGTGACGCGGCAGCTCTTTGTCGAAATCGACCGAGCGCGGGCATTTAATGGCCGACAGGTTTTCTTTACAAAACGCAATCAGCTCGTCTTCCAGCTCCGGCCCGGCCAGCGACCAATCGGCCGGTTGCACCACGGCTTTCACCTCTTCGCCGAAATCCTCATTCGGTACGCCGATAACCGCCACATCGGCGACTTTCGGGTGGGTGATGAGCAGGTTTTCGGTTTCTTGCGGGTAAATATTCACGCCGCCGGAAATAATCATAAACGCCTTGCGGTCGGTCAGATAAAGATAGCCATCCTCATCCAGCTTGCCGACATCGCCCAAAGTGGTCCAATTCGGATGCACCGGATGCCGGCTTTCGGCGGTCTTTTTCGGGTCATTATAATATTCAAAACCCGGCGCATGCTCGGGTTGCTCGAAAAAGATAGCGCCGCTTTCACCGACCGGCAGTTCATTGCCCTCTTCGTCGCAAATATGCAGAATACCGGTCAGGGCCGTGCCGACCGAGCCCTTATGGGCCAGCCATTCTTCCGAGTTCAATTGGCAAAAACCATTGCCTTCAGAACCGGCATAATATTCGTAAATCACCGGGCCCCACCAATCGATCATTTTCTCTTTAATCGGGATCGGGCAGGGCGCGGCAGCATGAATGGCGGTCTGCATGCTGGACACGTCATATTTTTGGCGAATGTCTTCGGGCAGTTTCAACATGCGGACAAACATGGTCGGCACCCATTGGCTTTTGGTGCATTTGTGCTTTTCGATCATCGCCAAAGCCTGCTCAGGGTCGAAATTCTCCATAATGATGCAGGTCGTACCGACTTGTTGCGCAGCCATATTATAGCGCAGCGGCGCGGCGTGATAGAGCGGCGCGGGCGACAGATAAATTTGCTCATTATCAAAGCCGTAAAGCAGGGTCACGAGGCCAAGCAGCGCATCCGGCTCGTCAATCGCATTGCCGGTCAGCTTTCGACGAATGCCTTTAGGGCGGCCCGTCGTGCCTGAGGAATACAGCATGTCCATGCCTTGCGTTTCATCCGCCACCGGGTCGGTCGGTTGCGCGTCGCGCGCCTCCAGATAGCTCTCATAGCCGTCAATCGCATCGCCGACCATAAACATGCCCTTCATATCGGGCAGCAAGGCCAATAGTGCGGCGGCTTCTTCTTTCATGTAATCGGAGGTGAAAAGCAATTTGGCACCGCAATCCTTGACGATATACTCAACCTCGCCGGCCGTCAGGCGCGAGGAGACGGCAGTGAAATACAGGCCTGCGCGCTGCGCCGCCCAGCAAATCTCAAGGAAATGCTTATTATTATCCATGAAGATGGCAATACCGTCGCCGACTTTGAGGCCGCGCGCACGGGCCAGTTGGGCAATTTGATTGGAATAATCATTAAGTTGTTTATACGTCACCACCTCATCGGTCGAGGCCATGATAAAAGCGGGCCGATCCGGCGTGTTTTGTGCATGAGTACTGATATGCATAACATCCCTCCAAAATGTCTCATTGCGAGAACTATAGAGATATGGGAGGCTTCGGCAAGTTCACAAATGACCGATTTGAGTGAGGGAGAAGAACCATGTCAGATTATGAACAGATTAAAACCGAAATTGATAAAGACGGCATTATGGTGCTGACCCTGCATCGGCCGGATGCCATGAACGCCTTTACCGCGCGCATGATGCACGAGATTATTGACGCTTTCGACAAAGCCGATGCAGATGATAATGTGCGTGCCATTATTATGACCGGCCATGGCGAACGAGCCTTCTGCGCCGGCGCTGATTTGTCGCAAGGCGATAAGACTTTTGACTATGCCGAACGCAGCGATGGCGGCAAGAAATCGGATGTCTTAGCCGCCGACGGTTCTATCAACTGGTCGAGCGAGGATATTCGTGATGGCGGTGGTCGGCTGACCTTGCGGATTTTCGAGAGCATCAAGCCGGTTATCGGCGCCATTAACGGTGCGGCGGCCGGGGTTGGCGTGACCATGCAATTGCCGATGGACATTCGTATCGCCTCGGATAATGCGCGTTTCGGTCTTGTCTTTGCGCGTCGCGGCATTGTGCCGGAAGCGTGCTCGAGCTGGTTCCTGCCGCGCATTGTCGGTATTTCGCAAGCGCTGAAATGGTGCTATTCGGGCGAGATGTTCGGCGCTGAAGAGGCGCTTCAAGGCGGTCTCATCAGCGAGATTGTGCCGCAGGCGGACCTGCTGGCCCGCGCTAAAGATATAGCCCGTCAGATGACGCAAATGAGCTCGCCCGTATCGGTTTCCATGACGCGGCAAATGATGTGGCGCATGCTCGGTGCCGATCACCCGATGGAGGCGCATAAGGTCGACAGTAAAGCGATTTTCGGCCGCGGTCGTCAAAGTGATGCGAAAGAGGGCGTGATGTCATTCCTCGAAAAACGTAGCCCTGAATTTACCGATAGCCCGAGCAAAGACCTGCCGGAGTTTTATCCGTGGTGGGATGAACGCAAGTTCAGCTAAGCCGTTTCCAACTCATCGTCGCGGCGCCGGATCGACCAGACCGGCGTCGTGGCAATGAGGATGATAATCATCACCAAAAACGACGCGGCGCAGATAAAGGTCGTCAAAAGCGGGCCGATAAATTCAGTCGCAATACCGGTCAGGGTCGAACCGACCGGCGCCGATCCCATAAAACCGAGACTGTAAAACGCCAGCACGCGGGCGCGCGCCTCGGGCGGTGCTTCGACCTGCACAATGGTGCGGGCCATGGTCATATTGACCCCGGCGGCCAGTCCCCAAAAACCGGCAATGGCGCAGACGGTGTAAAAATTCGGTGCAAGCGGCACAGACATCAGCGCGATGCAGCCGATAATCAGCGCACTGACCATGGCGCGACCGCGCCGCTCAATCGGGCGTCGCGCCATCATAATGACAGTAGAGGCGATGGTGCCGCCCCAAAAACACAGATTGAGCAGCGAGATTTCCAATTGCTCGCCGCCGAAAATTTCGGTGACGATGAGCGGCAGGGTAACCATAAAAATGCCGATAAAGAAAATGCCCGTGCCCATTGAGGAAATAATCACCGACCGCATAATGGGTGAGCCCCAGACAATATTGAAACCTGAACGCCAACCCGTATCGGCAATATGTTCGGGGTCCTCATCGCTGGGCGGGTGCGCGATGGGCGGGAAATCCGGCAAGGCCAGGGTGAAGGCAAAGCCGATCAATAAGGCAATGGCTTGCAGCGCCAATAGCGCCCAAGGGCCGGCTATGGGTGCGGCAATAGCGGCCAAGATAAAGCCCAGCAATTGCGCGCCGAATTGTGCCATCAGCGCCATCATCACAGCGCCTTGCATATGTGTGGTTGAGACACGCGACAAAAGCGCGTCGCGGGTCGGCACCATAAAAGCAAAGACCATGCTCATCAGCGAGGCGAAAACAATAATATGCCAATAGGCCAACTGGCCCGAATAAGTCAGCCAACCAAGTGCAATAGGGGGCATGGCGGCGAGCAGATTGACCAGCAAAAGGATTTTGCGGCTGTCATTCTTATCGGCGACCGAGCCGGCATAAAGCATCAGGAAAACTTGCGGCAGGGCCAGCGCCACTTGCGCCGCTGCCAACTGACTGGCTGAGCCACCCAGCGTGACAACCACTAAGGTCGGCACCATGACGAATTGCAAGCCATGCGAGGTAAACCATGTGGCGATGCCGCCCAAATAGGCAGCCATGGGATTAATGCCCCAGCGCGGGGTTAGTGCGGTTTGGCCGTTTTCCATGAAATGCCCTGCTATCGAATTACTTGCGTGTGGCTAGCACATAAGCTGAATAGCGACCATGGCAAATTTTGAGTTAGCTATTAGGCCGGGTCTTTGATGCGCGCTTTTTGCGCCCGTGCGCGCCGCACATCGCCCCAAAAGCCGCGGGCAAATCCGTTAATGTGTTTTTTCAATGCCTCGGTCGGCACGTAAAGTTCAGACCGCCCGATGCGCTGATTGGGTTCGATAAAGCCAAGCTCCTCGAAACGTTGCAGCGAGGCGCGCACCGTGCCATAGGCGCGGCCGGTAATTTCAACAATGTTTTTCGTCACTGTCGCACGGCCTTCAGATTCGTTGGTCAGAATGACAAACAGCATAATCCAGTCCTCATGATGTGGCGTGGGCGTGTCAAACAGGCTGGATCCGAAGCGATAGCTCATCAAGAGTGTGTTGATAAAATCCATGCTATCGCGTGTCATGCCGGGCACGCTTGGGGTGATTTGTTCCGGCAGGGTAAAACCCTGTGCGGTGCGTCGTTGTTGTTGGGTCAATTTATGATTTTGTCGGCGCGCCATTTCGGCCTCCTTATTATTTTTGTTTTGTATTCCCATAACAGCAAAAAAAGCCATCATCTGCAATCAAACCGAAGCGGTTTTTTCGAGTGCAATGTTTGGCGTAATTTTAACTCTATGATTTTGCTGTCTTTTTCTGTAATTATACGCAGATGAAAGAGACCGCGCATAATTTGCGTAAATGAATAAGAGGTTGTGAATGCCCGCTCGGTCTGTGAACGCGCCTCAAATGCGCGACATGTTTGCTGTAAAAGATTTTGGGGATGCAAAGCGTCTGGCCCAGCTCAGTGTTGTTTTGTCTTACATCCAATCGGTTTATGGCGTGAAGCCGGTCTATCTTTTGGGACCAAGCCGGGGTAGCCGCAGGCTCTCGGATGCGCGCCAGACCTTCCAATATTTGTCGCATATCGGTTTCGGCCATAGCTATACCGCCTTGGCAGCGTTTTCGCAGCGCGACCGCACCAGCGTGGCGCATGGCTGTCATCGTGTCGAAGACCGTCGCGATGATGCCAATATTGACCGCGCCTTGCATTTTGCCGAGCTGGCCCTGACCGAGATTTTTCAAACAAGCTGGGAGGGTGATAATGACCCCGGCCGATAAACGCATATTGCGCCAGTTCAGCAAAAAGCTGTTGCAGCCCAGCGCCTATTTGTGTGCGCTGGCAGACGGGCAATTTGGGCTGTATCGAGAGGGGCAGAAAAAGCCGCAAGCCCATGCCCGCATTGAGGCGGCACATATTTCGGCCTGGCGCCGAGCCGATCTTTTGCAGGGCGAGGAGAAAATATCGCTATCGCCGACCGGTCGCGCTTTCTTGCGCCGCCAGCTAAGCGGCAAAAGCGATGAACGCTTTTTGGCACAGCACAAAGCCATTCAGGGCGTTGCAACCGGCGATCGCATTGTGCGTCGGGCCCAAGGCACGCCGCTGCAATGGCTCAAAGCACGCAAGCAAGCCAAGGGATATGGCTTGCAAGCGCTGGATTTCGAGGCCGGTGAAGCCTTGATGCGCGATTATGACCGCGCCGCCTTTCACCCGCGCCAGACCATGAATTGGCAGCGCAGCGTGTTTGTCGATAGCAGCACGCATGTCGCGCCCGACGCGCCTGCCCATGTGCTGGATGCGCGGCGCAAATTGCAAGCCGCCTTGGATTATGCCGGGCCGGGTCTCGCCGAAATTGCCTTGGCGGTGTGTTGTTCGGAAATTGGCCTCGAAGAATGCGAGCGCGGCTTTGACTTGCCGAAACGCTCGGGCAAGCTGATGCTGAAAATGGCACTGACGCGGCTATCCGTGTTTTACGGGCTTCAATCGGCAGCGATGGCAGCGGCATCATTGCGGATGCGCTGAACCATGGAATAAAAACCGTTGGAGCGTTGCGGTGTCAAATGCTCGCCCAAGCCCAATTCGCTAAAGGCCGCTTCGGCATCGACAGCGGCGATTTCGGTCGCGGTTTTATGGTTGTAAAGATCGAGCAATATAGCCACCAGGCCGCGCACAATATGCGCGTCGCTATCGCCGCGAAATACCAATTTGTCGGCTTCGCGCTCGGTCACCAGCCAGACCTGACTGACACAGCCCGGCACTTTATTGGCCTCGCTATGTTCGGCATCGCTGAGCGGTGCAAGGCCATTGCCAAGCTCAATAATATAGCGATAGCGGTCTTCCCAATCGTCAAATAGGGCGAAATCATCAATTAGGGATTCAAGCGACATGAGGCGGCTCCTTCGCCTTTTAAATAGGCCGCGCACCCGCGAAAGGCAAGGCTAGGCGTGCTGCCGAACCGTGCTAAAAAGGGACATGGCGTTGCGATTGAAATCTGAGCTTTTTGTGCAGGCGCTGGTGCGCCGCGTGCAGGGTGCATTTGTCGATGGTGGCGCAGCCGCTTATATCGCCAAGCGCGGCGACACGGATGCGGGCGGTATTTTTGTGCGCGTCAACCGACTTGACGGCACGGCCGGCGTGCTCACAATATTTACGCATATGGATGGCGACCGGCGATGGCGGGTTGTCGTGCCGCCGGATACGCCGGAGCGCGAGGTCGATGCGCTTATGGCGCGCGAGGTCAATCGTGACCCGGATATTTGGCTGGTCGATATTGAAGATGCGCGGGGGCGGCATTTCCTCGAAGAAAAAATCGATGGTGTCTGGACACCGGCGCAAGCATAGGGCAAGTGCAAGAGCGAAAAGGGCAGGACATGCAGGAATTTTTCGATTTGGTAAATCAGGTTTGGCAGGCCGGGTCGTTCGGTATCTCAATTATTGATCTGATGACGGCGCTGGGTATTTTTCTGTTTTTCGCCGCGCTGCGCGGGCTGTTTACACGCTTTGCGCTGGGCGCCTTGGAGCGTGTCACGCGCCGTACCGAGACTGAGATTGACGATATGCTGCGCGAGGCGCTGCAACGTCCGGTAAAATTCTTCTTTCTGATACTGGGTGTCTTCTTCGCTGCCGAAGCCCTGCCACTGGCCGGTCTGGCGGCCGAGCTGGCCGATAAGCTCATCCGGTCCTTTATTGCCATCGGTATTTTCTGGAGCTTTTATGCCGCCAGCACGCCCTTGGGTATCGGGCTTAAGCGGCTCGAGGATATGCTGTCGCCGGAGATTATCGGCTGGCTGTTGACGATTTTGCGCTGGGGCATTGTGCTGACCGGCGTGGCGACAGTGCTGCAAATTTGGGGTATTCAGATCGCGCCGATTATTGCCGGTTTCGGTCTGTTCGGTGTGGCCGTCGCCTTGGGCGCGCAAGACTTGTTCAAAAATCTGCTGGGTGGCGTATCGATATTGATCGAGCGGCGTTTCAAGCTGGGTGATTGGGTTGAGGTTGAGGGCGTGGTTGAGGGCACAATCGAGCAAATCGGTTTTCGCTCGACTCGGGTGCGCCGCTTTGACGAAGTGCCGGTCACCGTGCCGAATAATATGTTTTCCGACCACGCGCTGGTCAATTATTCGAATATGACGCGGCGGCGTATTAAATGGAGTATCGGGCTGGAATACCGCACGACATCGGTGCAATTGACGACCATTCGCGAGGCTATTCTCGACTGGCTCGACCATGACCCGCGTTTTGTGACGGAAATTCACGAAGTGCCGAACCTCGTCTATGTCGATAAGTTCAACGATAGCTCAATCGACATGCTGATCTACTGCTTTACCGAAACCACCAAATGGTATGACTGGCTGGCCGCCAAACAAGATTTGGCGCTGGCCATCAAGAAAATCGTCGAGGATGCCGATGCCGGCTTCGCCTTCCCCAGTCGCTCGATTTATATCGAGCAGGGCGAGGAGAAATAGCTATTTCGCGTGCCGGGCCCACAAGGCGCCGCGGTGTGTGTCGGCGGCCGGTTGGTAGGCGCCGGATAATTCGCCCAAAGCGGTTTTGAAAGTTTCTAGCGTAATGTCGCTCGCCAATTCGAAAGCGTTGATGCCGCAGCGGGCCATCATCGCCCATTGGTCGTACAGCACTTCGCCGCTGGCGCGAAGCTCGCCGGTAAAATTCATCTGCTCGCGCAGCACACGCGCTGCCGAATAGCCGCGACCATTGCGGTAAATCGGAAAGCGCAGACTGACCAGTGACAGCATATCGAGATAGGGTTCAAGCTCGTGCACATCCTCGCCAAGCGAGATTTTGCCGTCGCCATCAGCCGCCAGCACCACGCCAAGTGGTGCATTGCGCGCGCGCAAAGTCTCGGCTTCGGCTTTCAAACGGGTCAGTGAGATAATGGTGGGCGCGTCGCCCGGGGCGCTCAACGGCGCGTCATCATTGAGATAGGCCCAGCCTTCTTTTGCTGTCTCGCCATCGACCACCAAATGATAATTACTCGGCATAAAGGCGCTCCTTGAACGGCTCCATGCCGATGCGATTATAGGTGTCGATAAAACGCTCGCCCTCTTGGCGCGCATCCTTATACGTGGTGACCAGCGTTTCAATCGCGTCGACAATGGTCTCCTCGGTGAAAGCGCGGCCGGTGATTTGGCCGATACTGGCATTCTCATCAGCCGACCCGCCAAGCGAGATCTGATAGAATTCCGTGCCTTTTTTGTCGACACCCAAAATGCCGATATGGCCGACATGGTGGTGGCCGCAGGCATTAATACAGCCGGAGATTTTAATCTTCAGCTCGCCAATATCATATTGCCGGTCGAGATCGGCGAAGCGCTCGGAAATTTCTTGCGCCAGCGGGATGGAGCGCGCATTGGCGAGATTGCAATAATCCAGCCCCGGGCAGGCAATTGCGTCCGAGATAAGCCCGAGATTGGCGGTCGACAAATCTTTGGCGCGCAGCACATCATAGACGGCTTTCATATCGTCAAGTTGCACATGCGGCAGCACCAGATTTTGCTCATGTGTGACGCGCACCTCGTCAAATGAATAGACTTTGGCCAGTTCGGCGACCGCGTCCATTTGCGCATCCGTCGCATCGCCCGGCACGCCGCCGATCGGCTTCAGCGAAATATTGACGATGCCGTAACCGGCTTGCTTATGCGCCACCACATTGGCGCGTACCCAGCGGGCAAAATCGGCATCTTCGGCTTTTGCGGCTTCGAAGTCATCGCTGATGGCGGGCAGGGTCTCGAAATCCGGCGCGGCGAAATAAGCGCTGATACGCTCGATTTCCGCCTGCGGCACGGCCAGCATTTTGGACGCGTCGATCTTGGCGAATTCTTCTTCCACCATGCGGCGCATTTCTGCTTCGCCGGTCTCATGCACGAGAATTTTGATCCGCGCTTTGTAAGAATTGTCGCGCCGCCCCAGCATATTATACACCCGCATCACCGCTTCCAGATAAGCGAGCAGGCTTTGCTTGGGAACGAAATCGGCCATTTTTTTGGCGATGAAGGGCGTGCGGCCTTGGCCCCCGCCGACATGCACTTCATAGCCCACCTCACCGGCAGTGTTTTTCTTCACCACCAGCCCGATATCGTGCAACTTAATGGCAGCGCGGTCGTTTTCATGGCCGGTGACGGCGATTTTGAACTTGCGCGGCAAATAGGTAAACTCCGGATGGAAGGTCGACCATTGGCGGATAATCTCGGAGATGATGCGCGGGTCTTCGACCTCGCCCTCAATGGCGGCAGCATATTGGTCCGAGGTTACATTGCGGATGCAATTGCCCGAGGTCTGAATAGCGTGCATCTCAACCGTCGCCAGCTCTTGCAGCAGGTCGGGGATCTT
>CBFHSX010000009.1:23592-48999 GCA_965658615.1 Alphaproteobacteria bacterium | reverse complement strand
CATCTTGCCAAAGAAAGGGATTAGATATTTCTCAAGCACAATCACATAGTCACGATAGACTTTCTTGCCAACGCCACTTTCCAGCTGTTTGTTCATTTCTGTGATGCACAGTTTAGCGACATCCGAGAAGCGTTTGGACACAACTGGCACGCCATTCTTTTGACGAAACTTGTATTCTAAATAGCTGTCAGACGCGGCCTGCTTGGCTTCGTCCAAATCACTTTTGCCAGTTGAGATGCGAATATATTGGCCGTCTATTTGGAAGGCCGCCTGCCATTTGCGGCTTCTCTCACGCCTGTAGAGCTTGACTGCTCCATCCATAATCAACACAGAATCTTCACGCAAAACAGGCATCAAACACATCCAATCACTATAAAAACGATATAGTCTTGCGTGACCGGAAGCCAACCAAAAAGTGTGTAAGAGGTGTGTAATGGAAAATACGCCTCAAGATCTTTTTTTGAGACGCTATAATACATTGATCATATTGAGAAAAATTGGTAGCGGAGGAGGGACTCGAACCCCCGACACGCGGATTATGATTCCGCTGCTCTAACCAGCTGAGCTACTCCGCCCCAGAAGGTGAAGCTGATATAGACCAAATTGACCGGGCTGGCAATTGCCCTTTTGCCCTATTTCATGGCTATTTTTGCGCGGCAGCGGCGGCAATCTTGGCGGCGCGACGCCGTTGCGCCGAGGACGGAATATCCAGCAAAATTCTGTATTTCGCTACCGTGCGGCGCGCCAGATTGACGCCCTCTTCACCCAACATGGCGACCAGCGCCTCATCCGACAGCACGCCGTTCAGCGCATCTTCCGCGCCGATAAGCTGCGCCAGTCGCGCTTTAATGGCGGCGGCAGAGACCGGTGCCTTATTGTCACCGGCTTGAACCGCGCCTGCGCCTCGCGGCGCGGTCGAAAACAAATCCTTCAAATGAAACACACCGGACGGCGTCTGCACCAGCTTGCCGGCTGATGAACGACTGACGGTGCTTTCATGCAGCTCCAGCACCTCGGCAATATCGCGCAGCACGAGCGGCTTCAGCGCCGTCATACCGTCGGCAAAAAAAGCCTGCTGGTGTTCGACAATGGCGCGTGCCACCCGCAGCAATGTGGCGGCACGTTGCTGTGTGGCTTTCCTCAGCCAGCGCGCCGATTGCACATTGGCCTTCATAAAAGCGCGCTCCTCATCGGTGATTTTACGCGTCGCCATGTCTTCCCAATCGCGCTCCAACACCAGCACATGCGGCAGGTTTTCCTCATTCAAATAAGCCTGCCAACCGGCATCGCCCTCCAGCACGATAATATCAGGCGCCGCGACACTGGTATCCGTATCGCCAAAACCCGCTGCCGGGCGCGGGTCCAGACTGCGAATGGCTTGCAAATAGGGCGGCAAATCTTCAGCCGCAATGCCCGCAGCCGCCGCCAAACCGGCGACATCGCCCTGCCCCAGCAGTGCCAAATTATCCAAAAGGGCTTGGTGTGTCGGCGTCAGATTTTCCTGCGCCGCCAATTGCAAGGCCATGCAATCGGCCAGTGAGCGAGCAAACACGCCGGCTGGGGTGAAGCCGCGACAGGCAGCCAGCGTTGCGTTTAGCAGCCCTTGATCGACCGACAATGTGGCGCAAATCTCGGCATCAGCCTCGCGCAAATAACCGTCTTCATCCAACCAGCCGACCAATTCGGCCGCCAGCAGCGCCCTATCGCGATCGCGTATCTCCTCGCCGATTTGCCGCATTAAATGCCCCGACAGCCCCTCTTCTTGCGCCTGTTGCGCCATATGCGATGACGCTTCCGGGGCGGCGAAATCAACCCGCACCGCCGTTACATCCGCGCCCAAACCGACCGCGCTTGTGCTTTCAAGGGCGACGGCGCGCTCCGGCGCATCTGTGTTTTGCGTGTCCCGATAATGATTGGCGTCGAAAGCCAGAAACGGGTTCTGCTCCATTTCACGCTTCAGCATGGCCGTCAGCTCAACATTGGTGAGTTGCAAAAGCTGGATGGCCTGCTGCATTTGCGGGTTCATCATCAGCTTTTGGCTTTGCTTAATCTCGATACGCGGGGCGAGTGCCATGAAAATTCCTCCGCCGTCAAGCTAATGCATTTGGCACGGTTTTTGCAAGCCATAGAGAATTGTGGAGAAGAGTCAGGAGATACCGGCAATCACTCGGGTGATGCGCCTTTGATCCAGCCGCCGCCCAGCACGCGGTCATCATCAAGCCCATAAAATACGCAAGCCTGGCCAGGCGAGACGCCCTCTTCGGGTTCGGCCAGCACAATATCGGCCATGCCGGTATCGGTCAGCGTCAATATGGCCGCTGCCGGCTCACCGGTTGACCGAATACGGGCGCGAATGGGCATGTCGGCTGCGCGCGCATCGCCCAGCCAATTGACTTCATCAAGATGAATGCGCGCCCGCGCCAGTGCTTCGCGCGGGCCAACAATGACTTCGCGTTTTTCCGCATCAATGGCGACGACATAAATCGGCTCGCCGGTCGCCACACCCAGACCACGGCGCTGCCCGACCGTGTAATGCAACACCCCCTGATGCGTGCCCAAAAGCGTGCCATCCATATGACGAATCTCGCCGGGCAGACTGCAATCGGGGCGCAGGCGTTTAATGACGCTGGCATAATCGCCGTTTGGCACGAAACAAATATCCTGACTGTCGGGCTTATCAGCGACCATCAGGCCAAGCACAGCAGCATAATCGCGAATTTCGTCCTTGCCCATTTGCGCCAAGGGAAAACGCAGAAAATCGAGCTGCTCTTGGGTGGTCGAAAATAGAAAATAAGATTGGTCGCGCGCCAGATCTTTTGGCCGGTGCATTTCCCAGCCATCCACCCCCGCTTTGGTGGCGATGTAATGACCCGTCACCATGGCCTCGGCGCCCAGCTCGCGCGCCATTTCCAGCAGATCACGAAACTTCACCGTCTCATTGCAGCGAATACAGGGTATCGGCGTGTGCCCGGCCAAATAGCCGTCGACAAATTCATCCATCACGCTTTCTTTGAAACGCGATTCATAATCCAGCACATAATGCGGCATATCCAGCATGGCGGCGACGCTGCGCGCATCGTGAATATCCTGGCCCGCGCAACATGCGCCCTTACGGCGAATGGCTTCGCCATGATCGTAAAGCTGCAAGGTGATGCCGACCGCGTCATAACCCGCGCGCTTCACCAAGGCGGCGGCTACCGAGCTGTCAACGCCGCCCGACATGGCAATCACCACGCGCTGCCCGGCGCGGTCTTCACGCGCACCAAGCCCCAGATCAATATCCGGAAGGGCGTCCAGCGCCGGTTTGGTTTCGACTTCACTCATGGCGCTTTGACTATAGCATGAAGCGGCGCTTCACAACCCCTCCAGCCCCTGTGGCATGTCCTCACGCCCGCTCACGAAAATGTGATTTGTGCGTGAGCGGTCATTTGCGCTGATGTGGGCGTGTTGAATTTAGTCATTAACAGGAGTTGGGAATGCGTATTTTGTTGGTTGAAGATGATATGATGTTGGCGCAAAGCCTTTGTGAGTCCTTGGAAGAAGAAGGCATGCATATTGACGAAGCCGATCGCGGCGAGGATGGGCTTGAACTGGCGGGCTTGTATGAATATCAAGCCATGGTGCTCGATCTCGGCCTGCCCGATATGCGCGGCGATGAAGTGCTGCTCAATCTGCGGCAAAAAAACCCGCATCTGCCGGTGCTTATTCTGTCGGGTGAGACGGAAATTGAAGCGCGGCTCGGCTGCCTGCGCGACGGCGCCGATGATTATCTGCTCAAACCCTTTAACACAAAAGAATTAATCGCCCGCCTGCACGCTTTGGTGCGCCGCGCCAATGGGCATGGCTCCAATGTGCTGAATTTCGGCCAGGTGCAATTCGATATGACGGCGCGCGACTTCAGGGTCGGCGAAGCGCGCGTCGCGCTGACTGCGAAAGAATATGCCATGATGGAACTTTTGTGCCTGCGCAAAGGCAGTGTCGTGTCAAAAGAGAGCTTTCTTGACCATCTTTATGGCGGCATGGATGAACCGGAGATGAAAATCATCGATGTGTTCATCTGCAAATTGCGCAAAAAATTCGAGGATGCCGGTGCCGATTTTGACCCCATCGAAACGGTCTGGGGCCGGGGCTACCGCATCAAAACCGATAGCGATCGACTGGCCTGCTCAGCCTAGGGGCGAAGGGCCTTTCATTTGGTTATTCTCATGGCGTGTGTTATAGCCACGCCATGAGTGACCATTTAGATTTCGATCCCCACGCCGCCGCCTTTATGAGCGCATTATGCCAAATGGCATTGGATGCCGGTGGGGTGATTATGCAGCATTACCGCGATGGCGTGGCGGCGGAAACGAAAGCCGATAAATCGCCGGTTACGGCTGCTGATCGCGACGCGGAAATCCTGCTGGAAGCGGCACTGGGTGAGCTGGCGCCACATATTCAGGTGATCGGCGAGGAGGCTTGCGCCGAACAAGTGCCCGACGCGCTCGATAATGCATTTTTCCTGCTCGACCCGCTTGACGGCACGCGCGATTTCGTCGCCAAGCGCGATAATTTCACCGTCAATATCGGCCTTATTGAAAACAAATATCCGATCGCCGGGGTGATTTACGCACCGGTGCACGAGAAACTGTATTTCTCCGGCCCCGATTGCGCCTATCGCCTGGCCATTGCGCCGGAGGGCAAGCTGGATTTGAGCGCCGCTGAAAAGCTCACCACAGCGCCGCTCGATCCGGCCGGTCTGAACGTCATTGCCAGTCGCTCGCATCGCGATGAAAAGACCGACAAGATAATCGACAGCCTGCATGTGAAAGAGATTATCGGTACGGCCTCATCATATAAATTCTGCCTGTTGGCCGAAGGCAGCGCCGATTTTTACCCGCGCTTTGGTCGCACCATGGAATGGGACACAGCCGCCGGTCAGGCGATTGTCGAAGCAGCCGGTGGCGTGGTGACGTTTGAAGACGGCGAACGCTTTGCCTATGGCAAGCTGGAACGCGGCCTCGACAACCCCTCTTTTATTGCGGCGGCGCGCGCAAACTGGCAAGATGCCCTCAAATAGGGGAGCGGATTTGACCGATCATCAGCATATTGTTTCGGCTATGGCGCGGCTTATGGCCGTTTGCCTCATCGCAATATCTTTCCTGCTACCCGGTGCGGCGCGCGCGCAAGATGCGCGGTCGCAAGCCGCCATTGAGGATTTTTCCGAAAGCAGTCTCATCGTCGCCTCAGCCAAATATCTCGGCGCGACGGCTGAGTCCATGGCTGAGATTATCGACCGCATTTTCAGCCGCTATGGCGAACCAAGCGCGATTATTCGCGGCGAAGAGATTTCCGTGGCGGCCGTATTCGGCGCGCGCTATGGCCGAGGCACATTGGTGTTTAAAGATGGCCGCGAATATCCGCTCTTCTGGCGCGGCCCGACCGCGGGTGTCGATATGGGCGCCACCGGCCTGAAAAGTTTTGCGCTGGTCTATAACATTAATGCACCGGAAGATTTGTATAAGCGCATCCCCAGTATTGACGGCTCGCTTGTCGCACTGGGCGGCGTGGCTTTTAACTATATGCAACGCAGCGATATCATCATTGCGCCGATGCGTGTCGGCGTCGGCTATCAGGTCGGCGTCAGTCTCGGCTATTTAAAGTTCAGCGAGACCAGCGGCTGGTCGCCTTTTTAAGCGCCTAATCGCGCTGCAGCCGAATGCGGCCTTTTTCAACGCCCTTGCGCGGGTCAAGCAGGATCAAAAATGCCCCGTCATCATCCTGCATACGCAGCACAATGCGCGCATCGCCATTTTCGACACTCATCAATTGCGCGTCCGCCGGAATGGTAATCTCAACCTCGCCAAAACCGGGTTTTTGCGGGATTGTTTCCGGATTATTCAAACGCTTGATCACCGTGCCGATAACCACAGCCGCGCCGACCACCAGCAACACACCCAGCCCGATGGTGACGACCAGCAACACGCGCACGGTTTTCGGGTTCGGCCCCGGCACGTCAGAAGTTGTTTCCGCTTGCGCGTCAATTGCGTTATCTTGAGCCATGAGCGACCTCCCGCATAATCCAAAACTTATCATCGCCATTGATGAAAAATATACAGGCGACCGACTGGACAAAGTGCTGGCCATGGCCGCCGAAGATTTATCGCGCGCGCGGATACAGGATTTGGTGAAATCAGGCTGCAGCCGCGTCAAACGCGCCAATAATAGCGCGACCATAAAAGACCCGTCCTATCGGGTCAAATGCGATGATGTCATTGAATTGGATTTACCGCCGCCGGTGGACAGCACCATCAAACCGCAGGCCATTCCGCTGGACGTGATTTTTGAAGACTCCGCTTTGCTGGTCGTCAATAAACCGGCCGGGCTGGTCGTGCATCCGGCCCCCGGCAGCCCGGATGGTACTTTGGTCAATGCGCTGCTGGCGCATTGTGGCGACAGCCTGTCCGGTATTGGTGGCGAGAGGCGCCCGGGCATTGTGCACCGGCTCGACAAGGATACCAGCGGCATTATGGTCGTCGCCAAAACCGATAAGGCGCATAAAGGGCTGGCCGAGCAATTTGCGGCGCATGGGCGCGACGGGCGTATGCAGCGTCTCTATCAGGCTTTGGTTTGGGGCACACCGCTGCCGGCCGCCGGCACGGTGGATGCGCCGCTTGCGCGCAATGCCAATAATCGTAAGAAAATCGCCGTTTCGAAAAGCCCGCCCGCCGATAATAATAGTGCCCGCCATGCGGTGACGCATTATCGCCGCACGGCCAGCTATGCTAACGGCCAAGTCGCACTGGTGGAATGTCGATTGGAGACCGGACGCACGCACCAAATTCGGGTGCATATGGCGCATATCGGGCATCCTGTGCTGGGTGACAGCCTTTACGGACCGGGCATGAAAAGCCGCAGCGTGCATCTTGATGAAGCGCAAAAAACTGCGCTTGAGGCCCTCGACCGCCAAGCGCTGCACGCCGCCGCGCTGGGCTTTGAGCACCCGCTGAGCGGCGAAGCGCATTTTTATGAAGCGCCGCTGCCCACCGATTTGCAAAATCTCGCTGACAGTCTGTCTGTCGCGACTGATTAACCCCCCTTTTTTTTGCCGCAATCCCTGCCTATATAGAAAATATGAGTAAGGCGATAAAACCGAAACAGCGCGCCAAACCGGCGTCCAAATCAACCGCATTGGCCCCTGCCCCCAATCCGGAAGGCAGCTTGTCGCGCTATCTGAATGACATTAAGAAATTCCCCATGCTGGAAGCGCAGGAGGAATATCAACTGGCCAAGGATTTCGCCGAGACCGGCGAGAAGCAGGCGGCACATAAACTTGTGACCAGCCATTTGCGGCTGGTGGCAAAAATCGCCATGGGCTATCGCGGCTATGGCCTGCCGATTGGCGAGGTGATTTCCGAGGGCAATATCGGCCTGATGCGCGCCGTGCAGAAATTCGATCCGGATCGCGGTTTCCGTCTGGCGACCTATGCCATGTGGTGGATCCGCGCGCAAATTCAGGAATATATTCTGCGCAGCTGGTCGCTGGTCAAAATCGGCACCACGGCGGCACAAAAGAAACTCTTCTTTAATCTGCGACGCCTGAAGGGCGAGATTAACGCCATTGATGGCGGCAATCTAAACGCCGATCAGGTCCGTGAAATAGCCGATCGCCTTGGTGTCGATGACCGCGAAGTGGTGCAAATGGAAGGCCGTCTATCGGGCGACCAATCGCTCAACGCGCCGCTGCGCGCCGGCGAGGACGCCGATACGGAATGGCAGGACTGGCTGCAAGACGAAGCCGACACACCGGAAGTGGTGGTTGCCGAAAACGACGAACGCGACGCGCGCCGCCAAGTGCTGCTCAGCGCGATGCAAGGGCTGAACGAGCGCGAGCGCGACATCCTTATGGCCCGCCGTCTCGCCGACCCGCCCAAAACATTGGAAGAGCTGAGCCAAGACTACGACGTCAGCCGCGAACGCATCCGCCAAATCGAAGCCCGCGCTTTTGAGAAATTGAAAAAAGCCATGATGGACCAAGCCAGCGAAAGCGGCTTGGTGCAAGGCGAGGTTATCGAGGCTGAATAGGCCGCCTTGGTTTAATCCTCAAACGGATCCCTAACCAAGATCGTATCATCGCGCTCGGGGCTGGTTGAGAGCAGTGTTACCGGTGCGCCGATCAGTTCTTCGATATAGCGCACATAGCGCACCGCATTGGCCGGCAGGTCGGCCCATGAGCGGGCGCCGAAGCTGCTTTCGCCACTCCAGCCTTCCAGCGTTTCATAGACCGCTTCAATGCGCGCTTGTTCGGCCGCATTGGAGGGCAGATAGTCAATATCCTTGCCGTCCAGCCGATAGCCGGTGCAGATTTTGATCTCGTCAAAACCGTCCAGCACATCCAGCTTGGTCAGGGCGATGCCGTCAATACCGGCGGTTTTAACGACTTGGCGCACCAAAACGGCGTCGAACCAGCCGCAGCGGCGTTTACGGCCCGTCACTGTACCGAATTCATGGCCGCGCTCGCCGAGCTTTTGCCCGTCTTCATTTTCCTGCTCGGTCGGGAAAGGCCCCTCGCCGACGCGGGTCGTATAGGCTTTGGTAATCCCGAGCACATGGCTGAGCGCGCTCGGCCCCATGCCCGTGCCAATCGCCGCCTGACCGGCAATCGTATTGGACGAGGTCACAAACGGGTAAGTGCCATGGTCAATATCGAGCAGCGTGCCTTGCGCGCCCTCAAACAGAATACGCTGGCCGCTGCGCCGCGCTTCGTCGAGCAGCTTCCAGACCGGCGCCATATAGGGCGTGATGTCATCGGCAATGCCCAGCAGCTTGGCTTTCAGCTCAGCGCCGTCAAATTCCGGCAGCTCCAAACCGCGGCGAATGGTGTTGTGATGCACCAGCAAATTGTCGATTTTGGCGTCCAGCGTCTCCGGATCGGCCAAATCGGCGATACGTAGCGCGCGCCGCCCAACCTTGTCTTCATAGGCCGGGCCGATGCCACGCTTGGTGGTGCCGATTTTGACACCCGAATTGGCGCCCTCACGCGCCGCATCCAATTCTTGATGCAGCGGCAGGATGAGCGTCGCATTTTCAGCGATTTTCAGATTATCCGGGCTAATGGCCACACCTTGCGCGCGCAGCGTATCGATTTCGCTCAACAGCGCCCAAGGGTCAACCACCACGCCATTGCCGATAACCGACAGCTTGCCCTCGCGGACAATGCCGGAGGGCAGGAGCGACAGCTTATACACCTCACCATTAATGACCAGCGTGTGACCTGCATTGTGGCCACCCTGAAAGCGGGCCACCACATCGGCGCGCACAGACAGCCAATCAACAATCTTACCCTTGCCCTCGTCGCCCCATTGCGAGCCGACAACTACCACATTGGCCATAGCGCTTCCCCCTCAAACCGCAGCTAGAATTTCAGCTGTTTAATCTGCACCACTTGCTCCAGTGCTTCCACTTCTTTCAGCACATCGGCGCTCGCCTCATTGTCAATATTGACCAGCGAAATGGCGTCGCCGCCCGGTTTTTCGCGGCCCAGCTGAAAGCTGGCAATATTAATGCCATGCTTGCCCAAAGCCGTGCCCAGCGCACCGATAAAGCCCGGCGCATCCGTATTGGTAACATACAGCACATTGGGTGCCAGCTCGGCGTGAATATTAATGCCCTTAACCTGAATGATGCGCGGCTTGCCGTCCGAAAACACCGTGCCCGCGACCGAGCGTTGCTGGCGCTCGGTTTTCAGCGTCAGACGAATATAGCTGTCAAACGCACCGGTTGAGCCGCTTTTCATTTCAGAGACCGTGATGCCGCGCTCTTTGGCAATGGCCGGGGCTGACACCATATTGACCTCAGCCAGCAAGGGGCGCAGCAGACCGGCGACAATCGCCGAGGTCAGCGGTGCCACATTCAGCTCGCTGACATCGCCGACATATTCGATCTCGACGCCCTCAATGCCGCTTTCCGTCACCTGACCGGCAAAGCCGCCCAATTGCTCGGCCAGCGCCACATAGGGGCGCAAACGCGGCGCGTCTTCGGCCGAAATGGACGGCATATTAATGGCATTGGTCACAGCGCCATTCATCAGATAATCGGCCATTTGCTCGGCCACTTGCAGGGCCACATTTTCCTGCGCTTCGGCCGTTGAGGCGCCGAGATGCGGCGTGCAGACGACATTTTCCAAATTGAACAGCGCATTATCCTTGGCCGGTTCTTCTTCGAACACATCCAGTGCCGCACCGGCAACATGACCGCTTTCCAGCGCCGCTTTCAGCGCTGCTTCATCAATCAGACCGCCGCGCGCACAATTGATGATGCGCACGCCTTTTTTGCATTTGGCCAGTGCCTCAGCGTTCAGAATATTGCGCGTCTTATCGGTCAGCGGCGTGTGCAAGGTAATGAAATCGGCCCGCGCCAGCAGCGCGTCCAGCTCAACTTTTTCGACACCGATTTCCACGGCGCGCTCCGGCGTCAGGAACGGGTCGAAAGCGACGACTTTCATCTTCAGCCCCAAAGCGCGTGTGGCGGCGATGGCCCCGATATTGCCGCAGCCGATAACGCCCAGCGTTTTGCCGGTCAGCTCGACGCCCATAAAGCGCGATTTTTCCCATTTGCCGTCATGCGTCGAGGCATTGGCTTCGGGGATTTGCCGCGCCAGCGCGAACATCATGGCGATGGCGTGCTCGGCCGTGGTGATGGAATTACCGAAGGGCGTGTTCATCACCACAATGCCATTGGCGGTGGCGGTGGGCAGGTCGATATTATCGACGCCAATACCGGCGCGACCAATGACTTTCATATTCTTGGCGGCTTCCAGCACGGGCGGCGTCGCTTTGGTCGAAGACCGCACGGCCAGCCCGTCATAATCGCCGATGATTTTAATCAGCTCGTCTTTATCGAGACCGGTAATAACGTCAACTTCGACGCCGCGATCTTTGAAAATCTGCTCGGCGGCAGGGCTCATTTTATCTGCAATAAGAACTTTAGGCATTTTGTGCCTCCATTTTGGCTGTTTCAAACGCCCAGTCGAGCCAGGCGGTAAGCGCTTTCAAATCAGATGCTTCGACCGTGGCACCGGCCCAGATACGCAGACCCGCGGGCGCGTCGCGATAAGCACCAATGTCATAGGCGACGCCCTCAGCATCAAGCAGCGCGGCGATGCGCTTGGCGAGGGCCGCTTGTTGGTCAACCTCCATCGCCGCGACATCGGCGTCGACGATTTTCAAGCAAACCGAAGTGGTCGATTGGTTTTCCGCTTCGACGCACAGATTGGCGACCCAATCAGTGGTGGCGACCCAGTCGTTCAGCACGGCATTATTGGCCGCGACGCGCGCCAGCAGACCATCCATGCCACCAAGACCGGCAGCCCAATCCAGCGCATCGACATAATCTTCCAGCGCCAGCATGGAGGGCGTGTTAATGGTCTCGCCCTTAAAAATGCCCTCAATCAGCGCGCCGGCTTTGGTCAGGCGAAAGATTTTCGGCAGCGGCCAGCTTGGCGTATAGCTTTCCAACCGCGCCACGGCGCGCGGGGAAAGGATAATCATGCCGTGGCCGCCCTCGCCGCCCAGCACTTTTTGCCAGCTATACGTCGTCACATCCAGCTTGTCCCATGGCAGGTCCATGGCGAAAGCGGCGGAGGTGGCGTCGCACAGGGTCAGGCCCTCGCGATTATCGGCAATCCAATCGCCGTTCGGCACGCGCACGCCCGATGTTGTGCCGTTCCACGTAAAGGCGACATCGCGGCTGAAATTCACGGCGCTCAAATCAGGCAATGCGCCATAATCGGCTTCCATGATGCGCATATCATCGAGTTTTAGCTGCTTGGCGGCATCGGTAATCCAGCCCTTGCCGAAACTTTCCCAGCCCATAATATCAAGGCCGCGCGCGCCCAGCATGGTCCACATGGCCATTTCATAAGCGCCGGTATCAGAGGCCGGCACAATGCCGATGCGATAATCATCCGGCACGCCCAGCACGGCGCGCGTTTTATCGATGGCTTCGGCCAGCCGCGCTTTGCCCGGCTTAGAGCGATGCGAACGGCCCAAAACCGCTTTATCAAGAACTTGGAGAGAATATCCCGGTCGCTTGGCGCAAGGCCCGGACGAAAAATTGGGATTGGCCGGACGCACGTCCGGCATAGCAATATCTGTCATAATCAACCCTTCCAGATCGTAGCCTCTCGTTGGGGAGAGGTGTCCCATTGGTGGATATAGGCGCGAAACCCGATTCAGGCAAATGGAATCTTGGGGGGAGCAAGCGGTCACGCCGCGCAGACGCTTCAGCGAGGGTGGGTCGGGGCGCGCTAGCACCGCTTTAAAAGGGGATGCGCGTCAACATGCCTGCTGCCCCTTCGGTCTTCATCGCGGCGCTTCCTCCAGATAACCGCGAGAAACCAACGGTGTGACATATTCGGCTAACGCAGCTTCGGCTCTACGCTCGCCTGTTTTATTGTGTCACCGCCCCGACCTCTACACTGACCCCACAAAACGAAACCGGCACCTGCAAGGCAGGCGCCGGGGCTTAGTAAACCGTTCAAGAGATCGGCCGCGACGTATTCAGCGCAAGCCTTATTTCGCCGCCACCCCGACTTAATTTTGCGCTATCGCCTTTCGGCTAGTTGAGCGCAACTCAAGCGAAGTGGAGGTATTTTCGGCAATTCCCATAAAAAAAGGCCTAACGCCCCGAAGGGAAACGTTAAGCCACATACGCAATAAAAATTGCAGCTCTTGAAAGGGGATACTAGCCCCACCAACGCACCTCACATGCGTTGGTAAGGGAATTATGGCAGGTTCGGGGGGATGGGGGAAGGGCTATCCACACAAGTCGCGTTCTACCAATCATGCTTCAGTAAAAACAACCCGGGGTTGCTTGTCGGCCATTACGAATTCCGGCACCAAGAACAAATCAGCAACGACCAAAAGAAAAAAAGCAGGAGGGTCTGATGTCAAAAGCCGAAGATAGAATTGATACGCCAATAACGTTTATCGATCTTTTCGCAGGGATTGGGGGATTTCATATCGCCCTGTCAAATCTTGGAGCCGAGTGCGTTATGGCATGTGAAATCGACCAAACAGCGCGCAACATTTATGAAATGAACCATAGGCCGGCCAGAATGCATCGCGACATCACGGAAATAGATACATCGAAAATACCTGACCACGATATTCTATGCGCCGGTTTTCCTTGTCAGCCATTCAGTCAAGGCGGATTCAAAAAAGGATTTGAAGATACGCGCGGCACATTGTTCTTTAATATTCTACAAATTCTTGAAACGAAAAGCCCAAAAGCATTCTTCTTGGAAAATGTGCGGCACATTAAAAACCATGATGACGGGCGCACAATGCAAACCATCGAGCGTTGTATTCGAGGTTTGGGCTACTCATTCCAAAGCTTCATTGTTCGGGCCAGTGACCATGGGCTGCCGCAACACAGGCCGCGCTGTTTCATGATTGGCTTTGCCAACGGCAAAGAAATTACGCCGCCTGAAAAGCGTGAGTTGGAAAAAACCATGAGCGATATTCTCGGTGGTCATTGCGAGCGAGAAATCGGTTTTACCTTGCGGGTAGGCGGCCGCCGATCTCCAATTGACGGTCGACATAATTGGGACGGCTACGTCGTTGACGGCCTGCCTCGCCGACTTTCCGTTAAAGAAGCAGCAGCAATGCAAGGCTTCCCGCCGGGTTTTATTTTCCCAAACTCCGAGAAAGAGGCCATGAAGCAATTGGGCAACTCCGTAGCCATTCCGGCCATTCAGGACTATGCCGAGAAGATTGTTGCAAAGTTATGAGCCAAGCAAAGACGGACAATATTTTGCCGGACCCTGCCACCGTTACGGGAAAAATCTTCGAAACCCACCTAGCTGACATCATGACTGAAAAAATAGGGAAAACTAGCCAGTTTTTGCAAGAGTATTGGAACCGTTACCCGCAGGGTCAAGCTGTTGTGAATGGCAACGTGTTTGAGCATTTAATTTCGGTGGTGCTTTATAGACAGAACATTAAGCCCCTCTATCAACAGGTCACCATTGCCTTTGTACCCAATGTAATATTTGATTTGGTGGTCTTCACCGAAAAATACGGACCGGTCGTTCTATCTTTAAAGACAAGCTTACGTGAGCGGTACAAGCAAGTTGATCTTGAGGGAACCGTATTGAGAAATGTGCACAGGCGCGCGAGAACATTCTTAATTACCGCCGGCGAAGAGGAAGCAAATTCAGTCAACCGAAAAATTAAAAGCTTTGAAGTGCAGGGTATAGAGAAAGTTATCTATGCATTTGGTGCTGATATGGACGACTTGGTAATTGATTTACGCCAAATGAAAATGGAAGAACCCGGCACCAGAGACATTCTGACCGAGCGCAAGAAACTCAGATAAACCTCATAGCTCCTTTTTAGAAACCAATTCTCCATTTGAGCGCAGCCATCTGCTCAAACTTCGAGTGATAGTCGCATCGCCGACCCGATGCTTACCACGCAAACTGCATTCCCAAACAACGCAAACACTCCAGCCTGCATCTTTCAATTCCCTCAGGTATCTCGCGTCGCGCTCACGGTTCGCCTCTATCTTGTTCCTCCAAAATGCCGCACGCGTTTTCGGCCACGAGAAACGATAGCAATCATGGCCGTGCCAAAAGCAGCCATGAACCAAAATTACGGCGCGATATTTCGGAAGAATAATGTCCGGTCGTCCCGGCACATTTTTCGAAGTCAACCGAAACCGAAAGCCTGCACGGTGCAGCAAGCTTCTTATGTGCAATTCGGGTTTGGTGTCTTTCCACTTAACCCTCGACATGATTTTGCTTCTTGTTTTTTTGTCGAAGATGTCTGCCATACTTCAGGTCACCCCATGCCCCAGCGGCCCATTCCCTCCGCCTATATCCGGCGCTGATTTTATGGCTTTTTGCACATATTCAAGCGCGGTTTCGCAGGCCTTGGTGAGGGTGGCGTCGGTGGGGCGGTGTTTGTCGTCTAGCGTGCCTGCCGCGGCGGCCGTGATGGCATTGGCCAATTGGCCGGCCAGCGCGCTGGCCAGTGTGCAGCCTGTACCATGTGTGTTGCGGGTGTCGAGCCGTTCATGCTCGAACACTTGCATGCCCGATTGCATGGCCAAGAGGTCGCGCACCACGCTATCAGACGCATGCCCGCATTTGACCAGCGCGGCATGCGCGCCGCCCTCCATCAGCGTGTCGGCGGCGCGTTTCATATCGTCCAACGTGTCGACATCGCGGCGCGTGATCAGCGCGGCCTCCGGCAAATTGGGCGTCACCACAAAAGCGTGATTGACCAAAAGCGACACCAGCGCCGAGATGGCCTCGGCTTGCAAAAGCGGGTCACCCGATGTGGCGACCATGACCGGGTCAACCACCATAGGCAGGGTGGGTGCCAATTGCGCGCGCGCGGCGGCCACCGCCTCAATAATCGGGCGATTGGCCAGCATGCCGGTTTTCATAATGTCGGCCCCGATATCGCTCAGCACGGAGGTCATTTGCGTGGTTACAAATGGCGGCGGCACATCAAGAATATCTTGCACACCCAAAGTGTTTTGCGCGGTCAATGCCGAGACCGCTGTGGCGGCATAAGCGCCCTGCGCCATGATGGATTTTATATCGGCTTGAATGCCGGCCCCGCCGCCCGAATCCGAGCCGGCGACCACCAAAACTTTCCCCGGGGCTGAGGCCGTTTGGTTCACGCAGCGACCGATTGAATGGTGCCGACAATCTCGGCCACCACTTGCTGCACCAGCGCCGCATCATCGCCCTCGCCCATCACGCGGATCAGCGGCTCGGTGCCGGATGGGCGGATAACCAGACGGCCCTGATTGCCGAGCTTTTGCTCGCAGGCCGAGATGACCGATTTGACATCGTCATTTTCCAGCGGCACACCGGTTGAAAAACGCACATTTTCAAGGATTTGCGGCACGGGTTCAAAGACGCGGCACAGGTCGGAGACACTGCGCTCTTGCTGCTTCATCACCGCCAAAACCTGCAAAGCGGCAATCAGCCCGTCGCCCGTGGTCGAAAAATCGCTCATCACCATATGGCCCGATTGCTCGCCACCAAGGTTGAAACCGTGTCGGCGCATATGCTCCACCACATAGCGGTCGCCCACTTTGGTGCGCGCCAATGCCAAGCCATTATCTTTGAGATGCCGCTCCAGCCCCAGATTGGACATGATGGTGGCGACAATACCCGGCGCGCTCAGCATATCGCGGCTCTGCCAGTCGCGCGCCACCAGACCCATAATCTGGTCGCCGTCAATCTTCTGGCCGTTTTCATCGACAATAATCAGCCGGTCTGCATCGCCATCCAGCGCAATGCCGATATCGGCTTTTTCGGCCCGTACGCGGTCGGCCAAAGCTGCCGTATCGGTCGAGCCGCAGCCCTTATTAATGTTGAAGCCGTCCGGCTCTACGCCAATGGCGACCACCTCGGCCCCCAACTCCCACAATGCTGTGGGCGCCACCTTATAGCCAGCCCCATTGGCGCAATCTATCACCAGCTTAATGCCCTCGAGCGTCATTGAGCGCGGGAAAGTCCGCTTGGCAAATTCGACATAGCGCGCCTGACTGTCATCAATCCGCTTGGCGCGGCCCAGCTTCGCGCTGTCAGCCAGCATGTGCTGGGTTGAGCCGTCCATAAGCTGCTCGATCTCATATTCAATTTCATCCGACAATTTATAGCCGTCCGGGCCGAACAGCTTAATGCCATTATCCTCAAAAGCGTTATGCGAAGCGGAAATCATCACGCCAATATCGGCGCGCAAAGAGCGGGTGAGAAAAGCCACGCCCGGGGTCGGAATAGGCCCAAACAGAAACACATCCATGCCCATAGAGGTAAAACCCGCCACCAAAGCCGGCTCAATCATATAGCCGGACAGGCGAGTGTCCTTGCCGATAACCACACGGTGGCGATGTTCGCCACGATGAAAATAACGCCCGGCTGCCATACCTAGGCGCAGCGCCGTATCTGCGGTCATTTTATCGCCATTGACGCGGCCGCGAATACCATCGGTTCCAAAATATTTTCTATTCATGCCCCTATATGGACAAAACCGGCCACACACCGCAAATCACAAGCTGTTGCAATTTATTACTTTTTAGCGATATGTGCCCAATTGGCTTGCCAGCGACAGCGCCTGGGCCAATTGGCGCGCATCATGGGTGCGAATATAATCAACGCCCTGCTGCACAGCCAGCATCTCGGCCGCCAGCGTTATCGGCCCGCTTTCGGCAACCGGAATATTGGCCGGCGCGCGCAGAAAGCTTTTGCGCGACACACAGACCAGCACAGGCAAATCAAAGGCCCGCTTCAGCCCGTCCAAACCGGCCAGCACCGCCATGGATGTCTCCGGACGATTGCCGAGAAAAAAACCCATACCCGGGTCGAGCACCAGCCTGTCGCGCGCGATACCGGCCTTTTCAAAAGCCCTCAAACGCTGCTCGAAAAACCGCATTATATGGTCCCAAATATCGCCTTCAGGCGGTGCGTCGCGGGTTGCTATTCCCTTGGCTTGAATGGCGTGCATGACCACCAGACGACCCTGATAATCGGCCAGCTCATCATACAGCGCGGGGTCACGAAAGCCGTTAATATCGTTCAGCCAATCGGCGCCCTGCGCCATCGCCCAACGCTGTGTCGCGGGTTGAAAACTGTCAATGCTGATCGGCGCGCCGAGGCTCTTTAACCGATCCCAAACGCTCGCCAGCCGCGCAATTTCTTCGTCGGCCGACACATCACCGGCATCGGGATGGCTCGAGGCCGGGCCGACATCCAGCACATGCGCGCCGTCATCCACCAGCTTTGCGGCATGTGCCAACGCGTTATCAGCTTCCAAAAATTGACCGCCGTCAGAAAAACTGTCGGCGGTCATATTTACGATTCCGAATATGTGCGTCATACGCGCCCGGCTGTTCTATGTGCTCTGCGGTTCTGCCCCACCGACGCCCGGTGTGCCCGTGGTCGGGAAAGGCGAGGCCGGACCGCCGCTTTGCGGCTTATTATCATCCTCGGGCCGATGCGGCGCATCGCCTTTCAGCAGGCCGATAATTTCATCACCGGACAGCGTTTCATATTCCAGCAGACCTTTGGCAATCGTGTGCAAATCTTCCATTTTGTCACTGCAGATTTGCTTGGCTTTTTCATAGCCCTCTTCCACCAACTTGCGCACTTCGGCGTCGATTTTCTTCTGTGTCTCTTCCGACATGTTTTGCTGGCGCGCCACAGAATGACCGAGAAAGACTTCCTGCTCGTTTTCGCCATAGGCCAACGGGCCCATTTCTTCCGACATGCCGTATTGAGTGACCATGGCCTTGGCCATATTGGTCGCCATTTGAATATCAGAAGACGCACCGGAAGTGACTTTTTCATGGCCGAAAATCAGCTCCTCGGCAATACGGCCGCCCATAGCCACCGCCAAATCGGCTTTCATCTTGCCTCGGGTAATCGACACTTGGTCTCGTTCGGGCAGGCGCATCACCATGCCCAAAGCGCGGCCGCGCGGGATAATCGTTGCCTTATGTACCGGGTCTGAGGCTTCCATGTTCAAAGCCACCAATGCGTGACCGCCCTCATGATAGGCGGTGAGGCGTTTTTCTTCATCCGTCATCACCATGGAGCGACGTTCAGCACCCATCATCACCTTGTCTTTGGCGTCTTCAAATTCCTGCATGGAGACCAGACGCTTGGCGCGCCGCGCCGCCAAAAGCGCCGCCTCATTGACCAAATTGGCGAGGTCAGCACCGGAAAAGCCCGGCGTGCCGCGCGCAATGGTGCGCGGGTCGACATCCGAGGCCAAAGGCGTTTTTTTCATATGCACTTTGAGGATTTTCTCGCGACCGATAATATCCGGATTGGGAACCACGACCTGACGGTCGAAACGGCCCGGGCGCAGCAGCGCCGGATCCAAAACATCAGGACGGTTGGTTGCGGCAATCAGGATAATGCTCTCATTGGCTTCAAAGCCATCCATCTCAACCAGCAATTGGTTCAGCGTTTGCTCGCGCTCGTCATTGCCGCCGCCAAGACCGGCTCCACGATGGCGACCGACCGCGTCAATCTCATCAATGAAGATAATGCACGGCGCATTGGTTTTGGCCTGCTCGAACATGTCGCGCACGCGCGACGCGCCGACACCGACAAACATTTCGACAAAGTCAGAACCGGAAATGGAGAAAAACGGCACATTGGCTTCGCCCGCAATAGCGCGCGCCAGCAGCGTTTTACCGGTGCCCGGCGGGCCGACCAGCAGCGCACCTTTCGGGATACGACCACCGAGACGCTGGAATTTGGTCGGGTCTTTCAAAAACTCAACGATTTCCTGCAAATCATCCTTGGCTTCGTCAATACCGGCGACATCGTCAAAAGTGACGCGGCCATGCGCTTCGTTCAGGAGCTTGGCTTTCGATTTGCCAAAGCCCATCGCACCGCGGCCGCCACCTTGCATTTGACGCATGAAGAAAATCCATACACCGATCAAAAGCAGCATGGGGAACCACGAAATCAGCACACCCAAAAGCGTGGGCGAGCTCGAGCTGTCCGGCTTGGCCGTGATGGACACGCCGCGTTCTTGCAGACGTTGCACCAATGTCGGATCATTGGGCGGCGCATAGGTGGAGAAAGACGCGCCGTCAGAATAGTGCCCGGTAATGCTATCACCCTCAATCGTCACATCGGCGATCGTGCCCGCATCCACTTCGGCAATAAATTGCGAGAAATTGATATTGCGGCTCGAGACCTGCGCTGACGGGCCTTGAAACACATTAAACAAGGTGATCAGCATCAGGCCGACAATCAACCAGACAGCGATATTTCTCATACCATTCACGGCATTATCCTTTTCAAAATAACTACTCTTTCAATATAGGGGCGCGAACCCCACATTACCAGTCTTGCGACCGGCCAAAAAGCGCATCAAACAGACTATCAGATGACACGCGCGCCAGGTTTTTTTCTGTCGCGGGACCGGCCAACACCGCCATGCCGTCTGCGTCATGTTTAAAAAGCCCAGGTAAAACAGCGTGATAGGCCGCGGGTACGGCTTTATCGAAAGCCATGCCCGTGGCCCGCATCGCGGCTATACCGGCCGGCCCCAATGGCGCGACAAAGTGCCCGTCCGGCAACGCCACAACATGAAAACGCGCATCCCACAATGCCGCGGCCGGATGCGGCTGCGGCTTATCGGCAAGAGCCGCATATTCGCGGCCCAAAAAAAGCTGCTTCGTGCGCCAGCGCATCAACACGCCGCCCAGCACGGCAGCACCGCTTTTGGCCTCATCAAGACCGGCCGCAAAGCCCGTAATCGCATCGCGGCGCGGCGGGTGCGCGTGGCCCCCGAAATAGCGCACACAAGCGGCCAGCAGCGCGGCGCGCCAGCGATATGGCAGCACGCGCCATTCATCGCGCGGCAGCACCAGCACCCCATAATCGTGCCACACTGCATGATCGCTGAGCCAGTCATGCAGCGCCGCATCGCGTTGTATGCGCAAGGCCCGCATATCGCGCGCCAAAGCCGCCAGAGCGGCAGGCGACATGCCGGCCGCAGTCATTTGCCCCCTTTTTTGCCGCCAGCGCACGCGCTCAAAACGCGTATCCTCATTGCTTGGATCATCGATATGCGGCAGATCGCCGTGCAGGGCTTCCGGCGGCGTATCCAGAAACGGGCGCAGCAACAGCAGCCGTCCGGCTTCCGTATCCAGCCATTGGCTTGGCGCCATTGCCGCCAGACCGTCAACCCCACTGCCGCGCGCCAGCCGCATCGCCACCGTCTCGGCTTGGTCATGCAGATGATGCGCCGTCACAAGCGGCGCTTTTAACGGGCGACAAAACGCGGCCATCAGCCGATAACGCAACCGCCGGGCCTGTTGTTGGATATCCGTATCTCCAAGCTTTTCGTCGGCAGTCAAAACATGGTGCTCAAGCCCCAATTCTTGGCAGGCGTCAGCGACCATGCGAGCCTCCGCTTGCGCGTCGGCGCGCAAACCATGGTCAACACTCAACGCGATAAAACGCGGCGCTGAGGGCAATTTAGCCGCCGCTGCGGCCAGCCCCAAGAGGCCCATAGAGTCACGCCCGCCCGACACGGCCAGCGCATAAGTATCGGCAGGCCGGATCGACCGCAATTTGGACAGCAGCATTTCAGGGGTTAGACCGGCCGCTTCACGACCCACAATTTGCCCGTTTGCGTTCAATATCGGCGCGTTTTTTCACCGCAATACTGGCATCGGGAAACTTCGCGCCAAGCTCGGCAAAAGCGTCGCAGCCGGTTGTTTTTTCACCCAAAGCCGTCAATGTCATGCCCAGCTTCAGCAAGCTATCAGGGGCTTTCGGACTTTTCTCATAAGTCGTATAGCCGCTCAAAAAAGCCTGCGCGGCGCGCTTATATTGACGCCGCACATAATGCGTTTCGCCCAGCCAATATTGCGCATTGCCGGCCAGCTCATGCGCCGGATGGGTGGCCAGCAACTCGGCCAAATCCAGTTCGGCACCGGCATAATTACCGGCCTGCAAATCGCCCAAAGCGCGCGCATACAGCGCTTTCGGGTCGGCCAAGGCCACCCGGCTCGATTGGCCGAAATCAGTCAGTACCGACAAATCGCCCTCGCCGACCAAACGGTCTTGCCCGGCACGCGACACCGCGGCGGAGGCCGCCGCAACCGCCGAAGCACCCTCAAGCGCGGCGACCGGCGCAGCGCGCTTTACAAAGCCGATAATTTCGGTTTGATCAGAGGTCGATGAAATGCCGGTATTGGCGCGGCGCATACCACTTTCCAGCGCTTGGAAGCGAAATTCATTATCGGCGGTTTTGCGGTCCAGCGCTTGCTCCAAGCCGCGCATTTGCAGCAGCAAACGATCGGTTTGGCTTTGCAGCAGGCGCAGGCTTTCAGCCATATCATTATAGCGCATTTGCAATTCGGCGGTCTGACCGCCGCCCGTATTGACCGAAATCGTCGCGCCGCTATCGACCGATGGCGTAGCCGCAACCGGCACGGGCGGCGTCACCCCGCCCTGCATTTGCGCTTCCAGATTATCGAGACGGTCGCGGAGGCGTTTGGCATCGCTCATTTGTCGCCGCGTATTGAGATTATTTTGCGCTTCCAGCAATTGTTCCAATTGGGCGATGCGCAATTCCAGCGCCTCGATGCGTTCCTCGGCCATGGCATCCGTCGCGGCCACACTGCGCGGCGATAAAGGCCCGCTCGGCACAGCCCGCTCGCTTGTCGGCGAGGTGATATATTGTGCGCCCACACCGCTGCTCATCCCCACCAGCACAGCGAGGCTTATCAGCAGGCTTTTTCCCAAATCAATCATGCGGCTGTATTATGCGACAAGTTCGGCAAAATTAGGGCAAAAAAAGGGCACCTTGCGGTGCCCTCAATTCTTGATGCTGTTTCGGCTTAGCGAATGGTCGCAACCGAACGACGGTTTTTCGACCAGCACGACTCTTCCGAGCACAATGAAACCGGGCGTTCTTTACCGTATGAAATGGTTTGCAAACGATTGCCTGACACGCCTTCGCTGATCAGGAAGTCGCGGACTGCATTGGCACGGCGTGCCCCCAGAGCCAAATTATATTCGCGTGTGCCGCGCTCGTCAGCATGGCCTTCAATGGTCAAACGCAGGTCAGCGTTTTGTTTCAACCAAGCGGCCTGATTGCGCAATGTAGCGCGGGCCGAACCGTCCAGATTTGACTGGTCCGTCGAGAAGAAAACGCGATCACCGACATTTTCGACCAAATATTGTGCATCGTCTGACGGCGCTGCGACAGGCGCGGGCGCTGATGATACGCTGGAAGACGCCGACGGACCGCTGCCGGTCGACGCGCAACCGGCTATAAACAGACCGGTCATAGCCACGGCAGAAATGATTTTTAGTTTTGATTTATATCCCATAGAAAGCTCCCAATGAGTGCCGAAAATCCCGTATAGCGCCTAACTTACTCAAATATGACCAAATTGCAACGCATTGCTGGAAAATTTTTAACGGAAAAACCTTTCAGATTTATGACTAACGAATAAGCGGTGACCAAGCCGGATCGGAACCCCATTCCGGTGTGTTGAGCGGACGTTCATTATAGCCGGTCACATCGACTGTCCAGAGGGTCGGCCCATTATCGGCGCCCTTGCCCTCGCGGAAGAAAATCAACACGCGGCCATTGGGCGACCAAGCCGGGCCTTCATTATGATACCCCTCCGTCAGGATACGCTCGCCACTGCCATCGGGTTTCATCACGCCGATGAGAAACCGCCCCTTCAGGGTTTTGGTGAAAGCGATGAGATCGCCGCGCGGCGACCAGACCGGCGTTGCATAGCGGCCCTCGCCATAGGAAATCCGCCGCACATTCGAGCCGTCAGCCTCCATGACATAAAGTTGCTGCGAGCCCATGCGGTCGCTTTCAAACACCACACGGCTGCCATCCGGCGCGTAGCACGGTGCCGTATCAATCGCCAATGAGGCGGTCAGACGCCGCGTTTCGCGGGTTCTCAAATCCATGGTGTAAATGTTTGAATTGCCGCTGCGCTCCAGGCTCATAATGATTTTCTGCCCGTCGGGCGAAAAACGCGGCGCAAATGTCATACCCGGAAAATCGCCGACCACTTCCTGCTGGCCGGTCTCGACATTGAGCAAATAAACCCGCGGCTTATTGCGATAGTAGGACAGATAGGTAATTTCCTGCGCCGTCGGTGAGAAGCGCGGCGTTAAAGCCAGCGCCCGCCCGCTGGTCAGCTCGGCTTGCGCGAAACCGTCTTGATCCATAATGGCGAGTTTTTTCACGCGATTGTTCTTCGGCCCCGATTCCGAGACATAGACGATACGTGTATCAAAATAGCCGGTCTCGCCGGTCAAGCGTTCATAAATCGCATCGGCAATGAGGTGCGAAATGCGCCGCCAATTTTCCGGCGTGGTGAAAAATTGCAAGCCGGTCATTTGCTGCTCGGCCACCACATCCCAAAGCCGGAACTCGACCCGCAATCGGCCATCACTCTGCTGCACGGCGCGGCCTGTTACCAAAGCCAATGCATTGACAATGCGCCAATCCTTAAAGCGCGGGCGGGCATTAACATCGACTTGGTCTTGAATAAAAGCGGCGCGGTCAACCGGCCGGAAAAGACCGGAGCGCTCGAGATCGGAGACAACCACTTGCGCCAAATCGGCGCCCACACCGCCCTCACTGACAAAATCCAGCACGGCGATGGGCAAGGGCTCGACACTGCCCTGCGTAATATCGATCTTCAGCGCCGCCTGCGCCGGCACGACCATATGCGGCAGGCTCAATACGCCAATCATGGCGGCGACGAGAAGCTGACGACAGCTTGCGATGAAACGGCTCATTTCTCTCTCCTATCCCCCCAGCATGCGGCTGGGATCGAAAGTCAGTTCAATATTGCGCCATGCGGCATATTTTTCCACCGGCATTGTAAAAGGCTGGCAACGGCGAATGGCGCGCAACACGCTTTCGGCGGCAGCGCGGAAAAACGGATCGCCCAAACGGCTGCGATTGACCACCACCGGCCCGGCCGATATGCCGCCGCCCGGGGTCAAGGAAAGCCTAATCAAAATGCGCAGATCGTCGGCATCGCGCGCGCCCGAAGGCGGCGACCAGCAGCGCTGCATCTGCGCTCGAAACGCGTCAATCTCCGACAGGGTCAGGCGCGGCGCGGCGTCGCTCTCCTGCGCGGCGGCAGCCGCGCTCTGCGCATTGGGCGCATCGGGCACTTTGTTCAACAGCGCCTGCACACTGCCGACATCGAGCAGCGGCTTGGGTTTCATGACCGGCCGCACCATCGGCACAGGCGCGGCGACTTTGAAGCGCGGCGGCGGTGGGGTTTGCGGCTCTGCCGTCGCTTCCGACTCCGCCAATGGGGGCTCTTCGGCGGTCGGCATCGCATCCGCGCTGGTCGCCGGAGCGGCTTCAGGTGCCGCGCGTTCATGCGCCGCGGCGGCCGGGGGTTTTTGCGCCTCCACCGGCTGCGCAGCTTGCGGCTTGGCGGTTTCCTCAATCAAACGGGTAAATTCGTCCAGCGTGATGACCTCGATCGGCAGGCTGGTATCCAGCGCATCGGTCTCGCTCAGCCCCGGCTTCCACAGCACCACAAGCGCCACGAGCAGGCTATGCAGCACAATAGAGGCGAGCAAATCGGGGCGCAAAAGAGCCATTAATTCCGCCCCTTGGGTCGTTCCGTGACCAGCGCCACACGCGCATAACCGGCGGCATTAATGCGCGCCACGACATCAGCGACACGGCCATAAGCAACCTCTTGGTCGCCGCGCACATAAATGCGTTGCTCCAAGCCGGCGCCGGCACCAGCAATCGCTTCGAGGCGCGGCACCAAACCCTCAATGGCGATCTCGCTTTCCTCGATGAAAATTTTGCCTTCTGCCGTCACTGTAATGGCCAAGGGCGTGTCATCGGCTTTCAGACTTTGCGC